>NZ_JBIWPO010000058.1:10640-39693 GCF_044768275.1 Streptomyces sp. NPDC101152 | reverse complement strand
CCCCAGGTCATCCGTTCGACAGGGGGCAAACAGCCATACCGGACCCGGGGGCCAGGCGCCCCTTTTGCGGGGCCACGAGAAAGGTAACGGGGCAGACACCTACCGCATGGAGTTGTCGCCGCGGCTACGTGAGCCGTTCATGGGGGGACGCGTCGGCGAGGAAGCCATCGACGATCGTGTTGAACACCTTGGCAGCCGTCATCGGCATCCCGTGTCCGGTATGGGGAACGACGACGAGGTACGCGCGTGGGATGGCGTCGACCAGGAGTTGCGCGTCCGGCAGGCACTCCTTGTCGCGCGCACCGCACAGGATGAGCGTCGGGGCGGCGATACGAGGAAGGAGATCGGCGATGTCGGCCTCCTCTGCTGCGTCGACCATGGCCAGGAGGGTCGGGCGGTCGTGGAGATCGGAGACGGCTTTCATGTACCACCAGCCGGGGCGGGAGCGATAGAAGCGGATGGCACGTCGACCGCGCTCGGCTGGGCGGATCGAGGCGCCTTGCAGGACCAGGCGGCTGACCCTCGCGGGGTGGTCGGCGGCGACCTGCGCGGCGACAAGGGCTCCCAATGACATGCCGCACAGGTGGACCGGCTGGGACTTGCCGATCAGGTCGGCGACCGCGGCGGCGCACGCATGGAGCGAGAACGGTCCCGGGGACCTGCCGAACCCGGGCAGGTCCGGGGCGATGACGTGATACTGCTCGCACAGGCCGGCCAGCTGTTTCTTCCACATGCGGGACGCCGCGCCACCGCCGTGGAGGAGGATCAGAGCCGGGTTCGAGGGATCGCCGACTGTCTGAGCGTACAGAGTCCCTGCCATGGGTTCAGTCTGCCAGCGCGGGGTGCGTGCGTGTTTGGTGGCAGGTTGTGAACTCTGACATCCAGAGGATCGGCCCCAAGGGTTGGCTGCGCGCCTGTGACGAGGGAGTCCACAGTCGCGGCCGCACTCTACGTCAGTGCCGACGGCCTGCTCCAGGGGGACAGCGAGCTGATCGTTGACCTGCGGGGTCGGCTGATCGAGACACTCGACGGCTTCTGGGACGCTGTGAGCGAGCCGTGCGGGCTGCCGGAGTGGTTCGGCCGGAGCCTGGACGCGTGGTCGGACACAATCGAGACCTGGGGCATCTCCGAGGTGATCGACAGCCACGACGTCCTGATCCTGCACGTCGACCAGCGGGGCCTCTTCGACGGGCACCGGCAGGAGGCCGACGTCCTGGCCGGCATCTTTGACGGAGAACGAAACCGGCTCATCGTCCACGGGCCGACCTGACGAACGAACCCTTCGGGCGCCTTGCTCAGCGCCGGGTCCAGATGAGGATGGCAGCAGGGTGGAGCGCGGCCTGGTGAGCGATGGCGAGCTTGTCCGTCCGCACGGCGAGGCCGGCCACTGCTTGAGTCGGGCGATGCACCGCTCGACGGTATTGCGCGCCGTGTATGTCTCAGCGTCAGAACCGGGCGGGCGGCCTCCGGCGCGACATCGCCGCAGTTGATGGCCGATCTGGTCGGCGGGCTGCGGAATGGCCGCGCGGATGCCACGACGACGGAGGTGCCACGGATGGCGCGAGAAGAGTAGGCGCGATCCGCAAGGACGACCGCAGGGCGAGTGTCGGCGCAAGGGCACCACACGTCGAGCGACTGCCCCTTTCCCTACCCGTGAAGACCTCGTCGGGCCCCGGGTGTGTCGGAGTGAAGCCGCTGCGTCAGCTTGCGGGAAGGCTGAACCTGTAGCCCTGCCGGGTCATCCAGGGGAGCAGTTCGCGCAGGGCCGCCACGGTCTGGCTGCGGTCGCCGCCGCCGTCGTGCATGAGGACGATGCCGCCGGGGCGCAGTTCCCGTTTCACGGTGGCGACGATCGAGGCGGCACCCGGGCGCGACCAGTCACGGGGGTCGACGGTCCAGCCCAGCGGGCGTAGACCGTCCTGCACGGCTATCCGGCGGTTTTCGGGGCTGAAGTCGCCGCCGGGGGCACGGAACCACCTGATCTGGGTGCCCGGCCCGCCGGCCTTGATGATCATTTCCTTGGCCGCGGTGATCTCGTGGACCTGCGTGGCGTGCGGGAGGGTACGCATCGGCTGGGGGTGGTCCACGGTGTGGTCGCACAGCCGGTGGCCGGCGGCGAGGATGCGCTTGACCAGGGCGGGGTTCACGGCGGCCTGGTTGCCTATCTGGCAGAACGTCGCCTGTACGTGGTACTGGGCGAGCAGGTCCAGTACCTGACCGGTGAACGGCCCCGGGCCGTCGTCGAAGGTGAGTGCCACGGTCCGGCCGTACGTCGCCGCACTGTGGGCGATCGAAGCGCTCGGGGCGCCGGCAGGGACGGCCTGCGCGCCGGCGCCGGTTGCGGCGCTTGCGCTCGTACCGGCACCGGCCAGGGTGAGCGAGACGGCCACCGCGCAGCCGAGGGCCGCACGGCGCAGCAGACGGACGGAACTGGAGTTCTGCATTCTGTTCTTACTCCTGGCATGGCTGGCCATCTCGGGATGACACGGACGGACCCTCACGACGATGACCGAATGCCTGACCGAAGCAAAGGATTCACTGGGATTTGCAGCCTTTGTCACAAAACGCCTGATAGTGACCCTCATCACTGCGCCTGCGCCCGCCGCCACCCCGGCTCACTCCCCGTGCGGCTCCCGTACGACGGCGACCTTGCCCGCCGGAACCTTCACCGACCCGGCACCGGCTTTCCGTGACGAGTTCGACGGCTCCGGACGGTTTCCTCTCCCATTCAAGGTCGAGGACAAAGGGACGTGCAACGGGCCGAGGATGTGGCGCGTTCCCCGCAGGCGATGGCCGTCCACCTGGATGGCCTGCCGGGCCACACGCTGCTGCTTCACGTCCCGTCGGCGTCGCCCATCTGCTGGTGTACCCCGCGCCCACCGGCGCCGTCCTAGGTGTTGCTGGCCATGACGTTGGTGACACCCACGTGGAGGCGTGAGACCGGAGGACGGTTACTGGCGGCGGTGTGAGGCCGGTGGTAGTTGTAGTGGACGTTCCAGACTGCGATCACCCGCGCCCGTTCTGCTTCAGAGGACCAGTGCCTGGCATACAGGAGTTCTTCAGCGAGGATGCGCTGGTAGCGCTCGGCCTTGCCGTTGTGGCGGGGCGTGTACGGCTTGGTCCGCTGATGGCGGGAGGCCCACGGGATGAGGGCGCGCTCGAAGACCGCGGCGCGGTAGTTCGCGCCGTTGTCGGTGACCACACGCACGACCCGGTGGATGCCGTGGGCGGCGAAGAAAGCGCGGGCCCGGCTGAGGAACGCCACGGTGGTGGCGGCCCTTTCGTCGGCAAGGGGCTCGGTATAGGCCAGGCGGGAGGATCCGTCGACGGCAGAGTGCAGGGAGACGTACCCGCCCTTGGCCCCACCGGTCTTTGCGCGCTGTGCCGCCCTGGCCTGTTCGGAGCCGCGTCCATGGGCCCGCCACCCGCCGCGTCGGGGATACGCCCGACCTTCTTGACGTCCAGATGGACCATGCGGCCCGGGTAGCCGGCCACGATCCGTTTCGACGGACGCCTGTTGGTCGAGCGGTCGGGGTCGAGGAAGCGGCGCTGGTTGATGCCCAGGCGCGCCAGCCACCGGCCTACCGTGCGTTCGCTGATCCGCACGCCTTGGCTCGCGAGTTCAAGGGTGATCCGGCGGGCGGACCACTTGTCGTCCCGCCGCAGCTGCTCGATCCGTTCGACGACATCGGGCGGGAACGGGATCGGTGAAGACCGCGGGACGCTCGGACGGTCCTGCAGCCCGGCTTCGCCGTGAGTGTCGTACCGGTTCTTCCACTTGGACAGGCAGGCGCGGGAGACACCAGCCTCGGCGGCGACGTGCGCGATCGGACGGGTGCGGCAGCGCTCCACAAGCCCTCGGCGTCCTCGATGTTCAACGGTGCGTTCGCATGTGTCACCGCAGCACCTCCGTGCTCCGGCCGGCCGTGATGACGGTGAGGAGGGGGAATGCGATGAGCAGCGCGACCGCGACGAGAAGCCCGCTTGTCCAGAGCGGTCCGAGGGCCCCTGCTTCGGTGCCGAGCGTGGCTGCAGCGACGACGGGGCCGACGGTGGCGCCCACGTTCAGCGCCGCCGTCGCATACGAGCCAGCCATCGTGGGGGCTCCCGCGGCCTCGTAGAGGACCCGTGTGATCAGCGTGCTGCCCAGCGCGAACGACAGCGCGCCCTGCACGAACACGAGGGTGAACAGGGCGGCCGGCTCGTTGGCAAGCACCGCCAGAGTGGGCCAGCCGATGAGCAGCACCGGACCGGCGACCGCGATGACCGGGCCGGGACTTCGGTCGGACGGCCGTCCGGCGACGGTGACGCCCACGAAGGAACCGGCACCGAAGAGCACCAGAGCGATAGAGATCCACAACTCGCCCAGCCCGGCGCTGTCGGTCACCACGGGGGCGAGGAAGGTGGGGCTGCCGAAGGTTGCCGCGTTCACCAGCGCGCCGAGCAGCATCACCAGGGTCAGTCGCGCCCGGGCGAGCTGGGTGAGCTCCGCTCGCAACGCCGGCCCGCCGGTCGCCTCGTCGTCGTCACGTCCTGCGGGGATGCCTTTCAGGATGCCGAGAGCGGCAGGCAGGCAGAGAGCGGCGACTGCCCAGAAGGTGGCCCGCCAGCCGAGTGCCGTGCCGAGCACTGACCCAGCGGGGACACCGGCGATCGTGGCCACCGTCGTGCCCGACAGCAGGACGGCCAGTGCGCGTCCCTTCCTGTCGGGTGAGACCAGCGCGGCCGCAGCCGTCAGGGCGACAGCGAGGAAGCCCGCGTTCGCGAGTGCTGCGACGACTCGGGTAGCGAACAGGATGGGGAAGCTCGTGGTGACGGCGCCCAAGGCGTGAGCTGCCGCGAAAACGAGGACGAACCCGAGAAGGGCCGGGCGCCTGGGCCAGTTGCGGGCAAGCGCGGCCACCAGGGGTGCGCCGACGATCATGCCGATCGCGAAGGCCGAGGTGAGCACGCCTGCTGCCCCGACGTCGAAATCCGAGGCGATGTCCGGCAAGAGGCCGGCGAGCATGAACTCCGAGGTGCCCATGGCGAAGACCGCCATGGCAAGCAGGTACAGCGGGAGAGGCATCGAGTGGCTCCGAGGTGAGGAGAGGCACGAGAAGGTCATCTCGTCACCGCGGCCAGCCCACCGGCCCAGAGGTCTACGAGGACGTGCGCCGCTACCTCGCCGATGCCCGCGAACTCCTTGGTGACGACGGTGACGCGTACAAGAAGGCGATCGTCGACAAGTACCGGCCCACGTCGGCCCGTTCATCATCGACATCGCCAACCGGTCGCTCTTCCCGGCCGGCAACTGAACACCCTCGGCGTGCGCCGTCCGCGCCGCGCGGATCCGGGGCGGTTCGCGCGGCCCACGGACCCCCTCAGCTCATCGCCTGCGCTCGTTGATGACTTCTCTTGCCAACGCACCCGTCCTGTTCCTGTACGGAGATACGTCAAGTAACGCGCCCTCCTCCCCCGTAGAACCGCTGCCGCGCAGTTACACGATCCCCGGCGACAGGACTTACCCCGAGGGAATCGCCCGCCAGTCGCTGTATGTCATGGCGGGCGCCCCGCGAGCCCTCGCCCCGGATCCGGCGGTGGTCATCGGCATGCGGTTGGTCCAGGAGCTGCCGGGAGCGGCCGGCATCGTCATCGCGCGGGCCGTGGTGCGCGACCTGTACGAGGACCTCGGCGCCGCTCGTCTGCTGTCCTCGTGCTGCTGGTCTCCGGCACCGCGCCGATCCTCGCGCCCGTGCTCGGCGCCCAACTGCTGCGGCTGACATCCTGGCGCGGCGTGTTCGTCACTCTCACGCTTCTGAGTCTGGTCATTCTGTCGGACACCGCCGCCCTGCTGTCCGAGACCCCGCCGCCTCCGGACCGGCGGCACGGCGAGCTCCCGGCGCCCCTGCGTACTGTGCGTGATCTGGTGCGCGACCGCTCCTTCACCGGTTACTTGCTCACTGGCAGCCTCGGCTTCGCCGCCCTGTTCGCCTACTGCGCCGGCTCCTTCTTCAGCATCCAGGAGATCTACGGCGCCTCCCCACAGACATACAGCCTGCTCTTCGGCCTCAACTCACTCGGCGTGGTCGCCACCGGGCAGCTCAACGGCAAGGTCCTGGTGGGCCGGTTCCCGTCGCACTGCGCGTTTTGGCCTCGGGCCTGGCCGTGCTCGTCACCGCAGGCACCACGCTGGTGCTCCTGATCACCGCCACGTCCGCGGGTCTGCCCGGGATCGCGGAAGGCATATGGGTGCCCGTCAGGCGTTGCCTTCACCAACGCGATCCGGCTGTGCGGAGTGTCTGCCTGACTCCTCGCCTGGAACCGCCGCGTCCCAGGCCCAGACGGAACGGCTACGGGAGCTCGGCGGCCCGCCTGTCCGCGCTTGCTCGGCGATTCGCCGGTCTGCGGCGGTGGTGATCGGTCCGCCGACGTCGCGCCGTAAGCTACTCCACGGTCCGAATGACGGGAGGCGTGTGTGGGAGGCGAAACAGTCCTCAGCGGCCGCTACGAGCTGGTCGAGAAGCTCGGGCAGGGTGGCATGGGAACCGTCCATCGTGGGGTGGACCGGCAACTGCGCCGCACCGTGGCCGTCAAGCTGCTCTCCTCACAGTTGGCTCACGACCCGCAGTCGCGAGCCCGCTTCCGGCGCGAGGCCCACGCGGCAGCCGCGCTGAACCATCCGGCGGTGGCCACCATCCACGACGTCGGCGAGGAGCCCCACCCGGACGGGCCGCGGCCCTACCTTGTCATGGAGTACGTGCAGGGGGTCACCCTCGCCGAGGTGCTGCGAGACGGGCCGCTGCCCGTCGCGGAGGCGATCAACACTGCGTGCGCGGTGTTGGACGCACTGGGGCACAGCCACGAACGCGGCATCGTGCACAGGGACGTCAAGCCCTCGAACATCATGCTCACCGGACCCGGCGCAGTGAAAGTCCTCGACTTCGGCATCGCCAAAGCGTTCGCCGAGGCCGCCACCCGCATCACGGGCAGCGGCGCGGCCATAGGCACCCCCGCTTACCTCTCACCCGAGCAGATCAGCGGTGCGGACATCGACCACCGGGCCGATCTGTACGCGATGGGGTGCCTGCTGCACGAACTGCTGACCGGCCAGACCCCGTTTCGTGGCGACTCGCCCTTCGCCGTCATGCACCAGCACCTGTACGCCGAACCCGAGCCGGTCCTCCGGCTCCGACCGCAGACACCACCGGTGGTGGAGGCGGTGCTCCTGCGCGCCTTGCGCAAGGACCCGGCGGAACGCTTCGCCGACGCGGGACAGATGCGCGCGGCCCTAGCCGACGCCCTGGCACAGTCCTCCATACCGACAGCCCAGGCCACCACGCCTCCGCCACCGCCTCCGCCTCCGCTCGAGGGAACGCCGTCCGGCGGCCGAACGGCTCTCCGGGACAAGTTCCGACCCTCATTTCGGCCTTCAGCCGACAGCGCTCTGGCTCTGCTCGGATGCCTGCTCTCGGTGCTGTGCGCCCGTGGCCACCTGGTGGACACCGCCCACTTCGGCCAGGTCGCCCTCGCGGTGGCCGCGCTGGGTGTGCTGACGCTGCCGTGGTCGGCACGCCTGTCCTGCGCGGTGGGCTGGGGGCCGGTGGCCGAGGCCGTGGCGGTCAACTCCCAGCTGCGGCGCGCCGAGTTCGGCTGGAGCCACTCGTCCGTCGCCGTCGCTGCCCTGCTGGCGTTGACCGCTCTCTTGTGCCTCGCCAGCGCGCTACGCAGCCAGGAGCGCGGCGTCGGCTCGCTGGTCGCGTTCTGGTTCAGTGCGACCGCGTCGATCTGGTACTTCCTCGACGACCTCCGCAAGCTCTTCGTCTTCTACCTGCTCCTGCCACTCGTGGCCTTTGCCACCGTCTCGCGGGGGACCGTCGCAGTCGTGCGGCGCCGAACGCGCGACAGGCGGGCGGCACGGGAAGAGTCGGCCAGCGGCGCGACGCCACCTGGCCGCAGGCTCACGGCCACGTCGACCCGGAGCTTCAAAGTGTGACGAGGTCGACGGACCGGGAGGTAAGCCGGACTCTACCTTCGATCTTGGCCAGTGCCCCGGCACCGTCACGGTCGACGACGCGGGCCCCGGCATACCGCCATGCCAGGCGAAGTCCCTGTTCGAACGCTGCCACAGCGGTTCCGGTTCCAGTGGCCTCGGGCTGTCCATCGCCGACCGGGTGGCCCACGCGCATGGCGACTCGCTCACCGTCGTCCCCGGTGGGGCCCGGTTCCTCCTGAGCGTGCCCGTCCGGGACCAGGGGCGGCCCTGACGCGGCGCCCAGCGAGGGGCGGTTCGCTGCAGCACTCGACCCGACGGTTGGCGCACGAACCGTTCGGCGGCAGAGTCCCGGTCCAAGCTGTCGTGTCCTGGCCTGCGGTGGGTGCTGGAAGGGATCGTCTGCCAGCACCTGACCGTGGCCCGTGTCGCCGAAGGTTCATGTCCGGCAGCCGCACCGGCCCTGCGCCCTCGCGGACGCCCGCCACAGTGACGAGCGCGTCCGCGGCCGTATGGGCGCCGGGCGCGGCGAGCTCAGTCACCGCCCCCGGGGGCTCTCACCTGCTGTCGCTCGCCCCGGTGGTCTCCGTCAGCGCCGCGCGTCCTGCCTCCAGGCGGGCGGCCGGGATCCGGAAGGGCGAGCAGGAGACGTAGTCCAGTCCCACCCGGTGGAAGAAGTGGATCGAGGCGGGGTCGCCGCCGTGCTCGCCGCACACGCCCGTCTCCAGCCGGGGGTTGACCGTGCGGCCGGCCTTCAAGGCCAGTTCCACGAGCCGTCCGACGCCCTCCTGGTCGATCGAGTCGAAGGGCGAGACCTGGAAGATGCCCTTGTCCAGGTAGAGCGGGAAGAAGGATGCCTCCGCGTCGTCCCTCGACAGGCCCCAGGTGGTCTGGGTGAGGTCGTTGGTGCCGAAGGAGAAGAAGTCGGCCGCCGTGGCGATGTGTCCGGCGACGAGCGCGGCGCGGGGCAGCTCGATCATCGTGCCGATCGGGCAGTCCAGTTGGACGCCGGTCTCGGCGGTGACCTCCGCGAGGACGCGTTCCGTCTCGGCGCGTGCCAGGCGGAGTTCCTCGACCGTGCCGACGAGCGGGATCATGATCTCGGCGCGGGGTGTGCCGCCGTCCCGCAGCCGCCGTACCACCGCCTCCGCGATCGCCCGGACCTGCATGGCCATCAGCCCGGGCACGGCGAGGCCCAGGCGCACGCCGCGCAGGCCCAGCATGGGGTTCTGCTCGTGCATGCGCTCGACGGCGGCGAGCAGTTCGACGTCGTGCGGGTCAGGGTGCCCGGTGCGGGCGATCCGGACGGCCAGCTCGGTGCGGTCGGGCAGGAACTCGTGCAGCGGCGGGTCGATCAGCCGGATGGTCACGGGAAGCGCGTCCATCGCGGCGAGGATGCCGGTGAAGTCCTCGCGCTGCAACGGCAGCAGAGCGGCCAGGGCCTGCTCGCGGGCGGTGTCGTCGCGGGCCAGGATCATCGCCTCGACCAGCGCCCGGCGCTCACCGAGGAACATGTGTTCGGTACGGCACAGGCCGATGCCCTGCGCGCCGAGTGCACGAGCGCGTACGGCGTCCTCGGGGGTGTCGGCGTTGGCCCGCACCTCCAGGCGCCGTACCGCGTCGGCGTGGGTCAGCGCGCCCAGCACGGCTTCGGTGAGCGGGCCGGTGGCGGCGCCGGACTCCAGTGCGCGGCCGACGTCGGACGGGGTGAGCGGCAGTTCGCCGAGGTGGACGGTGCCGGCGGTGCCGTCGACGGAGATGGTGTCGCCCTCGCGGACGACGACTCCCGTGTCTGTCGTGAACCGGCGTGCGGCCGGGTCGACGGCGAGGGCCTCGGCACCGCACACGCACACCTTGCCCATGCCTCGGGCCACCACGGCGGCGTGGCTGGTCTTGCCGCCCCGGCTGGTCAGCACGGCCTGTGCGGCGATCATGCCGGGCAGGTCGTCCGGTGTGGTCTCGCGGCGAACCAGGACGACCTGCTCGCCGGTGGCGGCGCGGCGTACCGCCTCGGCGGAGTCGAAGACTGCGGCTCCCACGGCGGCGCCCGGCGAGGCGGGCACGCCGTGGGCGAGGGGCCGGCCGGCGGCCTGTGCGTCGAAGCGGGGGAACATCAGCCGGGTCAGTTCCGCGCCGTCGACGCGGATCAGGGCTTCGTCGGCGGTGATCGTCCGTTCCTCGCGCAGGTCGTGGGCGATGCGGAAGGCGGCCTCGGCGGTGCGCTTGCCGATGCGGGTCTGCAGGATCCACAGTTTGCCGCGCTCCACGGTGAACTCGACGTCGCACAGGTCGCGGTAGTGGTTCTCCAGGGCGCGCAGATGGTCGCCGAGCTCGACGTAGGAACGCGGGTCGAGCGTCTTGAGTTCGCTCAACGGCAGCGCGTCGCGCACGCCGGCGACGACGTCCTCCCCCTGGGCGTCGGGCAGGTAGTCGCCGTACCTGCCGCGTTCGCCGGTGGCCGGGTCGCGGGTGAACGCGACACCGGTGCCGCTGTTCTCGGACGTCACAGTGGAGCCCAGGTTGCCGAAGACCATGGCCTGCACGTTGACGGCGGTACCGAGGTCCTCGGGGATGTGTTCGCGGTGACGGTAGACGCGGGCGCGCTCGGTGTTCCAGGAGTCGAAGACGGCGCGGATGGCGCGGGAGAGCTGCTCGGCGGGGTCCTGCGGGAAGTCCTCGCCGGTCTCCTTGCGGATGATCGCCTTGAACTCCTCGGTCAACCGGGCGAGTTCGCCGGCGTCGAGGTCGTCGTCGTGTGCCGTGTGCGCGGCGAGGGCCTGCTCGAACAGGTCGCCGTCCACGCCCATCACGGTGTGGCCGAACATCTGGATAAGGCGGCGGTAGGAGTCCCACGCGAACCTGTCCTGCCCGGACGCCTTGGCGAGCCCGATGACCGACCGGTCGTTGAGGCCGATGTCGAGGATGGTCTCCATCATGCCGGGCATCGAGAAGCGGGCGCCCGATCGCACCGACACCAGCAGGGGGTCGTCGGGTGCGCCGAGGGTGCGGCCCATGGCGCGCTCCAGTCCGGCCAGTGCCTGTGCCGCCTCGATGCCGAGCTCGGGCGGCTCCTCGCCCGTGGCCAGGTAGGCCCTGCAGGCTTCCGTGGTCACGGTGAATCCGGGCGGGACGGGCAGCCCGATCCGCGTCATCTCGGCGAGCCCGGCGCCCTTGCCGCCGAGCAGGTCGGCCATGTCCCGGTCGCCCTCGGCGAACGTGTACACGTACTTCGTCGGCTTGCTCATGGCGACCTCTCAGTCGTGGGGTACGACGGCCACGGGGCAGCCGACGTGGTGGATGGCGGCGTGGGTGACGGGACCGGTGCGCGGTCCGTTGGACCGGTCGGTGACACGACGACCGACGACGAGCAGGCTCGCCCCGGAGGCGGCCCGCAGCAGCGCGGACCGGGCCCGGCCCTCGGTCACCGTCTCGACGACCTCGACGCCGGGATACTTCTCGCGCCACACCTGCAGCACGGCACTCAGGAAGCCGAGCCACTCCTCGGCCCGCTCTCGGCCTGCCACCAGACCGATGTCGCCGGCGCCGAGCCCGATCGGGGACGGCGGCTGCCAGGCGTGCACGGCCCGCAGGCGCGCGCCGCGCAGGCGGGCCGCATCGAAGGCGAACTCGATCACCTCGTCGCAGGGGGTGGCCAGATCGATGCCGAGCACGACGTCCCTGACGCCGGTGCCCCCAGGCAGACGCTCGTCTGCCGCCTCCTCGTCCGCCCGGACGAGGACGACGGGACAGGCGGCCCGGGCGACCACGCCCAGGGCGACGGACCCGACCAGGAGACCGGTGAGGCCACTCAGTCCGCGGGAGCCCAGCACGAGGAGGCCGGTCTGCTCGGCCGCCTTCAGCAGCGCGGCGGTCGCGGGCCCCTCCACCTGCTCCTCCTCGACACGGGCCCCCGGGCAGGCATGGCGGACGCGATCCTCGGCCTGCCGCAGCGCGCGGCGCGCCAGGTGCCGTTGGGCGGCTGTTGCGGGTTCCCCCTCGTCCTGACGCGGATGCCAGTTCCAGACGTGCACCAGACGCAAGGGCCGCTCACGGCGGACCGCCTCACGGGCGGCCCACTCCGCCGCGGCGAGGCTCTCGGCGGATCCGTCGACCGCGGCGATGACCGGTGGAAGCATGCTGCGCACCTCCTGCGCTCGATCTGCTCCTCGCTGCCAGCGTGGGCCCGCCGCCTACCGGCGGGTATGGGCCGCCAGGTCTGTGAGCGGGTCCGTTCGGCCCTGCGTCCCTGGCCGACTTCGGCGCACAGTGGAGATCCCGGCCCGGAAGGCGGCACACCATGGAGCGAGTGATCATCGCCTTTGTCGACGAGTCGGCGCAGGGCCGGGCCGCGGCCGACTGGGCCGAACGGGAGGCCGCGCTGCGCGCGCTGCCGCTGCGGTTGGAGCAGGGCCCGCCGTCGAGTGATCGCACCTACCCGGACGCCGAGTTGATCGTGCTCGGTCTGGACCGGCGGCTTCGGCTTCCCGCGCCCCTGACGGCTCCGGTCGTGGTCGTGCCGTCGACGCCGTACCGCCTCCCCGAGACCGTGACCGTCGGTCTCGACGCCCGCAATCCGGCGAGCGGCGTGCTCGGGTTCGCCTTCGAGGAAGCCCGTCTGCGCGGAGTGCTGCTGCGCGTGGTGCATGCCTGGCGACTGCCCGCGCAGGCAGCCGAGCGGTCGCCGCTGCCGGTCCTCGAGGAGGACCGTGCCACCTGGGAGGACCAGGAGGTGCAGGCCCTGTCCGACGTTCTGCGCCCGTGGCGGGGCAAGTACCCCGACGTCGGTGTCCTGGAGGATGTCGTCCTGCTCCAGCCCGCCGAGGCACTCGTCCACGCGGCCGGCACCTCGGGGCTGGTGGTGGTCGGCCGCCGCACGGGCGACACCGCTCTCGGCGTGCTCGAGGTGGTTCGGTGCCCGGTCGCCCTGGTGCCGGCGCCCTGACCTGAGCCTCCGGGCCAGGCTGTTCGCGGACCGGACGCGGGGAGGATCGGCCCCTCCGGTCAGGCCGTTCGGCCCATGTGACCTTCGCCCTGTGGGGCCCACGGTGAGGAGCATGAGGAGCCGTACGCGGATCGCGGTCATCGGTGTCGGGAACGAGTTCCGGCGCGACGACGGCGTGGGCTGGGCCGTGATCGCCCGGCTGCGCCGGCGCGCCGAGGACCGGCCACTGCCGCCGGACACCGTGCTGGCCACCTGTGACGGTGATCCAGGCCGGCTGATCGGCCTGTGGGAGGGCGCGGCCCTCGCCGTGGTCGTGGACGCCGCCCACGCGCATCCAGGCACCCCCGGGCGGGTGCACCGTCTCGAACTGGACGCGGGCGTCGTCGCCCCGGCGTCCGCCACCAGCTCGCACGGGCTGGGGCTCGGTGAGGCGGTGGAACTGGCCCGCGTCCTGGGCCTGTTGCCCGAGCGGCTCGTGGTCTACGCGGTGGAGGGGGCCGACGGCGGCTTCGGCACCGGCCTCTCCCCCGCCGTCGAAGCCGCCGTGGAGCCGTTGGCCGAGGCCGTCGCGGGCGAGATCGCGCGACGCCCGGACGTGGTGGCCCGGAGGCGGCCATGACCGTACGGCGCTTCCATGTCGAGGGGATCGTCCAGGGCGTCGGCTTCCGGCCGTTCGTCTACCGCACCGCCTCCTCGCTCGGTCTGGACGGCTGGGTGGCCAACGTCAACGGACACGTGGAGGGCGAGGTCGCCGGGCCCCCGCGGGCCGTCGCCGAGTTCGCGCTCCGGCTGCGCGCGGACGCGCCGGCGCTGGCCCGGGTGCGCCGGGTCCGGCTGACCGTGACCGCGCCGGTCGACGTCGGCACCGGCTTCCGGGTCCGGCACAGCGCGCCCGCCGACCCCGACACGACGGTTCGCGAGATCCCGCCCGACGCGGCCATCTGTGACGCCTGCCTGCGCGAACTGCGCGACCCGCGCGACCGCCGCTACCGCTACCCGTTCATCAACTGCACGGACTGCGGACCGCGCGCCACGATCATCGAGGACCTCCCCTACGACCGTGTCCGCACCACCATGCGCCGCTTCCCGCTGTGCTCCGCCTGCGCCGCCGAGTACAACGACCCGGCCGACCGCCGCTTCCACGCCGAGCCCGTCGCCTGCCCCGCCTGCGGGCCGCGACCGGCCTGGGAGGACCTGCGCGGCGAAGACGCACTGCGCGCCGCCGTGAAGACCGTCGACGGGGGCGGGATCGTCGCGCTCAAGGGACTGGGCGGTTACCAACTGCTGTGCGACGCCGGCGACTCGCGGGCGGTCGAGGAACTGCGCCGCCGAAAGCACCGTCCGACGAAACCGTTCGCCGTGATGGTGGCCGATGTGCGGACCGCGTCCCGACTGGCCCGCGTCGGCGCCACCGAGGAGCAGGCGCTGAGCTCCCCGGAACGCCCGGTGGTGCTGCTGGCCCGGGGCCGGGGGCGTGCCCCGGACCCGCTGGCCCGGGAGGTGCACCCCGGTCTCACCCGCGTCGGCCTGTTCCTGCCCACCACCGGACTGCACCACCTCCTGCTGGACGAACTCGCCCGGCCCCTCGTCGTCACCAGCGGCAACCTCAGCGACGAGCCGATCGCCGTGAACGACGACGAGGCCCGCCGCTCCCTGGCAGGGGTCGCGGACGGGTTCCTCACCCACGACCGGGAGATCCACTCCCGCTACGACGACTCGGTGGTCCAGTTCACCGGCCGGACCCGCATCACCGTCCGGCGGGCCCGCGGGCTGGCCCCCGCACCGGTGCCGATGGCGGTCCGCGTGCCGGTTGCCGGGGCCGGGGCGCAGCTCAAGCACACCTTCACCCTGGCCGCCGACGGCCGCGCCCACCTCGGCCCGCACACCGGCGACCTGTCCGACCCGACGACGTACGAGGCGTTCCTCGCGTCGTACGACCATCTGCGCCGGCTGACCGGGATCGAGCCGCGTGTCGTCGCCCACGACCTGCACCCCGGTTATCTGTCCACGCAGTGGGCCGAGGCCCAGCCGGTGCGGCGGACGGCGGTGCAGCATCATCACGCGCACGTGGCCGCCTGCGCGGCCGAGCACGGGGTGCGGGGAGCGTTCCTCGGGATCGCCTACGACGGGCTGGGGCTGGGCGACGACGGCACCTTGTGGGGCGGTGAGATCCTCCTCGCGACGCTGAGCGGCTACCGCCGGGTGGGCCGGTTCGCCACCGCGCCCCTGCCGGGCGGGGACGCGGCGGTGCGGCATCCCTCCCGTGCGGCGCTCGGCCGGCTGCTCGGCAGCGAGACCCTGGGCTCCCCGCGGCCCTACCCGTGGCTCACCCGGCACTTCACCGAACGCCTCGATCCACGCGAGGTGGTCACCGTGCGGGCCATGGTGGCCCGGGACGTCAACTGCCCGCGCGCCTCCAGCGCCGGACGGCTCTTCGACACGGTCGCCGCGCTGCTCGGGCTCGCCGACCGGGTGAGTTACGAGGGCGAGGCGGCCGTTCTGCTCGAAGCGGCGGCGGGTGACGAGCACGCGGTGCCGCTCGGCCACCGGGTCGTGCGGACGCAGGGATTGTGGGTTTACGACCCCACGCCGACGCTGGTCGATCTGCTGACGCGGCAGCTCGGTGGTGAGTCGGTGGCCCGGCTGGCGGCGGCCTTCCATACGACGGTCGCGATCGTCACGGCGGATCTCGCCGCGCGGGCCGTGGCCGAGGGCGCGCCGCGCACGGTGTGCCTCGGCGGGGGCTGCTTCGTCAACCGGCGGCTGCTGACCGAGGTGCGGCGGCGGCTGCACGCGCAGGGGCTGCGGGTGTTCGTCGGCGGTCAGGTCCCCGTCGGTGACGGCGGTGTCAGCTACGGGCAGGCGGCGGTCGCGGCGGCGCGGCTGGCCGGGGAGGAGTGAGCGGGGATGTGTCTTGGCATTCCGGGGCGGGTGACGGAGGTCCACGACGACGCCGGGCTGCGCATGGCGACCGTCGACTTCGGGGGGATACGGCGGGAGGTGTGCCTGAGCTGCACGCCCGAGGCGGACGTGGGGTCGTACGTCATCGTCCACGTGGGCTTCGCGATCACCCTGGTCGACGAGGTGGAGGCCGAGCGGACCCTCGGCGTGCTGCGGGCGATGGCCGGGGCGGTCGAGGGCGAGCTGGGTGAACCGCTGCCGTAGCCGGCGTGTCGCCATGGGATCCGGTCGACTCCGCTCCCAGGGCCGGTCGGCCCATGCCTGTGGCGGAGGACGCGACGGAAGCTGAGGGTGGACGAGCACGATCAGCCCGGACGAGGAGGACCGTATGAGCGTCACCACAGCGTCTGCCGTGCTCGACCGGGACGGGTTGGACGCCTTGGTCACGGCTCTGGTCGAGCAGGGGCGCACCGTCGTCGGGCCGACCGTGCGGGACGGGGCGATCGTGCTGGCGGAGCTGACGTCGGCCGACGCGCTGCCGTTCGGGTGGGGCGTCGAGCTGGAGGCCGGGCGGTACCGGCTGGTGCGGCGCGAGGACGGGGCGGCCTTCGCGCACAGCGCGGGACCCCAGTCCTGGAAGAACTTCCTGCATCCGGCGCGGCAACGGCTGTGGAGCGCCGATCGGACGCCGGAGGGTGACGTGTCCTTCACCGGCGAGGAACCGGACGCCCCCGACTACGCCTTCCTCGGCGTGCGGCCGTGTGATCTGCGGGCCATCGCCATCCAGGACCGGGTGCTGACCGGCGGCCGGTTCGAGGACTCCGGGTACGGGGCGCGCCGGCGGCGGGCGCTGTTGATCGCCGTCGAGTGCGTGGAGCCCGGCGCGACCTGCTTCTGCGTGTCCACCGGGGGTGGGCCCGCCGCCGACCCGGGTTACGACCTGGCGCTGACCGAGGTGGTGGACGGCGACGGGCACCGCTTCCTGGCGCGCGTCGGCAGCGAGGAGGGCGCCCGGCTGCTGGACCGGGTACCGCACCACGGCGCCGACACGGCCACCGAGACCGCCGCCCGTACCTCGGTCGACGCGGCGCGCGAGAGCATGGGGCGCTCGCTGCCGCCCGTCGACCTGCAGGCGCTGATGGGCGCGAGTCTGGACGCCGAACGCTGGGACGACGTCGCCGATCGATGCCTGACCTGCGGAAACTGCACGATGGTCTGCCCCACCTGCTTCTGCGTCACCACCGAGGAGGTCACCGACCTCACGGGCGACCACACCGAACGCTGGCAGCGCTGGGACTCCTGCTTCGACCTGGACTTCTCCTACCTTCACGAAGGCCCGGTCCGCTCCTCGGGCAAGTCCCGCTACCGGCAGTGGCTCACCCACAAACTCTCCACCTGGCACGACCAGTTCGGCAGCTCGGGCTGCGTCGGCTGCGGCCGGTGCATCGCCTGGTGCCCGGTCGGGATCGACATCACCGAGGAAGTCGCCGCGCTGCACACCGAATCGGAGACGGAGCGATGACCCCCTCGATCACCCTGCGCCTGGAACACGCGATGCCCGTCGAGCACCGGGAACGGCTGCTGCGCGTCGCCCGCGAGGTCGACCTGAAACCGGACACCCGGCTCTTCGAGGAGGGCGGGCGGGCCGACCGGTTCTGGATCGTCCGCGACGGCACGGTCGCCCTCGACATGCATGTCCCGGGCCATCGCACGCCCGTGATCGAGACCCTCGGCACGGGTGACCTCGTGGGCTGGTCCTGGCTGTTCGAGCCGTACGTCTGGCAGCTGGGCGCGGTGGCGACGACACGGGTGCGGGCGTACGAGTTCGACGCGGTCGCGGTGCGTCTGATGTGCGACGACGACGCCGAGTTCGGCCGTGCGGTCGGCCACTGGGTGGGCCGGGTGCTCTCCCACCGGCTGAACGCGGCGCGCGCCCGGCTCGTCGACCTGTACGGCTCCCCGGCCGTCTTCCTGAGCGGTGGTGTCGAATGACCGCCGTACCCGTCCCCCATCTCGTGGTCGACCGGCGCCGGGAGACCGCGGAGACGGTCACGCTGCGGCTGGAGCCGGTCGGCGAGGCGCTGGCGGAGTTCACGCCGGGGCAGTTCGCGATGGTGCACTGCTTCGGACGCGGGGAGATTCCGCTGTCGGTGAGCTCCGTGCAGGGCACCGGCGGGCTCGCGCACACGATCCGCAGCGTGGGCGCTGTCTCCGACGGGCTGTGCGCGGCGCGTGTGGGTGACGTGGTCGGGCTGCGGGGCCCGTACGGAACGAGCTGGGAACTCGAACGGGCGCATGGGCAGGACGTGTTGGTGGTGGCGGGCGGCATCGGATTGGCCCCGCTGCGGCCACTGGTCCTCGAAGTGCTGGCCGATCCCGGGTCGTACGGGCGGGTGAGCGTACTCGTCGGCGCGCGGACCCCGGCCGACCTGATCTCCCGCAAGGAGCTGGAGCAGTGGGCCACGGCGTACACCGGGGTGACCGTGGACTGGCCCGACACGGACTGGCACGGGGATGTCGGGGTGGTCACCCAGTTGCTCGGCCGGGCGCCTTTCGACCCCGACCGTACCTGGGCGTTCGTGTGCGGTCCCGAGCCGATGATCCGCGCCACGGCCCGGGAGCTCGCGCAGCGCGGGGTGCCTCCGGAGCGGATCCGGGTCTCGCTGGAACGGAACATGCGCTGTGCGACCGGGCACTGCGGTCACTGCCAGCTCGGCCCGCTGCTGGTGTGCCGGGACGGGCCGGTCGTGGGCTGGGACGAAGCTCAACCCCTTCTGTCGGTAAGGGAGTTGTGAGATGAGTGCCCCCAAGCTCGCCGTGTTCAAACTGGCCTCCTGCGACGGCTGCCAGCTCACCCTGCTGGACTGCGAGGACGAACTCCTCGCCCTGGCGGGCACGGTGGAGATCGCCCACTTCCTGGAGGCCACCAGCACCGTCCGACCCGGCCCGTACGACCTCTGTCTCGTCGAGGGTTCCATCACCACGGCCCAGGATGCCGAACGCATTCGCGCGATCCGTGCCGCCTCCCGTCACCTGGTGACGATCGGGGCGTGCGCGACGGCCGGCGGCATCCAGGCCCTGCGCAACTTCGCGGACGTGGACGAGTTCCGGCGCGTGGTCTATGCCCACCCCGAGTACATCTCCACGCTCGCCACCTCCACCCCGGTCTCGGCCCATGTGGACGTCGACTTCGAGCTGCGCGGCTGTCCCGTCGACAAGCGGCAGCTCATCGAAGTGATCACCGCCTTCCTCGCCGGGCGCAAGCCGGACGTGCCGAACCACAGCGTGTGCTTCGAGTGCAAGCGGCGCGGCACGGTCTGTGTCACGGTCGCCGAGGGCAAGCCGTGCCTGGGCCCGGTCACGCATGCCGGGTGCGGGGCGCTGTGTCCCGCGTACCGGCGCGGATGCTTCGGCTGCTTCGGCCCGTCCGGGTCGGTCAACCTGCCTGCTCTCATACCGGTGCTGCGCAGCGACGGGATGGACGACAACGCCATCGTCCGCTTCCTGCACACCTTCAACGCCGCCGCCTTCGACAAGGAGCTCAAGTCGTGACCCACCGCGGATCCCGTGTGCTGCACGTCGGCTCGCTCTCCCGGGTCGAGGGCGAGGGCGCGCTGAGCCTGCACGTCCACGACGGCACGGTCACCACGGCCCGGCTGGAGATCTACGAACCGCCCCGGTTCTTCGAGGCGTTCCTGCGCGGACGCTCCTACACCGAGCCGCCCGACATCACGGCGCGGGTGTGCGGCATCTGCCCGGTGGCGTACCAGATGAGCGCCTGCGCGGCGATCGAGGACGCGTGCGGGGTGACGGTCGATCCAGTGATCCGCGATCTGCGGCGGCTGCTGTACTGCGGTGAGTGGATCGAGAGCCAGGCCCTGCATATCTATCTGCTGCACGCCCCGGACTTCCTGGGCCGCCCCAGCGCGATCGACCTGGCCCGCACGCACCGGATCGAGGTGGAACGGGGGCTGCGGCTGAAGAAGGCGGGCAACTCGCTGATGGAGCTGCTCGGCGGGCGGGCGGTGCACCCGGTCAACGTCCGCCTCGGCGGCTTCCACCGGGCGCCCACCCATGAGGAACTGCGGCCGCTGCGCGAGGAGTTGAAGCGGGCGCTGGACGACGCGTGGGCCACGGTGCGCTGGGTGGCCGGTTTCGAGTTCCCCTTCGCCCACACGGCTGCCGACCTGTTCGCGCTGGCCGCCCCCGACACGTACGCGATCGAGAGCGGCACGCCGACCGTGCTGCGTGCCGACGGCGGCACCGAGTCCTTCCCGGTCGGCGAGTTCACCGACCGGGTGCGGGAGATCCATGTACCTCACTCGACCGCTCTGCACTCGCGGCTCGACGGCCGGCTGCATCTGACCGGGTCGCTGGCCCGGTTCGCGATCAACGGGCGGAAGCTGTCGCCGGTCGCGATCGAGGCGGCGATCGAGGCGGGGCTCGGCGATCCGCGCGAGGGTGCCGTGTGCCGCAACCCGTACCGGTCCATCCTGGTGCGGGCGGTGGAGACGTTGTACGCCGTCGAGGAAGCGCTGCGGATCATCGACGGATACGAGCCGCCCGCGCGCCCGTACGTCGACGTGCCGCCGGTCGCCGGGGTCGGTCACGGCGCCACCGAGGCGCCGCGTGGCATGCTCTACCACCGCTACGAACTGACCGCCGAGGGCACGGTGGCGAGCGCCCTCATGGTGCCGCCCACCGCACAGAACCAGGGCGCGATCGAGGACGACCTGCTCCGCCTCGCCCAGCGGGCGATCGGTGAACAGGACCCGGGAGACGACGCGTTGACGGCCCTGTGCGAACGGGCGATCCGCAACCACGACCCGTGCATCTCGTGCTCCACCCACTTCCTCGACCTCAAGATAGTCCGCACCTCGGGAGCGATCCCGGACGAGACCTCGGGAGGCTGCGATGCCTGAATCCCCGTTCACCGTGAGCGATGTGATGACCCAGACCGTCATCGCCGTCGGGCGTGACGCGCCCTTCAAGGAGATCGTCGAGCTGATCGACCAGTGGAAGGTCAGCGCCCTGCCCGTGCTGGAGGGCGAGGGCCGGGTCGTCGGGGTGGTGTCCGAGGCGGACCTGCTGGCCAAGGAGGAGTTCCGGGACACCGAGGAGGGCGACCCGGCCGAGCGGACCAAGGCAGGCGCCGTGACCGCGGGCGAGTTGATGAGCACGCCCGTGGTGACCGTGCACGCGGATGCCTCACTCGCCGAGGCCGCCCGGATCATGGCACGCCGGCACGTCAAGCGGCTGCCCGTGGTCGACGGTGTGGGCATTCTGCAGGGCGTGGTCAGTCGTAGCGATCTGCTCAAGGTCTTCCTGCGGGAGGACGAGGAGATCGCCGACGAGATCCGGCACGTCATCCTGTCCCAGCTGCCCGTCACCACCGGCGCCCTGACGGTCTCCGTCAAGGAGGGTGTGGTCACGCTGGGCGGTGCCCTGCCCGATCGGACGCTGGTGCCCGTGGTGGCGCGCGCGGTACGGGCGGTCGAGGGCGTGGTCGACATCCGACTGGACCTGACGCACCGATGAAGTACCTCGACGAGTACCGGGACCCCGCGCTGGCCAGGTGCCTGCTGGACGAGCTGGACGAGGCCGCCACCCACCCCTGGCGCATCATGGAGGTGTGCGGCGGCCAGACCCACACCCTGGTCCGGCAGGGCATCGACGAACTGCTGCCGGCCGGCATGCGCATGATCCACGGTCCCGGATGCCCGGTCTGCGTGACCCCGCTGGAGACCCTGGACCGGGCCATGGCCATCGCTGCCCGGCCAGGCGTGATCTTCACCAGCTTCGGCGACATGCTGCGGGTGCCCGGCACGGACACCGACCTCCTGTCGCTGCGGGCGCGCGGCGCCGACGTCCGCGTGGTGTACGCCCCGATGGACGCCGTACGCCTGGCCGCCGCCCACCCCGACCGTGAAGTGGTCTTCCTGGCAGTCGGATTCGAGACGACCGCCCCCGCGAACGCCATGGCGGTCCTGCACGCAGCCCACCTCGGGCTGAGGAACTTCTCCCTCCTCGTCAGCCATGTCCTGGTGCCGCCCGCCATGACCGCCCTGCTCGACGACCCGGAGTGCGAGGTCCAGGCGTTCCTCGCGGCCGGGCACGTGTGCGCGGTGATGGGCTGGCGGGAGTACGAGCCGATCGCCGCCCGGTACCGGGTACCGGTCGTGGTCACCGGCTTCGAGCCGCTGGACCTGCTGGAGGGCATCCTCATGGCGGTACGGCAACTGGAGTCCGGCCGCTCCGAGGTGGAGAACCAGTACGTACGGGCGGTGCGCCGCTCGGGCAACACCGCGGCGCAGGACGCGGTCCGCGAGGTCTTCCAGGTCACCGACCGGGCCTGGCGCGGCATCGGGGCACTGCCCGACAGCGGCCTCGAACTCGCCGACGCCTTCGCCGCGTTCGACGCCGCCCGCCGTTTCGAGGTGAGCGGGCTGTGCCCGGTGGAGGACGCCGACTGCATCGCCGGCGCGATCCTCACCGGTGCCAGATTGCCGACCGACTGCGCGGCCTACGGCACCCGCTGCACGCCCCGCCATCCCCTCGGCGCGCCCATGGTGTCGTCCGAGGGCACGTGTGCCGCCTTCCACGCGGCCGGACGCACCGCCGTGAGGAGCGCGCCATGACCGTCCGATGCCCCATGCCGAACCACGAGGACGAGGTCGTGCTGCTCGGCCACGGCGCCGGCGGCCGCCTCACCGGTGAGCTGCTGGACCGGCTGGTACTGCCCGCGCTGGGCGGTGCGCCGGGACCGATGGAGGACGCGGCGCTGCTGCCGGGCCACCCGGAGCTGGTGATGAGCACGGACAGCTTCGTCGTCAGCCCCCTGTTCTTCCCCGGCGGCGACATCGGTTCCCTCGCCGTCCACGGGACGGTCAACGACCTGGCCATGCGGGGTGCCCGGCCGCTCGCCCTGTCCGTGTCCCTCATCATCGAGGAGGGCCTGGAACTGGCCGAACTGCGGGCCGTCATGGACTCGTTGGGCAAGGCGGCCGCGGAGGCCGGGGTTCCGGTCGTGACGGGTGACACCAAGGTGGTGGGACGGGGCGCCGCCGACCGGCTGTTCGTCAACACCACCGGCGTCGGGCAGCGCCATCCGGCCCTGTCCCCGTCCGCCGCCTCGGCCCGTCCCGGCGACGCGGTCCTGCTGTCCGGGCCGATCGGGCTGCACGGCACGACCGTACTGAGCACCCGCGAGGGGCTGGGCTTCGAGAGCGACATCGCCTCCGACACCCGGCCGCTGCACCGCCTCGTCCACACCCTGGCGCCGCTCGGCGCCGCCGTCCACGTCCTGCGCGACCCCACGCGGGGCGGCCTGGCCGCGGCCCTCAACGAGATCGCCCGGGACTCGTCCGTCGCCGTCGAGATCGAGGAGAGCGCCGTGCCGGTGCCGGATGCGGTGGCCTCGGCCTGCGATCTGCTCGGCCTCGATCCGCTGGTCGTCGCCAACGAGGGCTGCATGGTCGCCTTCGTGGACCCCTCCGCCGCCGAGGACGCCCTGACGTGCCTGCGGTCACTGCCGGAAGGAGCGCAGGCGGTGCGGATCGGCGAGGTCCTGACGGAAGGAGCGGGTGGCCGGGTGACCCTGCGCACCCTGGTGGGCGCCCGACGCATCGTGGACATGCCGCTGGGCGAGCAGCTCCCCCGTATCTGCTGACGCCGCACCGCACCTGGGTCTGTCCGGGCAGTTCGCGCCGGGCAGGCCCAGGTGGTGTGGGTGGTGGTGCGGGATCAGGGGCTGTCCTCGCCGCCCTCCGTGCCGCCGTTGGCCAGCCACTGGGCGTAGGCGATCGCGGCCAGGCGGGCCGAGAAGACGTTGTCGCGGACGGTGGCGGTCGTGACCGGGGCGGTGCCGGCGGCCGCGGTCAGTCCCGACGCCGTCGAGTACATCGCCTCGTTGAAGACCGACCCGCTGGGGGCCGAGGCCACGGCGAAGACGGGATGCGCCGTGCCGCCGGAGAAGGACGTGGAGATGTAGTCGCCGACCATGGTGCCCTGCGTGGTGCTCGCCAGCCAGGAGTGGCTCATCGGGCCGGCCAACTGGGTCGGCGCTGTCCAGGTGCTGCCGCCGTTGGTCGAGGAGACGTAGCCGACGTCCAACTGGCAGGTGGAGGCCGTGCAGTTGGCGACCGGGTGGTAGTAGTACGTCAGCGCCAGGTGCGCCGTGCCGCCCGACGTGGCCGGATCGACGGCGAGGCCGGGGATGAAGTGGTCGACGGTGCTGGTCGTCGCGTCGATGGGGATGCGGGTCACCGGGGACCAGGTGGTGCCGTTGGTGGTGGTCGCCATCACGATGTCGTTGGAAGTGCAGGAGCCCCCGCTCGCGCGGAACCGGCAGTCCTGCCAGACCACGTACACCTTGCCGGCGGCGTCGATCTCGGCGGAGGGCAGCGGGCCGCTGCGCAGACTGCCGCGCACGGTGAAGGTGCTGACGGTGGCCACGGTGGTGGCGTTGGTCCAGGAACCGCCGCCGTTGGTGGAGGTGAAGGCGCGGATCGCCGTCTCGGAGGCGTTGGAGATCGGGACGACCACGGTGCCGTTGGGCTGTACGACGGGCTGGCCGCCGAGACCGGTGGCGTTGTTGCCGGTGTTCTTCGACGCGCCCCACGTGAGGCCGCCGTCGGAGGAGGTGGTCATCTTGACGCGGTCGCCGTCACCGTTGTTGTCGTACTCGGTGTAGCAGTTGCCGTAGAAGGCGCTGGTGGCGGTGTTGTCGCAGACGATCCAGTTCTTGTCGAGGCTTGATCCGGTCGCGGTGACCACGGGGTTGCTCCAGGTCAGTCCGCCGTCGGTGGAGCGGCTGGTGAACACCTCTGGCACGGTGACGGACGAGGTGATGGGGATGCTGGAGATCAGCCAGACATCGTGCTTGGCGTCGTAGGCCACGGACGCGTCGCTGACCCGTTGGAAGGTGCCGCCCGCCTGCGTGGTGATCCCCGGCAGGAATCCCTTGGTCCAGGTGGCGCCACCGTCCTTGGATGTCGCGAATCCGACGTTCGAGCCGCCGCCGTCGGTGAACCGGCCGACCTGGAAGGCGGAGACGATCGTGGAGCCGTAGGAGAAGGTGTCCGGCTCGACCTCGGTGGCGTGCTGGCTGGTGGAGTTGGTGTACGGATCCGAGCTGATTCGGGTGAGGGTCGGCGCGGCGGTCGCGGTGCCCGTCGACAGGGCCAGCGCGCCGGCCGCGAGGCCCGCCGTCACCAGGCCGGGTCTCGCCAGGCGGTGGAGCAGTGATGCCAGGGACATGATCCGTTCCCATTCCGAGAAGGGGCACGTCCGGCATGGGTGCGTCGCGGAGCGGGGGCGGAAGAACGCCTCGTACACGTCCGCTCCGTGAGGGGGCGGGCGGAGCCGGCCGGACCGAACCTGGTGCGGGACGTGCGTCAGGACGCCGACACTCTGCTGTGTTCAGCATGGTCATGTCAATATGTTCCCTGTCAACACCGTTCGAGCCATGGAGAATTGGCACCCTCTTGACTCTCACGCACAGGGCGGTGACCCCGGAAACCGGGGTCACCGCCCTGTGTCGTTGTCGGTGGACGCGGCGCCGCGTCCGGCGCCTTTAAGGCCTTCGCCGTGCTCCTACGTCACGTTGGTGTCCGGCGAGACAGCCTGCCGACCGGGCCTCGGCGCTGTTCGGGACCGTGGCGGGAGCCGATGCCCTCGTCCTCGCAACCGACCCACATCGAGGAGTCGTACGGTGTGGGAGGAATGAACACGACGTCGGGCCGGGCGGGCACCCCAGCGGGTTCCCCGGCCGCCGCGCTCTGTCCCAACAGGTCGAGGTCCTCCCGCAGGTGGTCGGCGTCCGCCTGCACCCGGCGAAGGTCCAGACCGTCGCCCAGGCAGTTCTGCATCCGGCTCACCGACCGGACGAGGTCCTCCAGAGCGTGCCTCGCGTGCGCCAGCTCGTTGTGAACGGTCATCTTGCCCCTCACCTCCGGATGTACGTGACAGGTCGTGCCACGGCCTGCGACGGCGCGGGGAGAGCGCCGTATGCCCATGCTCTGGCGCACTACGGCCTCCGCACAGGGGCCGTCAGACCCCTCGACCAGGGCCGAACAGCAGAACCGCGGATGCCGTACGATCCGGGCGCGGAGATCGCGGTGGCCGCCGCGGAACTGCAGGAAGCGTCCCTTACGGCCCTCGCACGGGACGTTCGGCACCTGTCCGGACGAGCGGAGTGAGGTGCCCGATGGAGTCATGACTGATGTGCGTGAGATGCCGCAGGCAGCTCCGGCACCCGGGGCGGGCGGCGCGAGGAGTCGTTGGACCGCCCTCGTGGTGCTGTGTGTGTCGCTGCTGATCGTGACGTTGGACAACACCATTCTGAACGTGGCGCTGCCCACGCTGGTGAAGGAACTCGGTGCGACGACCACCCAGTTGCAGTGGATCGTTGACGCCTACGCCCTCGTGTTCGCCGGACTGATGCTGGTGGCCGGCAGCAGTGCCGACCGGTTCGGACGGCGGCGCGTCTTCACGGGTGGCCTCGGGGTGTTCGGAGCCGCGTCGGCGTGGGCGGCGTACTCCGGCTCGGTGGGGATGCTGATCGCGGCACGGGCCGGCATGGGGATGGGCGCGGCGATGATGATGCCGGCCACCCTGTCGATCATCACCGATGTCTTCCGGGATCCCGGTGAGCGCCGGCGTGCGATCGGTGTCTGGGCCGCCACCAGCGGGCTGGGCATCGCCATCGGCCCGGTGGCGGGCGGCCTGCTGCTGGAACACTTCTGGTGGGGCTCGGTCTTCTGGGTCAACATCCCCTTCGCGCTGGCCGGTCTGGTGTGCGCCCGGCTGCTGGTGCCGGAGTCCCGCAACTCCGCGGCGACAAGGCCGGATCCGGCCGGGTCGGTGCTGTCGATCGCCGGCCTGGGGCTGCTGGTGTGGGGGATCATCGAAGCGCCGGTGCGTGGCTGGACGTCAGGGATCGTGCTCGGCGCGTGCGGGGCCGGAGTGGTGGTGCTGGTGTGCTTCGCGTTGTGGGAGCGGACCACCACCCACCCCATGCTCAACCTTCGGTTCTTCGCCGACCGCCGCTTCTCGTTCGCCACGTCGTCCGTGGCCCTGGCGATGTTCGGGCTGTTCGGGGCGTTGTTCGTGCTCACCCAGTACCTGCAGTTCAGCCTCGGTTATTCGGCCCTGGCCACGGGCGTCCGTATCCTGCCCGTGGCCGGCCTCCTGGCGGTGGTCGCGCCGCTGTCGCCCGTACTGGTGCGGGCGGCGGGCACCAAGGTGGTCGTCGGCACAGGCCTCCTGGTGGTCGCCGGCGGGCTGTGGCAGCTGTCGCGCGCGGACGTGTCCTCCACCTACGGGGATGTACTCGCCGGCATGCTGCTGCTCGGCCTGGGTGCTGGGCTGGTGGTTCCGGCATCGCTGGACTCGCTGATGAGCACCTTGCCGCCGGGCGACACCGGTGTGGGCTCGGCGTCGAACGGTGTCTCCGTGCAGTTGGGCGGCGCGCTCGGCGTCGCCGTGATCGGGAGCCTGCTGACGTCCCGTTACCAGAACCGTATGGGCCCGCCGATCGCGCCGTACCACCTCCCGGGCGCCCTGTCCGACAGGGTCCTCGGCTCCCTGGGCGGCGCGCTCGCACTCGCCGAGCGGGTGGGCGGTACGTCCGGCCGACTGCTCGCGGCGCTTGCCCGCTCCGCGTTCGTCAGCGGCATGGACCTCGGCCTGTCCGTCGGCGCCGCGGTCGCCGCCGCCGGTGCCGCGCTGGCATTCGCCGGCCTGCCGTCCCGGCCGCCGGGCGCTGCTGCGACGCAGGCGAGTGCGGAGAACCCGGATCCGGAACGGAACTGACCGGATGGAACCTGTCTTCGAAGGACACGCGGGGAACGGTACCCGTGCCGCGAGAGCCAGCCTGTCGCCGTCGCCCGACGCGTGGGGCCGGAGAGTCACGGTGAGCCAGCACGCCCAGCCGATGGGCTGCGGGGCCCAGAAGCTGATCGCCGGGTGCAGGAGGGTCGCCGCGATCGCCGGACCCGAGGGCAGACCGTACAGGACGAGCAGCGCGGACAGACTCGTCTCGACGACGCCGGGGCTGCCCGGCGTCAGGCGCAGGCTGCCGGGGATCTGGGTGAAGAGGTAGACGATCAGCAGCCCGTGCCAGGGCACGCCGATGCCCAGCGCCCACAGGCACCCGGCCGGACCGGCGGCGTCGTCGAGACACCAGTTCAGCAGGGCGAAGATGAACGGACGCAGCCACGGTGCGAGGCCCGGCTGCAGGCTGCGGGCCTGACCGACGAGGCGGGTCAGCGCCTCCTGTCCACGCCGGTGTGGGGGCCGAGGGGCCGGACGGCCCGCTCTGCAGGCCGTCCGGCCCTGAACAGGTCCTGGACGGCTCTCCTCCGGACGACCCGCCCCCTGACACGCTTGACCTGTGACCCCAGCGGCTGTCCCGCGCCGCGAAGGGAGGACGACATGCAGCACCGAACCGTTGCCGACCTGATGACCCATGGCGTCGTCCGGGCCCGGCCCGACACCCCCTTCAAGGAGATCGTCGAACTGCTCGCGGACAACGACATCACCGCCGTACCCGTGGTGGACGAGCTGGACCACCCCCTAGGCGTGGTGTCCGAGGCGGACCTGTTGCGCAAGTGCACCGCCCAGAGCGAGACGCTCAGCCGGACCTCCGTTCCGCACCTGGAGGCGTGGGAGCGAGCCAAGGCCGAGGGTGCCAGGGCCGAGGAACTGATGTCGGCTCCCGCCGTGTGCGCCCGTCCGGAGTGGACAGTGGTCGAGGCGGCACGTCTCATGGCCGTGCGGAACGTCAAGCGGCTGCCCGTCATCGACGAGGCGGACCGGCTCAAGGGCATCGTCAGCCGCGGGGACCTGCTCCGGATCTTCCTGCGCCGGGACGACGCCATCCGCGACGAGATCGTCCGGGACGTACTGCAGCGGACGCTGCGCCTCGCGCCCTCCGACGTGACGGTCGAGGTGGATGAGGGGCAGGTGACCCTCCGCGGATCCGTGGAGGCGAGCAGCTTGATCCCGATCATCGAAAGGCTGTGCCACAACGTCGACGGTGTGGTCTCGGTCTCCGCCCACCTCGGGTGCCGGGTCGACGGCTCCCGGACGACGCCGGGCAGGGTGTGAGTGTCGTACCGGGGCGGGGGGGGGGGGTGGCCCCCCCCCCCCCCCCCCCCCCCCCCCCCCCCCCCGCCCCCCCCCCCCCCCCCCGGGGGCGGGGCGGCCGGGCCCCCCCCCCCCCGCCCCCCGCCCCC
>NZ_JBIWPO010000058.1:0-10630 GCF_044768275.1 Streptomyces sp. NPDC101152 | reverse complement strand
CCCGGGGGGGGCGGGGGCGCGGGCCCCGGCCCGCCGCGGGGGTGGGTGGGTTTGGCGCCCGGGGGGGGGGGGGGGGCTCCCGGCGCCCCCCCTTCCGGTCACCTGGACCCGACGGTCACAGGGGCCAGCCGGTGGCCGGCGCTGGCTCCGGCCTGCCCGCGGACGCGTCCACGGCGCCGATGTCCCGCTCGGCCGTGCCCACCAGCTGCCGGGCAAGGTCCTGCAGCGCCCGGCCCGCCGCCAGTTCGTCACCGATCTCCGGCACGTCGGTGTCACCGGGATTGCAGTGCGCCGTCCCGTGACCGGTGAGCGAGGTGGTCCCGGTCTCCAGCACCACCCGTGCCCTCGTCGTCCTCTCCTCCTCGAAGAGGTAGAGGCGGACCTTCCATTCCGCGGTGTGCGACATCGTCTCCTCCTCTTCCCGGTACTGATCGCCGGCCGACCGTACGCGGGCCGGTGTCATCGCGTCGGTCATCGGCATCACCTCCACACTCCCCCTTTCACTCTCGAACGGCGAAAGGGCCGGGTCACGGGGCCGAAGGTCCTCGGTTGCAGGTCCGGGGAGAAGTCGCTCGCCGCGCCCCCGGCGCACATGATGGAGCAAGAGGGAGGATGCCATGAAGATCGGAGTGCTGACCGGCGGCGGCGACTGCCCCGGTCTCAACGCCGTGATCCGCAGTGTCGTCCGCAAGGGCGTCCAGGACTACGGATTCGAGTTCGTCGGCCTGCGCGACGGCTGGCTCGGCGCGCTCCGCGGCACGGTGATGCCTCTGGACATCCCCGCTGTGCGCGGGATCCTGCCACGCGGCGGAACCATCCTCGGCTCCTCCCGCACCAACCCCCTCAAGCACGAGGACGGCGTGCGCCGCATCCAGGACACCCTGGCCGCGCTCGAGGTGGCCGCGCTCATCGTGGTCGGCGGCGAGGACACCCTCGGCGCGGCCACCGAGCTGAGCCGCCAGGGGGTCAGACTGGTCGGCGTACCCAAGACCATCGACAACGACGTGGCCGGCACCGACTACACCTTCGGCTTCGACACGGCCGTGGGCATCGCCACCGAGGCCATCGACCGGCTGCACACCACCGCCGAGTCGCACATGCGCACGCTGGTGGTGGAGGTGATGGGCCGGCACTCCGGCTGGATCGCCCTGCACGCCGGCATCGCGGGTGGCGCCAACGTGATCCTCGTCCCGGAACGGCCCTTCGACGTGGACCAGGTCTGCGCGTGGGTGAAGAGCCGCTTCAAGATCAACTACGCGCCGATCGTCGTCGCCGCCGAGGGAGCCGTCCCCAAGGAGGGACAGATGATCCTCAAGGACCGGTCGCTGGACGAGTACGGCCATGTGCGGCTGTCCGGCATCGGCGAGTGGCTGGCCCGGGAGATCGAGGAGCGCACGGGAACCGAGGCCCGCACCACGGTTCTGGGGCACGTCCAGCGCGGCGGCACTCCGAGCGCCTTCGACCGGTGGCTGGCCACACGCTTCGGGCTGCACGCCGTCGACGCGGTCAGGGACGGCGACTTCGGCACGATGGTCGCCCTGCGCGGCACCGACATCGTCCGCGTCCCCCTCGACGACACCCGCGGCAGGATCAAGGTGGTGGACCCGGCGCTGTACGACGAGTTCGAGGTGTTCTTCGGCTGAGGCGCCAGAGGGCCGTTCGACCCTTGTACGGGGCCCAACGGGCTCTGCCGGGCCGGCGCGGCGCACCGCACGGTGGCAGTGGGCCGAGAGACGGCCGTACGAACCTCCTGGGGGTGCCCCCATGACCGACATCGAAGGTCTGCTCGGCGACGACGCGAAGGATCTGCTGACCCATACCGCCCAGGGAATACCCAAGGAGAGCCTGGTGCTGCCCGGCCACGACTTCGTGGGCCGGGTCGTGGCCGCGACCGATCGCTCGCCCCGCGTGCTGCGCAACCTGCAGTCCCTCTTCGACCACGGCCGTCTGGCCGGCACCGGGTACGTGTCCATCCTCCCCGTCGACCAGGGCATCGAGCACTCCGCGGCGTCCGCGTTCGCACCCAACCCCCGCTACCTGGACCCGAAGAACATCGTCGAACTCGCCGTGGAGGGCGGCTGCAACGCCGTCGCGAGCACCCTGGGAGTCCTCGGGGCGGTCTCCCGGCGCTACGCGCACAGGATCCCCTTCATAGTCAAGCTCAACCACAACGAGCTGCTGACCTTCCCGAACCACTACGACCAGATCATGTTCGGCGACGTGCGGCAGTGCTTCGACCTCGGCGCGGTCGGCGTCGGCGCCACCGTCTACTTCGGCTCCGAGCAGTCGGACCGGCAGTTGCGGGAGGCCGCCGAGGTCTTCGCACAGGCCCACGAACTGGGCATGTTCACCGTGCTGTGGTGCTACCTGCGCAACCCCGCGTTCAAGAAGGACGGCGTGGACTACGCCGTGTCGGCCGACCTCACCGGACAGGCCAACCATCTCGGCGTGACCATCGAAGCCGACATCGTCAAGCAGAAGCAGGCCGAGAACAACGGCGGCTACCCCGCCCTCGGCTTCGGCAAGACCGATCCCCTCGTGTACGGCACCCTCACAACGGACCACCCCGTCGACCTCACCAGGTGGCAGGTCGCCAACTGCTACATGGGCCGCGTCGGTCTGATCAACAGCGGCGGAGCATCGGCCGGCCAGGGCGACCTGGCGCAGGCCGTCCGCACCGCGGTGATCAACAAACGGGCCGGCGGCACCGGCCTCATCACGGGCCGCAAAGCCTTCCAACGCCCCACCGCCGAAGGCATCGGCCTCCTCCACGCCGTCCAGGACGTCTACCTCGACGACAACGTCACCATCGCCTGACGCCCGGCCATGGGGTTCGCGTTACCCTGCGTGCCACAGCCGCTGCTGGGCCTGTTCCGGGGAGCGTTTCACGGGTGAAGACCTCCTGCCCGACGGACGTGGCTCCCAGGTGTTGGCCGCAGTCGCGCAGGCCGTGAGCGGCCAGGTGGCGTCGATCCGCTCCTCGCCGTCGTCCCGGGCGGGTCCCGTGCCCCCGGGACGGCAGCCGACCCGCACCGGCCGACCAGCGGGTGCGTGCCCACGGCGTGCGGTCGGCCGAGACGTAGGTGCCCACTCGCGCGTCGGTTCCCGGCCGATGCGGAAGACGCAGTCGATCGCGGACGGCGCATACGGAACGGCAGGTGCCGGGTCCGCCGGCCGCCGTACGAGGATCACCTGCGACGGTGTCGTCGCCGGTCGGCCCGGCAGGGCCCGGCACCGGGGCGGGTGACCGGCCCGCCCCTTTCCCGAGGGCCGCTTCTGCGGCCTGCGCCGGTCCCCAAACCGGCGCCGCCCGCGAGGCACACCACGTCCGTGCGTGGTCGCCACCCTGTACGGCCACGGGGAACGTCGTCGACGGGGCTCTGTGCGGACCAAGCCGCTTCTCCCTCGTCGGCTCGCGGACTCGTGTCGAACTCTCGCACCACCCGCCGCCCCTGGGGATGGGGCGAACGACTCCCCCGTGGGGGCCGACCGGCCCAAGGCATCCGGCCAGTGCCGCCCGATGTCTTCCGGTCGAACGCGCGGGACGCGCCCACGGCGCAGCATCGTCGCCGGGGTTCGACGACGGTCTCCCGCAGTCGGTGCTCACATGTGGCTGGACGGCTCGAGGACGGAGCGCGGCCGAGCACTGTTCGGGCGGTGGGTGAGCTGGTTGGTGACAGCGACGACCCCGTCCACGTGACCGGCGATCCGCGCCGCGAGTTCGACGTCGTCGCGCCGCTCCAGATGCCCCCTCAGTGTCACCACTCCGGCGTCGATCCCGACGTCCACCACGTAGCGGGGGACATCGAGCCCCTGGGCCACCCGTCGGGTCACCTCGCGACGGATGTCCTCGTCCGTGCGCAGGAAGACCCGCAGCAAGTCGCCTCGGGTGACGATGCCGACCAGACGGCCCATGTCGTCCACGACGGGCAGCCGTTCCACGCGATGGTTCCGCATGAGCTGCGCGGCCTCCGTGACGTAGTCATCCGAGGTGGCGGTGATCGCGGGCCGGCTCATCAGGTGATCCGCGGTCGTGGCGCGGGCCTTGGCCGCGGCCGTGCGGGCCGAGCGGGTCAGCCGCGGCCGACGGACGTGCCTGCGCCCGTGCCCCTCGACCTGTTGCGCCTGGCGCTGCAGCAGGTCGGTCGCGGAGATCACTCCGACGACCTTCTCCTCGTCGTCCACGACGGGCAGCCCGCTGATGCCGTTGTCCGACAGCAGTAGAGCGACCTGCTTGAACGGCGTCTCCCCCTCGACGCGCACGACCTCCCGGGTCATGACGTCCTTGATCCTGCAATACCTCATCGCCCTTCCTCCCTTCGTCCTCGGGTTGGCCGCCGCTTCTGCCGTGTTCAGGCGTCGGGCACGGCACCGCGTCGGTCGTCCGCGAGGACGTCGGTGTGAAGCGACCGGGGCGCCGCGAACACTTCACTGCGGCGGCCCGACCCGCCGGGCGTCGGCCTCCCCGACGTGACTGACACTCGGTCAACTCCCCATCCATATCCAGGCTTTCATCGGAATGCCCCACGCGCATGAGCCCAACGGGCCACAGATCACACCTACCGGCCCATTACCGCCGCATCAGCCGGAAGGGCAGGGCCTGCGGAGGTGGAGCGGCACCCAGACACACGAAGGGCAGTCCGTGCCGGCAGGCCAGTGTGTGTGCCAGCCGGAGCACGGCGAGGCCGCCGTCGTCCGGTCCGGAGAGCTGCCGCAGGTCGACGGCGACCGCCGTACCTCCGGGGCGGATCGCGGAGTGCAGCAGGCGGCCCACCCGCGGTTCTTCGGAGGGGCCGATCTCCTGCCGGACCTCGATGACAAGACACCCTGCGTGACAGCGGGTCCCGACGGCCTCGTGTCCCTGGCCGGGACCAACGGCTCGGTCCGCCCGCGGCCACCACGGCCGGGCGCGCAGGCGACGGGACAGAGCGCCCGCCGCAGGGCGCAGAATCACAGCAGCGTTCCATGTCATGGTCACCCCTGAGACCGGCCGCCGATCCGCAACCGGCACAGCGTGCGGATACGGGCAGACTCGTCCCGGCAGAGGCGGCGCGGGAGGGCCCGATGGTCCCGAATCGGGGCCCGAAGCCTGTGGCGCCGTCCCCGCCGAGGCCCGTGCAGGGGGGCGGGGGGCCTGTGTGGCACGCGATTCGCCGGGCGGCAGCCGACCCGGCACTGTGAGGTCCCGCAGGTCGATAGCCGACCCACGTCGGACTGTGGATGCTCGGCGGCGACGACATCACCCGCGTCCCGTCCCGGCCGACCGCGACCGGTCCGGTCACGCCGGGCCGCGCACCGGCCGACTGAGAAGCCTCCGCTCGGCCAACCGGGTGGAGAAAGACCCGGTCCGCGGCGTCTTCAACGCCGAGCCGGCACCGGGCGGCGTGTCAGCACCTCCGTGGGCGGGCGGCGTGGGGTGGACCAGACGACCAGGGGGTGGCCGAGACGCAGCACCATCTGCGGGTAGCGGCCCCGCGGCGACGTGCCTGCGCAACGCGGCGCGCAGCTCGGGGTGTTCCAGGGGCTGGGTGTGGAAGCCCGCCATCACACCGTGGTGCGCCGCGTACAGCAGGACCCGTTGCAGCGCCTGCCCGGCCAATAGCCAGTCGGCCCGGTTGTCGTAAGGAGTGGAGAGGACGGCGACCGCTCCCGTGCCGCTCCCCTGCCGTCGGGTCGGGACGGTGTGGCGGCGGGCGAGGCCGAGGTAGTCGCGGGCCGCCAGCAGCGTGAGGTCCGGGTGCGGGCGACAGGCCTGGACGGGCACACCGGACGGTCCGACACACCGCCCCAGTTCGACGGTGTGCCAGAAGTCGGCCCGGTCGGACTGCTCCGCGATGCGCACCAGGTCGCTCAGCGCCTCCAACTTCTCGGGGCTGTCGATGACTTGGAGGAAAGCGCCCTCGGCGCGAGCCTGTTCGCGCAGTGCGTCCAGCAGGTCCTCGGACACCGGTTCGGGTCCGAACGGCCCCCGGTGGGTGTGCCGGTGGAACATCGCCCCGGCCAGCAGCTCCTCCTCGTCGGTGGCCGGCGCGTGGGCACCGAATCCGACACGGGCCACGTAGTCCTGGTCCCCGGGGTCCGGCAGGACGTCGACGGCGGGCCGGAAGCCCAGGTGACGTACGGCGATACGCACGTTGAACAGGGCCGCCCCGCAGGCGATGGCCATCTCGCGTCCGGCGGGGTCGGTGAGAACCATCCGGCGCCCTCCGTCGGCATGCAGCTCGAACCCGCGGTCGTAGCCCTCCTCGACGAAGAACCAGGGCTGGCTGTTGTGCGGCGAGGGAGCGGAGGCGGCGGCGCGGGCCAGGTGCTGGGCCGCGCGTCCGGGCTTCTCGTGGGTGACGGACATGATCGGTACCGCCCTTCGTGAAGCTGCACCTTCAGTGTCCTCGTGGCGGATCACGGCGGGGATGGGCCCGGCGTCCGCGTTGCGGTGCCGAACGGCCCTCGCCCTCCGTGCCGTTCGGGCCTCGACCAGGGCCGGGCAGCTCTGGAAGGCGCAGCGTGCGCGCGGTTCGCTGGAAGTGTCGGAGGAGACTGCCATGAACAGCGAACACCTGCGTGTGGCCCGCGCGTCCAGACACCGCACCCTCGTGCTGTCGGCCGCGCTGACCGTGCCGCTCCTCGCCCTCGCCGGCTGCGGCACCACCACGACGACCGGCTCGAACGGCGCCGGCCAGTCCACCCCTCCATCCACGGGAACGGAAACGGGCACACAAACGGGGCCCGGAGAAGGCACGTCCGGCGGCACCTCGGGTGCTCCCACCACGCCCCGCTCCACCGATCCGCGGCCTTCGGCGCCGCTGCCCTCGCCCCGCGGCGGCAGCACCCCGGCGGCTAGGACGGTCCGAACGGCCGTGTACTTCCTGCACGGTGAGAAGGTGTCACCGGCCCCACGGACCGTCACGGCACCCACGACCGCGACCGGCGCGCTGCGTGCCCTGCTGGCCGGTCCGAGCAGCTTCGAACGTCGCCAGGGCCGCACCACCGCCATCCCGTCCGGGACGCGGCTGCGCTCTCTCGTCATCCATGACCGCGTCGCCACGGTCGACCTCTCCGGCCGGTACGACGACGGAGGCGGCAGCCTGTCCATGCGGGCACGGCTCGCGCAGGTCGTCTTCACCGCGACCCGCTTCTCCGGTGTCCAGAAGGTCCGCTTCGAGATCGACGGCAAGGCGGTCAGGCAGTTCGGCGGCGAGGGCGTCGTCCTCAACGGGCCGGTGGGTCGGGCCGACTTCGAGGACGTCTCCCCGGCCGTCCTGATGGAGTCCCCGCTGATCGGCGACACCGTGCGGACACCGCTGTGGGTCTGGGGCACGGCCAACACCTTCGAGGCCGTGTTCCGGCTGAAGGTCACCGACGCCGCGAAGCACACCGCGGCCGACGTCAGGGTCCGGGCGACGTCCGGGACCGGCACCCGTGGCGGCTTCGACGTCACCATCCCCTACAGGGCGACCCGTTCGGGCCCGGGCCTGCTCACGGCGTACTTCCTGTCACCGAAGGACGGCCGGCCCGTGACGGTGGACACCGTGCCGCTGACCGTGAACCGCTGACTCCGGCTCGCGACACGCAACGACCCCGGCGCACACCGCGCCGGGGTCGTCCACGTGTTCCTCCTGGTGCCATCCTCCCTGTCGTCGCTACGTCGCGGGGCCGCGGTGTGCCCGGTGCAGGTGCCGGGCCAGGAGGACCAGCGCCACGATGGCCGGGACCAGCAGCGGGACCAGGGGCAGGCCGATCAGCGAGGCGGCCAGCCCGAGGCAGAAGAACGCCAGGACTCCGGCGGCCAGGTACAGCACCGCCTCGGCCGTGAGCTCGGGAATGTGCCGGAGGGTGTTCATGGTGCACCTCCTCGTGGAGGTCGTGACCGGATGTTCAGTTCTGCTGGGGCGCCCCCGCCAGCTCGTCGGCGACGGACGCCGCCCAGGTCTCGATCGCGGTGAAGTCACGGAAGTCGCCGCCCTTTCCGTTGCGGACGATCATCCGTGCGATGCGCCCCTTCGCGCCCTCCTTGAGGCAGCCGCCGAAGGTGACGTGTCCCCGCGCGTCGAGCCGGGTGATGGCGCGCCGCACGCCCGGCACGGGCGGGATGTCCCGCTCGGAGGCCGAGGCGTCCAGTGGGCCGCTGCTGAACAGCCACACCGGGCGTTCGGCGAGGGCCCGGCGGTGCCGGCGGACGAAGCGCCGGGCATCCTTGTGCCAGCGCCCGGCGTACAGGCCGCCGCCGACCACGACGGCGTCGTACGGTGTCACGTCGGCGACCGATGCCGCCGGGGCGGCCTCGACCGTCAGCCCGTCCTTGCGCAGGACGTCGGCCACGGCCTCGGCGATCTCAGCGGTGGAACCGTTCGTCGTCCCATAGACGACCAGCACCTTGCCGGTCATGGCGTTTCGCCTCCTGTCCTGTCAGATCCTGCGCAGCCAGTCGTCGGCCACGCCGTGCAGGGCCTGTTCGTCGGGCTGGATGTGCGAGTCGTCCAGCCGGAAGGTGAGCTTGTCGACGACCGCGACCACCCCGTCGATCTGACGGGTCATCGAGATCGCGATCTCCGTCTCGCTCTTGCGTTCCATGTGACCGCTCAGCGTGACCACGCCCTCGGTCACGGCGACGTCGATGCTGCGCGGTGCCAGCCACAGCGCACGCACCAGCACCTCCTCGACCACCTCGGTGCGGATCTCCGCGTCCGGCCGCAGGAAGACCTTCAGCAGGTCCCGGCGGGTGACGATGCCGACGAGCCGGTCTGCCTCGTCGAGGACGGGCAACCGCTCCACGCGGTGTTCGGCCATGGTGCGGGCCGCCTCCACGATGGTGTTGTCGGCGTGCACCGTGATCGGCGGCTCGGACATCAGCTGCCCGGCGGTGCGTGCCCTGGACTTCGCCGCCCGCCGCCGGGCGCTCGCCGTCACCGGGGCGAACCGGAAGCGCTTCTTCGGTTCGAAGGGGTCGGGCGTGTCCGCCTGGCGGGCCATCAGATCGGTCTCGGAGATGACTCCGATGACCTTGTCGTCCTCGTCGACCACCGGCAGTCCGCTGATGCGGTGCTCGCCGAGCCGGCGCGCGACCTCCTTGAACGGGGTGCCGTACTCGGCGCGGACGACCTCCGTGCTCATCACCGAGCCGACCTTGTTGTGCCTCATGGGGTTCCCTCCTCAGCGGAGTCGGCGCAGATACGGGTCCTGGGGCCTGCCTGGCAGCAGGCGCACGCGCGCATCGAGCACGGTGACTCCGCCCGGTGTCGCGAGTACGGGGTTGAAGTCGGCCTCGGCGAGCTGCGGCAGGTCGCTCGCCATGCGGGACAGCCGCAGCAGGAGCCGTTCGAGGCCCTGGAGGTCGACGGGAGCGCTGCCCTGGGCGCCGAACAGCAGGGGCGCGCAGCGCGGGGTCGTGATCAGGTCGTGCACGTCGTGGTCGGTGAGCGGTGCCAGGCGGGCGGCGTGGTCCGCGAGTACCTCGGTCGCGGTGCCACCGAGGCCGAAGAGCACGAGCGGGCCGAAAACCTGGTCCTGGACCACGCCCGCGAAGAGCTCGGTGCCCCGGTCGGCGAGCGGCTGGAGGACGACGCCGGTGAGCAGTCCGGCGAACCGCGTCTCCAGGTCCCGGAAGGCGGCCCGCACCTGGTGCTCACCCCGCAGGTCGAGGTGGACGGCGTGCTCGGCGGTCTTGTGCAGCAGTCCCGGCCAGTACCCCTTCATGACCACCCGGCCGTCGGCGCCGTGCAGCCGCTTGGCGGCGAGGACGGCGTCCTCCTCGGTGTCCGCCCAGGCCCACCGGAGCTGGGGGATGCCGTAGCAGTCGAGGAGTTCGGCGCAGGCGCGCGGTTCGAGCCAGCCTCCGTCGAGGTGGGCGTCGAGGTAGGTCTCCACGATCGCGTGGGCCCGGTCCGTGTCCACGCCGTCGAGGTCGGGCACGGTGCCGGCGGGGCGGGCGAGCCAGGCGGCACGGTCGGTCGCGTGCGCCAACGCCCGGGCCGCGGCCTGGGGTTCGGCGTACGAGGGGACGGTGGAGCCGTCGGTCGCGGGCAGCAGTTCCACGGGCAGCGCCTGTTCCATCCGTATCGCCATGACCGGCTTCGGGCGGGGCCCGGACATCCGGGTGATGGCGCGTACGAGGTCGTCGCCGGTGGCGGCGGCCACGGCGGTGGGCACCAGGGCCACCAGGACGGCGTCGATGCCGGCGTGCTTTGTCAACCGGTCAACTGCTGCGGCGAGTTGGTCCTCGGAGACGGCGGCGGTGGCGTCGACCGGGTTGCCCACGGCGGCGCCCTCGGGCAGTACGGCCAGCAGGTCGTCGATCAGTTCGGGGGTGGGCGTCGGCAGTGTCAGCCCGACCTCGGCGCAGGCGTCGGCGGCGAGGACCCCGGCGCCGCCCGCGTTGGTGACGATCGCGACCCGGCCTCCGGCGGGCAGCGGCTGGGAGTGCAACAGGGCTGCGGCTTCCAGGAGTTCGCCCACCGAGCGGGTTGCGGTGATGCCGGCCTGGGTGAACAGCGCGCCCCGGGTCATGGTGCGGGTGGCGGCGGCCGCGGTGTGGGAAGCGGCCGCGCGGCGGCCTGCGTCCGTGCGGCCGGCGTCGACGGTGAGGATCGGCATGCGGCGGCTGACGCGGCGGGCGGTGCGGGAGAAGGCGCGC
>NZ_JBIWPO010000057.1:0-40019 GCF_044768275.1 Streptomyces sp. NPDC101152 | reverse complement strand
AGTTCGGCGTAGGTGTGCTTGCGCAACTCATATTCACGCGGCACCCCGTGGGCGAACGCCACCTTCGACACCCAGTTCGCGGCGTCATTGACCGTACGCAGGGTGCGCTCAAGCACGGATGCCTGCGCGGCGTCCGGCATGAGCTTGACCTGCGTCACGATCTTCACCGGCGCGATCGTAGCAGTGCTATGTCTCACCCCGCTGAGAGTCAAATCCCCATACCCGCAGGGTCCGTAGTGTCATCCACACCCTCCACGCACACGTGGTCTTCACCCCCAGGTAGGCGCGGAAGCCGCGGAAGCTGCAGGCCTTGTCTGCAACGACCTGATCGGGCTTGCAGCGCGGTCGGCCCAGGCCGATGCCGCCGCAGCTTCGTACGCCGGCGCGGGCGCGCCGAGTACGGGCAGAACCGCACCAGCAGCATCAGGTACTGCACCCGCGAATGCGCCCGCCCCCAGGTGCAGCGCGAACTGCGCCGGCGCCGCAGGCAGCAGACTCCCCCGCTCCCGCAGCCGCCATCCCAGAGCCCCTAGGCCCAGGACAGCCCGGTGTCTGCCCGCCAGGCGGGAGATACGTCGTGATCAGTCTTCGGGAACACCAGGCGAAGGCCGTCTCGCAGATCCGCGCGGGGGACGCCATCCGCGCCTGCGCAGGGGCGCGCTCAACGGTGGTCTCCGCGAGAGGATCCGGCAAGACGATCACGGCCGCGTGGGCTGCGCTGGAATGCTTCCGCGGCGAGCGGATCTTCATCATGGTCCCCAGGCGGCGGGGGCGAGGGTGGATGGGTGTCATGCCGGATGGTCATTGACCAGTCGCGAGCCGCAGGGCTGAGTTTTCCGCGCGGAGGCGTACGGCGAGCAGGGCCGCGTTGGCCACGGTGAAGAGCAGGGCGGTCGTCCACGCGCCGTAGACCAGGGGCAGAGCGATGCCTTCGGTCATCACGATCACGTAGTTGGGGTGCCGGAGCCAGCGGTAGGGGCCGTGGGTGATCAAAGGTAGACCGGGAACGATGATGACGCGGGTGTTCCACTGGGGGCCGAGGGCCCGCACGCACCACAAGCGAACGAGGTTGGCCAGGACCACCATTGCCAGGGCGGTCCAGGTCAGTGCGGGGACGAAGGACCGAGATGTAACGGCGATCTCCACGACGATGCCTGCCAAGAAGGCGACGTGAAGGACAACCATGACCGGGTAGTGGCCACGGCCGAACTCCACGCCGCCGCGCGCCATCGCCCAGCGAGTGTTTCGTCGGGCCACGACGACTTCCAGCAGGCGCTCGGCGGTCATCAAGGGCATCAGCATCAGCAGCCAGAAGGGGAAGACGGTGAGTCCCGCGTCGGTCATGACGGCATCTCCTTTGGGGTTGCTTGCGACGGAGTCACCAGCGGAGCAGGACGAGTTCGACTGCGAATCCGGGGCCCATGGCCGCGACGAGACCTGGAGTGCCGGTCGGGGGCGGGTTGCCCATCGCGGTGTCCAGTACGTCGATGACCGATACGGACGACAGGTTGCCCCGGTGGGCCATGGAGCGGCGGGTGAGTGCGGTGGCCTCCGGGGGGAGGCCCAGGGCCCGTTCCACGGCGGTGAGCACCTTGGGCCCGCCGCCGTGGAGGATCCAGCTGCCGATCCGGTCAGTCCTCAGGTCGTTGCGGGAGAGGAAGGTGTGTACGGCTTGGGGGAGATGTTCTTCGGTGAGTGCGGGCACCTCTGGTGCCAGACGGATCCGGAAGCCGTAGGAGCCGATCTCCCAGCCGAGCGCGTCCTGGCTGTCGGGTACCAGCCAACTGGCGCTGTCCACGAGTTCCGGCCCCAGGCCTTCGCCTGCCCGGTGGGCACCGGCGGCCACCACGACCGCCGCGCCGTCACCGAACAGGCTGCCGGCGACGATGTTCGCCATGGATCCGTCTTTCTGCTGGTAGGCCAGGGAGCAGAGTTCCACCGCGAGCAGGACGGCGATCTGGTCCGGGTGTGCGCACAGGTAGTCGCGGAGCAGGGCCAGGCCCGCGGCTCCTCCGGCGCAGCCGTTTCCGAACAGCGGGACGCGTCTGACGTCCGGCCGCAGTCCCACCCGCTGTGCCAGCCGTGCTTCCAGTGAGGGAACGGCCAGTCCCGTCACGGTGGTGCTGATGATCGCGTCGACCTCGCCGGGGCGTACCCCGGCCGCGTTCAGCGCTCCGGTCAGGGCTTGTTCGCTGAGGTCGAGGGCGGTATGCAGCCACACCTGGTTGGTCTGCGTGAAGTCGTCCAGATCAGCGAGTTCGACGAGCTTGTCCAGTGGAAGGGCCAGATGCCGCGCGGACACGCCGGCGTTCGCCTCGATTTTCCGCAGCATCAGGACGCCGGTCGGGGAGTTCATGAGGGTGGCGCGTGCCAGCGTGGCCATGATTTCGTGCTGGGGGTAGTGGTACGGCGGGAACGCCGTCCGGATGGCCGCGATCCGTGGAGCGGGCGCCGAGCCTTGGGCCGGTGATGCGTGGCCGGGTGGAGCTGGGGTGGTGGAGTGTGACATGCGTTCCCCCATCGCTTATGTTTCGCTTTTTTCTGGGCGTACGGTCAGCTGTCGTGAGGCCGGGATGCGGATCGAGGGGGCCCACCAGTTGGCCGGGCCCAGCGCGCTCATGACGGCGGGCACCAGGACGCCGCGTACGAGGGCGGCGTCGACGAGCGCGCCGAGGGCCACGCCGATGCCGATGAGCTTGAGCAGGGCCACGTCGGAGGTGCCCATGGCCGCGGTGGAGAGGGCGACGGCGAGCGCGGCGGACGTCATCAGGCGGCCGGTGCGGGCGATCCCTTCGACGATCGCGGTGCGGTTGTCTCCGCAGCGCCGGTACTCCTCCCGGATACGGCCAAGCAGGAACACCTCGTAGTCCACTGACAGCGCCAAGGTGATGAGCAGGACGAACAACAGCGTCGAGGCGTCGAGGACGTGCGTCACCGTGAATCCGCCCAGCAGCGTGCGGCCATGGCCCTCCTGGAAGATCAGGACGAGGGCGCCCAGGCTCGCCCCGAGGCTGACTGCCGCCACGGCCAGCGCCTTCAGCGGCGCGACCACGCTGCGGGTGAACAGGCCCAGCAGGAGGACGAGTCCCACACCCAGCGAGGTCAGGCACCACGGCAGGGCGGCCACGATGGCGTCGGCGGTGTCGGTGACCTCGGCGGCCCGGCCGCCCACGGCCAGGTCGCCGGGTGCGGGGGCGTTGCGCACGGCCCGCACCGCGTCGTCGCAGGCCCGGGTGCCGGGTGCGGCCGGTGCGACGGCCAGCAGCACGGCCGCTTGCTGTGCGGGGAGGCTTCGCGCGACGCGTACGGCCGTGAGGCCCGCCAGGGCGTGAAGCCGGCCGGCGTACGCGGCGGCACCGGCCGTGGCCTCGGGTCCGGTGACCACCACGGTGAGGATCCGGTCGGGCGGGGCGGCGAACTCACTGCGCACGCGCTCGGCCGCGGCGGGGGCCGCGGTGGTGGGGGGCAGGGTCCGTTCGTCGACCACACCGAGCCGGACCTGGCTGAATGGCGTCGCCAGCAGCACCAGCAGCACTGTCACCAGGCCCCCGGCCCACACCGGCCGTGCGGTGACGGCCTGGGCGGTACGCCGCCAGCACCGGCTCGCCTCCCCGGTCAGCGTGCGCCGCCACCGGGCGAGGGGGTCCCATGCCCCGGCCCGGGGGCCGAGCAGGAGCAAACAGGCGGGCAGCACCGTCAGGGCGATCACCGCGGCGAGCACGGTGACGACCATGCCGGCCATGGACAGGGCGCGCAGCAACGGCACCGGCACGAGCAGGACGGGGGCCAGACAAGCGGTGATCGCGAAGGCGGAGAAGACGACCGACCGGCCACTGGAGCGACGGGCCGCGGCCAGCGCCGCCTCCAGACCCGCGCCGCGCGCTGTCTCCTCACGCACCCGGGCGAGCAAGAACAGGCTGTAGTCGACGGCCAGCCCGAGACCGATGGCCGAAGCGGCGTTCACCGCGGGCCGCGGCATGTCCACGGCCCGCGCCAGCAGACCCAGGACGGGCAGGGTGCAGCCCACGGCGAGACCGGCGACCAGGACGGGCAGCGCGGCGGAGACCAGGGAGCCGTAGGCGAGGACCAGGATCACAAACAAAGCGGGTGCCGCGAGGACTTCGGCGCGCCGGAGGTCACGTTCCACCGTTTCGTCGACCGCGCGGTCGGTCCACGCCTCACCGCTCGCCGCGACCTTCAACCCGGGTACGGCCGACCGGGCGGCGGCCACCACCTGAGGAGCCGCATGCTTGCGGTCCTTGTCCGTGCCGCGCAGCCGTACCTCGACCAGCTCGGTCCGGCCGTCGCGGGAGCGCAGCCACGGATCACCCGTCGTCCCGGCCGACCACACCGCTCGTACGTCCGGCTCACGCGCGAGGGCCCGGACGACGCGCGTGGCTCCCTCCGGCCGGTGCGGCAGCGCCAGCACCAGGTCGGGTGCCGGTACGCCCAGGTGTTCCGCACGCTGCCGGGCGCGTTCCGCCTCGGTCCCCGTGGCGACCGCGCCGCCCGTGCTCAGCGCGGCGAACGCGAGCGGTGCCAGCAGCACCGCGGCCACGCCCGCCAGCCCGGCGCACAGGATGATCCACCAGGCTCGCTGCCGCGGGCCCTGCTGCGTCAACGCTCTTTCTCGCATCGGGTCTTTCTCAGGTGGACGTGAAGAGCAGGACGGCGTTCTGCCCGCCGAACCCGAAGGAACAGCTGATCGCGGTCGTCGCGTCGACCGGGCGCGGACGGCTGGCCACGATGTCCAGTTTGTGCTCGCCGTCCTGGCCCTCGAAGTTCGCCACCGGCGGGACGAGGCCATGGCGCAGGGCGAGGACCGTGTACGCGGCCTGGATCGCTCCGGCCGCGCCGAGCGCGTGACCGATCACGCCCTTGGAAGCGGTCACCGGCGGGACGTCGCCACCGAACACCCGGGTCAGAGCCGCCGCCTCGGAGGCATCGTTCAACGGCGTCGAGGTGCCGTGCGCGTTGACCAGACCCACGTCGCGGGCGGCGCGGGCCCCGTCTTGCAGCGCAGTGCGGAGCGCCCGGGCCGCGCCGGCACCGGTCGGGTCCGGGGCCACCGGATGCCGGGCGTCCGCGCCGGCTCCGTAGCCGCTCAGCAGGGCCAGCGCCGGCGCCCCGCGGGCCCATGCCTGCGGGAGGCGTTCCAGTACGAGGACAGCGGCGCCCTCGCCGAGGACGAAGCCGTCCCGCGCCGCGTCGAACGGCCTGCTGGCCAGCTCCGGCCGGTCCCGGCGCCGGGAGAGCGCACGCATCCGGGTGAAGCAGGTAGCCGTCATCCGGGAGCGGCCGGACTCGCTGCCGCCCGCCAGGACGATGTCGCAGGTGCCCGACCGCAGCAGGTCCCGTGCGACACCGATCGCGGTCGCGCCCGAGGCACAGGCGCTGGAGGTGGTGAAGTTCGGTCCCTGGGCGCCCAGATCGATGGCGACCTCTCCGGCGGCCATGTTCGGCACACTGCGCGGCAGCGCCAGCGGTGATACCCGCTCGGGGCGACCCGCACCGAGATGGCCGAACTCGGTGACGTAGGTGCTCAGGCAGTTCGAGCCGACACCGAGCACGACGCCCACCCGCTCGGCGGGCCAACACGTGGGATCGAGCCCGGCGTCGACGACGGCCCGCCTGGCGGCGACGAGGGCGAAGTGCACGAACCGGTCCACCCGCCGGGCAAGCGACCGGCCGAGCTCCGCCACGGCGTCGAAACCGGGCACCTGGCAGGAGAAGTCGACGGGCAGATGCGCGAGTTCCGGGTCGGGCGCGGCCAGGGAGCGGCCCCGGCACAGGGCCGCCCAGTTCTCCTCGGCCGTGTGCCCCGCGGGAGTCACCAGGCCCAGTCCGGTGACCGCGACCTCAGCGCGCATGATCGAACATCCGGGCGGCCTCGCCCAGCGTGGCCGCCGGGGACAGCTCCACCGCCTCCTCCGGCAGGACGATCCCGAACTCCTCCTCGGCCGCCACCACGAGTTCCATCAAGGACAAGGAGTCCATCCCCAGACTCTCGAAGGTCGTCTCCGCCGTCAGCTGCTCCGGCTCCGCCTTGACGTCAAGGTGACTGGTCAACAGGGTGACCAGACGCTCGTGCAGCACCGGCTGGACGTCCTGTCCCACTTCCTGTGTCACCCCGTGACCTCCCGTCCTCCGGTGCGGGAACGCCCGGAACCGCCGCCGGCGTTCATCCGCTCGTACAGTTCTCGCGCGCGGGACGCCTGCGCCCGCAGCCACACCAGGTGCTGCCCCAGCCGCTCTTGGGCCTGCTCGCCGGCCGGGCCGAGGCCGGACAGGGACATCACTCCCAGGGCGCGCAGCAGGGGCCGTACGACGTGCTCGTGGTGGACGTCGAGATCGAAGATGCCGGCGGCCGCCACCCGCAGGGCACGGGCGCGGAAGCCGGGGATCGTCGTGCCCGGCATCTGGAAGCCGCAGATCACGTCGGTCAGGGCCGCCAGCGCCGCATCCGGGACCATACGCAGAGCGTCGGCGTACAGATCCCGGTAGAAGAGCATGTGCAGGTTCTCGTCCGCGGCGATGCGCGCCATCAGCTGTTCCCCCACCGGGTCACCGCACATGACACCCACGTTCCGGTGCGCCTGACGGGTCGCCAGCTCCTGCACCGTCACATATGCCAGCGCGTGCAGGACGGTCGGCAGGTCACTGCGGTAACCGGCGCCCACCTGCCGCATCCGCAGCTCCTCCAGGGCCACCGGGTCCATCGCGCGACGGGCGTGGACATAGGTCCGCATGACGCAGGCGTGGCGGTCCTCCTCCGCCGTCCACCGGTGCACCCAGGTGCCCCAGGCTCCGTCCCGGCCGAAGCGAGAGGCGATCTCGAAGTGGTAACTGGGCAGATTGTCCTCGGTGAGCAGGTTGACGAGCAGAGCGTCCTGCACCGCCTGCGGCAGCGCCGACTGCTGCGGATCCCAGGCGGTGCCGTCCAGAGGGCCGTCGAAGTCCCGTGCTCCGCTCCACGGCACGTACTGGTGAGGAAACCACTCCCGCGCCACGCCCAGATGCCGGTCGAGCAGACGCCCCACCGACGGCTCCAGGTCCCGCAACACCCCTGCTGTCGTGTCCGATGCCACAGTGTTCACCTGCACCATCTCTCCATTGCCGCGCATCCCGGCAGCAGCCCCCCGGACATATCCGGGGCCGCGGGCCGACCCGCCCCTACAAGATCCATATCCTGCAAACGATCGCGGCTCCGCGACGTAACGAGGGGTTGTCAGGGCGATGATCTCGGACGGTGGCTCCAGCGGCAGGCGAACACGTCCCGCATCACCATCCCCCGCCTCACCCGACTGGTACCCAGTTGCCCTGCACCACGGGTACGTCCTGTGCTTCTACGGCTCGCAGCTGGGACCTCCACCAGCGTCCACCCGGCCCTGGAAGACGCGTACACCACCGAGGCCGCCGTATCCGATCTGTGCAACCTGGAAGGCGCCGCCGCCCTCGCTCCCTTCGCAGCCAACCGGATCCTCCTCGGCCACAAGGACGCAGACCCGCCGTACCGGCCCTACAGCCAGGACCGCCTGGAGCAGATCACCGACGAACTCCGTGCAGTCGTCGACGCCCATCCCGACGCCGAACTCCTCGCCCCTGCCGCCGTCACCCGGCACCCCGACCACCTCCTCGTACACGAGGCCGCGGCCCGCCTCGGATGCCGATGGTTCTGGGAAGACCTCGCGTTCTGGTCCACCTACGCACTCGCCGGATGCGACCAGCACCTCTTCCGCGCCCGCACCGGCCCGACCCTGACGACCGAACTGGTCGACATCACCGACGTGGTCCTCGACAAGAACCGGCCTGCTGGTCGTCGCGGGCGGGCTGTGCAGTTGGGCGGCGCGCTCGGCGTCGCCGTGATCGGCAGCCTGCTGACGACCCGTTACCAGGATCGCATGGCCCCACCGTTGGCGCCGTACCACCTCCCTCGCATCCTGTCCGACAGCGTGCTCGGCTCGCTCGGCGGGGCGCTGGAACTCGCCCAGCGGGTGGGCGGTACGTCCGGCCGACTGCTCGCGGCCCTGGCCCGCTCGGCGTTCGTCAGCGGGATAAGCCTCGGCCTCACGGTCGGTGCTGCGGTCGGGGCTGGTGGAGCGGCGCTGGCGTTCGCGGCTCTTCCGTCCCGGCCGCCCACCGACACTCCGACGTCGGTGAATCCGTCGAATCCGGAAGGAGAATGACCGCGCGGCCCCGGTGCTCGAAGGGGGCACAGCGCCTGCCGGTCACGATCCGCTGAAGGAACTCAAGAACGCGACGGCGATCCCGACACGTCGGCCGAGTGCCGGGCGACCGCCGGGGCTCTCTTCACGGTGTCGCGCTCTGGGGCTCGCGACGCAACTCGGTGGGGGCGGGCTCGACCACCGTGTTGCACCGCTGGCAGGTCCGCGGTGGGCATCGGACTCGGCAAAGCTCAAGGAGTGCGGCGGTGGCCCCCGACGATCGCCCAACCAATCTTATTGCCTGGGCATTGGTCGCGCCCGCGCTCACAGAGGCCGAGCGGGCGGAAAGGGCGAGAGGCACTGTCCCACAGCGCTTCACGAGATCTGCCTCTACGCCGTCGTCGACCAGCACCGCCGCGTACCCCGGGCTCTGCGGCCGGTCGGTCGGGCATACCCGCTACCTGTGCCCGGCGAACGACACGACCGACGACCGGTCCCGGAAGAGGGTGGTCGCGTCGGCGAGCGTCAGCGGGCCGAGCGAGACCCGGTAGTGGTGGCCGCACAGGTAGAGGTCGACCGGGAGGCCGTTGCGAACCGGCATGAGGACTTTGACCTGGGGTGGGGCGGAGCAGCAGCACGCACGCGTGGGCCAGCCGTTCGTACCACCGCCATCCGTATCGGTGTCGCGGGCTTTCTCACTGTCATGGAGTGGTTGTCGCATGGCGTCGAATGCTTTCTCCAGGGAGTGCCGGCATCGGTGGATGTCGGCACTACAGCGGACGAGATCACTCACGGGGATCGTCATTACCGGGCACATGGCGTGCTTGGCGCAGTACCGCCAGGTGGAGCGGCGGAACCAGCGCCACGGCCACAGTCGTCGCAGGCGGCGTGCGGGGGGCTTGCCCACGACCAGCAGGTCGTCGTCCCTGTACGCCGCGCCGACCAGCACCGGGCCGGGTGGGCCGACCGACGCCACCGGGTGGACGCGCACTTCCTGGGGAACACCGCCCAGCGCCTGCTCGAAGGTTCGGACCACCATGTTGAGTTCCCGCTGTTCGCAGGCGGCCTGCAGCCGGTGCCAGGGCTCGGACGTCGGAGGTTGGGGAAGGGGTGGCAGCCGCCAGTCGGGCGGGCTCTGGCAGGCTGTGCCACCACCAGCTGGCGCCGGGTAGGCGCGCACGGCGATCAGTTCCCGGCCCAGCCCCCTGGCCTGTGCCACGGCGGCGTGCAGGGCACGCAGGCCGGCCGGGGAGTCGTCCACGCCGACGATGACGCGACCGCCGGAGGATCCGCTCATCACCGGTCACCGTCCCTCGGCCGCAGCTCGTGTCTCAGACACCAGCATCCGTGCGGGCACGGCGGCCGGGCAGGGGCCACAGGTACCGCGTGCGGGGACGTACGGCCCCAGGTGCGTCGGCTCCCGCGGCAGCCACCCCGGTGCGGTCGCGCGCTCCGGCGAGGCCCGCTACCGGTGTCCGCAAGATGGGCTTCCTCCCTGTCGACGGGACGTTCGGCCCACGACATCCGGCGGCGACAGCCGCACGCTGTAAGGGAGAGATAAAGACGGGTCCCGTTTGCCCGGTGCGCTGCGGGTCCGGCGGGACCGGAATGTCGGTGGAGGTGTCTAACGTGGCCGAACGCATATTCCCGGGTATCGAGGAACACCCGGACATCCTGGCGCTGCGTGCCCGCTCCGAGCGGGCGACCTCGACGGTGACAGCGCAGGTGATGGAGGGACTCGGCCTGCTGGCCGGTCTGTACCTGGCGGCATCGGCGTGGATCGTGGGCTTCGAGGGGAGCCTGCCGACGGTCGCCGTGACCAACCTGATCGCCGGGCTGGCGTACGCGTTCTTCATAGGCGGCGGTTTCGGCTCCGCCTACGAGCGCACGCACGCCATGAGCTGGGCGGCTGCGGGGATCGGAGTGTGGACCATCGTCGCCCCGTGGGCGGTCAACGCCTCCAGGAACGCGCACACCACCGCGGAGATCGTCAGCAACGTGGTGGTCGGCTCCCTGGCCTTCGTCCTCGCCGCGGGGACAGCCCTGCTGGGGCTGAGGGCCAAGCGCCACACCTGAGAGAAGAGTGCGAAAGCGGCCGGTCGTGGCGGAGCCGCCCGACCGGCCGCCACCATGGGCACGCCGGAACCAACGCAGACGTGTGTGCGGTGAACGCCGTTGTCCGCACCTCTCAAAGAGCGCTGGTTTCACTGCCCTGTGATCCCAAAAGGGCCGAACGGCCCTGGCGCACCATGCTCGACACGCTTTCCATTGAGGATCAGACCTGCGAGCGGCCCCGGCCTCCGGCCCCGTGCGGCGGACAGGTGCCGCCGCGCGTGAAGGGCACCGTCGATGGCACACCAGCCACATCACAGGGCCGCAGGCCGACTGGACAACCATGGCACCGCCAGGACCTGGCTCCGGCCGTGAAGGACGAGACAGCCCGCCGGTTCGTCACGGCCAGCCAAGAACGCGCGACGAACATCTCAGGGGTGCGCCGCGCAGTCGAACTCACCCCGGACGAGGCACTGCGGTTGCTCGGCAGCGTCTCACTGGGCCGTGTCGTCTTCACCCGCAAGGCACTGCCGGCCATCCGCCCCGTCAACCACATCCTCGACAACGGCGACATCGTCGTGCGTACCCACGAGGGCGCCGCCCTGGCCGCCCATGCCCGTCAGGACGGTGTCGGCGGTGTCGTTGTCGCCTACCAGGCAGACGACATCGATCCCGGCACCCACCTCGGCTGGAGTGTGGTCGTCACCGGCTACTGCCACCTCGTCACGGATCCGGAGACGGTGGCCCGCTACCAGGCGAAGCTCCTCCCCTGGTCGGACCAGCAGATGGACCAGGCCGTACGCATCCGCCCCGACTTGGTAACCGGTATCAGGCTGGTCGCCTCCGATCCCCCATCCTGAGCGGCGGGCGTCGCGGTGGCCGACGTGTCCGATGCGGCACAGCCGTTTGATCACGCCATGCAGGTGCGGTTTCTCGTTGGGGCGACGTTGCAGTCGCGCGTCGCGAGCAGGTCGGGCGCATGGGGGGCCGTCAGCAGCTGGCTGGGCGCGAAGCGGCTGCGCATGGGATCGCCCCCAGTCCCGCCGGGATCAGACCCTCGTCGGCCAGCAGTCCCTGTATCCGGCGCATGTGACGTCGGCTGGCCCCCTCGTCGGGCAGGAGGAGGTCCAACGGCACGCCCACGTCGTCCGGCACCGGGGTGCCCAGGTCGCGTACGGCGTCCAGCAGGGCCTGGACCCCGGCCACGCACTCCTCGTCGTCTCCGCACGCCGCCGCCGACTGCACCACGGCGTCCAGCTCCCCCAGCGTGCCCAGGTGGGCGTCGGCGATCTCGTACCGGCCCTCGCCAAGGATCCGTGTGATCACGACGGTGCCTCCTCGCACGTGCCGGCCCTCGGGCGTCTTGTCCTTCTCGGCCCGGGGATCGTCCCGCCCGCTGTCGCGGAGGGAATTCCCGGCCACAGCCCCGCCTCCCAGACCGGCTGGAGGCAGAATTCTCTCGACCTCGGCCACCACCTTCCTCCGCCGCCACCGGCTCCGCCTGAGTGCCAACGACCCTCCTGGTACCCCGAACGGCCCCCATCCTCGGTCCACTCGCTCAGCCCATGCCGACCTGCGCGCTAGATGTATTGACCTGAAGCGTTGTTCACACGGCTGATCGGTGGATGGCCGCCGAGTGCGGTGTGGCAGCGGTGGTGGTTGTAGGCGTGGAGGAAGTCTGCCAGGGCTGCCGTGCGTTCGGTGTTGCTGGTGTAGGGCCGCAAGTAGGCCCACTCGTCGAGCAGGGTGCGGTTGAAGCGTTCGACCTTGCCATTGGTCTGCGGCCGGTAGGCGCGAGTCAGCTTGCGGCTGGCGCCCAGGTCGGCCAGGGCCTGCTGCCAGGCGAAGCTCTTGCGGTAGGGCCAGGCATTGTCGGTCAGGACCCGCTCGATGCGGTCGATCCCGGCTGCGATGAAGAACGCCGCGGCCCGGCGGAGGAAGGCGGCGCAGGTGGCGGCCTTCTCATCGGGGTGGATCTCGCTGTAGGCGAGGCGGGTGTGGTCGTCGACGGCGGAGTGGACGTAGTCGAAGCCGACGCTGCTTCGTTTGGCCCGACCGGCCTGTCGGCCCAGGACTTTGTGGCCGCCGCCGTCGGGGATGCGGCCGAGTTTCTTGACGTCCACGTGGACCAGTTCGCCAGGCCGGTCGCGTTCGTAGCGGCGGATGGGCTGGCCGGTGGGCCGGTCCAGGAAGGCCAGCCGGTTCAGGCCGTGCCGGGTGAGGATGCGGTGCACGGTGGAGGCGGGCAGTCCCAGGATGGGGCCCAGGCGTGCGGGCCCGAGCTTGCGGTCCTGCCGCAGCCGGCAGACACGAGCCTCGGTCGTGGGGGCGGTCCGGTGCGGGGTCGTACGCGGACGGCTGGAACGGTCGATAAGCCCGTTCTCGCCCTCCAGTCGCCAGCGCCGGATCCACTTGTGGGCTGTGGGACGCGAGATGCCCATCTCTGCGGCGACGTGGGCGACGGGGCGGCCGGCATCGACACGTTCGACGAGCAGCCGCCTGCCGTGAACGGTCAGCCGGGCATTACGGTGGGACACGAAGGCCTCCGTGCGGTGAAGATTCGACACCTCCACCCCACACGGAGGCCTTCGCCGTGATCAAGCCGGGCCAGCGTTAACAACGCTCGTGATCAATACAGCTAGAGGCCGGGCCGAGCCGATGCCGGCGACCCTGCGGATGCCGGCGCGCGTCAAGGCCCGCCTGCGGCGGCGGTCCAATCCGGTCCGGGCCAGGAACAGGGGGAAGTGGGCCGGTGCATGTTCGGCGGGTTTCTCCGTGACGGCACGGCGTGGGTACTCCTCGACGCCTGGCGCAGCCGGACCGGCGACCGGTGGCCGGCGCCTCCCTGGGGGCTGATCTTCAAGGAAGCAACCGCTGTTGCTGAAAGAGCGCCAGGGGCGATGGCGCGGTCTCGGTCGTTCCTCAGTCCGTGCCCGCCCTGTCGCGCTCGGCGGCCGGCTTCCTGGGCGCGTGTTCGACATGGCGGACGTGCGCGTCGGGACCGGGGAACACGAGCGTCACCTCCTGCGTGTCCGACCAGCGCACGTCGTAGGGAGGCGTTCCGTCCTCGTGGTGCAGTCCGACTATCTCCCCGTCGCGCTTGGTGACCCCGGTGGTCGGGCTTTCGACGACAAGTACGTCACCGAGTTGAGCTCGCATGATCGTCACCCGCTTCCTCAGCCTGCTCCTGTACCCAACGTGGCACGCATGGGCGGCGGCCGCATGGGCTCAGGAACCCTGATCCGAGGGGACCGGACGGCTCTGTTTCCGGGCCTTCCGGCCCTCAACAGGTCCTGGTCGGCTCTGCTGCAGACGACCTGTTCCTGACACGCTTGGCATGTGGCCGCGCCTGCCGTCACGCCGCGAGGGGGGACGACATGCGGCATCGTACTGTTGCCGACCTGATGACCCGTAATGTCGTCCGTGCCAGGCGCGACACGCCGTTCAAGGAGATCGTCGAGCTGCTGGCGGAGAACGACATCACCGCCCTACCCGTGGTGGACGAGATGGACCACCCCCTGGGTGTCGTGTCCGAGGCGGACCTGCTGCGCAAGTGCTCCGCCCAGACCGACCCGTCCAGCCGGACGCCAGTGCCGCACGTGGAGACGTGGGAGCGCGCCAAGGCCGAGGGCGCCACGGCCGAGGAGCTGATGTCTGCCCCCGCCGTCTGCGCACGTCCGGAGTGGACCGTGGTCGAGGCGGCCCGCCTCATGGCGCTGCGGAACATCAAGCGGCTGCCCGTGGTGGACGAGGCGGGCCGGCTGCTGGGCATCGTCAGTCGCGGCGACCTGCTGCGGATCTTCCTGCGCCGGGACGACGCCATCCGAGACGAGATCACCCAGGACGTACTGCAGCGGACGCTGCACCTGGCGCCCTCGCAGGTGGCGGCCGAGGTGTGCGAGGGGAAGGTGACCCTCGGAGGAACCGTCGAGGCGAGCAGCCTGGTCCCGATCATCGAACGGCTGTGCCACAACGTCGATGGTGTGGTCTCGGTCGCCGCGCACATCGGGTACCGCTTCGACGCCTCCCGGACGGCCCCTGCGAAGCAGTGAGCGCCACGCGCCCTGCCCGCGGCGCCCGTACCGGTCACACCGCCTTTCCAGTCATACGGGCCAGCCGACGGCCGGTGGGGATTCCCGTTTGGCCGCGGACGGGTCCATGGCCACGACGTCCCGCCCGGCGGTGTCCAATAGCTGCCGGCCGAGGTCGTGCAGCGCCCGGCCGGCGGCGAGTTCGTCACCGATCTCCGGCACGTCGGTGTCCCCGGGCTTGCAGTGCGCCGCCCCCTGGCCGGTGAGCGAGGTGGTCCCGGTGTCCAGCACCACTCGTGCCTTCGTCGTCCCCTCCTCCTCGAAGAAGTAGAGGCGGACCTTCCATTCCGCGGTGTGCGACATCGTTTCCTCCTCATCCCGTGCGTCGGGCATCGGCATCACCTCCGCGTTCCCATCTCGTCGGCGTCATTCCTGGGGCCGGCGACGACGGCTTGCGGGAGCGCATGGGCGGTTCCGTTCGCCCTTCCCCTCCACTACAGGCGCGCCACGGCCGGACCACCAGGGCCGAACAGACCATGTCGGAGCCCGATGCGCTCCTGCCGTCGAGGTCGAGGTCTACTCGTGCATCAGCTGTCGTCGAGGGCAAGGACGAGCGCCGCCCCACCGCCGGCCACCGGGACCAGTGTGCCCGCAGCTGCCACGGCGGTGGCCGCGCGGAGTCGCCGGTTCGGCGACGCAGTGGTGGTGCCGGGCGACGGGAACTCTCCCGCGAGCTGCCCTTCGCCGTCCGGCTCGGAGGCGTTCCTGGCAGCTTCCCGCTCTGGAAGCCAGGTGCCGGGTCCGCCAGCCGTACGAGGATCACCTGTGACGACGATATCGCCGCCCGTCGGGCTGGCAGGGCCCGGCACCGGGGCGGGTGACCGGCCCGCCCCTTTCCCGAGGGCCGCTTCGGCGGCCTGCGCCGGTCCCCAAACCGGCGCCACCCGCGAGACATACGAGTCCTCCGTGGTCACCGCCCTGCACGGCCACGGGGAACGTCGGCGACGAGGAATTGTGCGGGCGAACCGCATCCCTCTCGCCGGCTCGCGGACTCGTCTTGAACTCTCGCACCACATGCGGCTCCCGGCGATGGGACGAACGACTCCCCCAGGGGGCCGACCGGACCAAGGCGCCCATGTGAGGGTTCCGCCCTCACATGTGGCCGGAGGCCCCCACGCCGGAACGTGCCCGAGTGCCGGTGCGGCGATGGGTGAGGCGGCTGGTGACCCCCACGACCCCGTCCACGTGACCGGCGATCCACGCCGCGAGTTCGGCGTCCTCGCGCCGCTCCAGATGTCCCCTCAGGGTCACCACTCCCCCATCGACTCCGACGTCCACCACATAGCGGGGAACATCCAGTCCCAAGAACACCCGCCGCGTCACGTCCTGGCGGATCTCCTCATCCGTGCGCAGGAAGACCCGCAGCAGGTCGCCGCGGGTGACGATGCCGACCAGGCGATGCTTGTCGTCCACCACGGGCAGCCGGTCCACACCGTGCTCGCGCATGATCTGCGCAGCCTCCGTGACGTAGTGGTCCGGGGTGGCGGTGATCGCGGGCCGGGTCATCAGCCGATCGGCGGTCCTGGCACGGGCCTTGACCGCGGCCGTGCGGGCCGAGCGGGTCAGCTTCGGCCGACGGACGTGCCTGTGCCCGTAGCCCTCGACCTGTTGCACCTGATGCTGCAGGAGATCGGTCTCGGAGATCACTCCGACGACCTTCTCCTCGTCGTCCACGACGGGCAACCCGCTGATGCGGTTGTCCAACAGCAGCCGGGCGACCTGCTTGAACGGCGTCGCACCGTCGGCGCGCACCACCTCCTGGGTCATGACGTCCTTGATCCTGCAGTACATCATCGTCCTTTCCTCCTTTCGTGCTTCGGCTTGCGGTCCCTTTGGCCGTGCTCAGCCGACGGGTGCGAGTACGACCGGGCAGTGCGCTCCGTGCAGCAACGCGTGCGTGAACGAGCCGACCTGTAGGCCGAGCCGCCGCCCATGCCGGTGGCGTGCCGTGATCACGACCAGGTCGGCCGCCCGACTGGCCTCCACCAGCGCCCTCGCCGCGCCGCTCCACACGGTGTCGATCCGCACTCCGACCTCGGGGAACTTCTCCCGCAGCGCGGAAATCGCCATCCGCGGGACCGCATCCTCGCTGCCCAGCTGCGTCTTCAGCTCTGCCTCCAGCCGCGCGGTGGGAGGCGCGGGCAGGCTGCCCGACGGCTGCGGCACGGCGGCCACGTGCAGGACCCACACCTGCGCGCCGCGTCGCTGGGCCACTTCGAAGGCGAACAGGGCGGCACTCGCGTCGGTGTCGTCGGCCACGCCCACCAGCACCGTTCCGTGTTGCGGCTCGCCCGGCGCCCGCTCGCCGCGCACCACCAGCAGCGGGCTGCCGCAGCGGGCGGCGACCCGCAGACTCACCGAGCCGCCCAGCCGTTCAGTGACCCGGCCCGGACTCCTCAACCGCGTTGCCTCCAGCCGCACATGGGCCGACCGTCCCGCAGCCGGGGCCGTCGAGTACCTGCGGACGGTGCACCCCAGCACCGATGCTCGATGGTGAGCCCGCGAGGCGGCCGTCTCGCGGATGCCCGCCGATGAGAACGAATCCGACGATGGAACGGCGGTGCCGGCCATGGCCGCTCTGCGTTCGCCCGCCGGTCACGCGTCCTTCTACCTGGTCCGCGCGGCCGTCATGGCGCCTTCCCTCTACAACACCCAGCCCTGGCGCTTCGTCAGCCAGGGCGGCGAGGTGCAATTGCACACCGACACCTCTCGCGGGCTTCCGGTCACGGATCCCGCCGGCCGGGAGCTGGTCATCGGCTGCGGCGCCGCCCTGTTCAACCTGCGGATCGCCATGCGGCATCTCGGCTTTCTGCCCCAGGTCCGCGCCTTCCCGGACACGGCCGCCCCCTGGCACCTGGCGACCGTCCGCTGGGGACCGTATCTGCGGCCGGACGCGGACGAGGAGGCGATGTACGCCGCCCTGACGCGCCGGCACACGCACCGGGGCCCGTTCCGGCCCGATCCGCTGCCCGTCACCCTGATCGAGGAACTGCAAGAGCACGCTCGCCATGAGGGCACCGAGCTGTCACCCCTCAGCACCACCGAAGACCTGCGCAGGGCCGCCGACCTGATCCGTACGGCCGAGGCCGTACGGCGCAGCCGCCCCGCCTACAGCGTCGAGCTGGCCAACTGGACCACTCCACGGGGCAGCGCCCGCCACGACGGCCTGCCTCCCAGCACCTATCCGCGGGACCCCGACACCACCGCCTTCGCCGGACGCGACTATGCCGCACACGCCCGCCTGGGCTACGGGGGGGACATCTCGCCCCACCCCGCTCGTCCGACCCTGGGTCTGGCCGCCCTCCTCGACACCGGGCAGGACCTCCCCGAGGACTGGCTGCGGGCCGGACAGGGCCTGCAGCGGGTCCTGCTGCACGCCGCCGCCCACCGCGTATGCGCAGCCCTGCACACCCAGCCGCTGGAACTGCCCGCGCTGCGCGAGCAGTTGGGCCGGACATGCGTGGCTGGACGCCACCCGCAGATGCTCCTGCGGTTCGGCTACGGCGGCCTCGTACGCCCCACGCCCCGGCGCCCGGTCCGGGACGTCCTCTCCCGTCGCGCGCCCCGGGCCCTGCACCCCGCCGGCCGACTCGGTGGGAAGCGCGGGGACGGGTGATGGCGTTCGACTCCCGTACCGACGCCGGCCGCCTCCTCGCCGACCGGGTGGCGCGCCCGCTCGGCCTCACGACACAGGCCGGTCGGCCACCGGTGGAGCGGTCAGCTCGGGAGCACGGAGTGTCTGTCGGTCGGCTCCGAACTCGCGCCGGGCAGAGCCGGTAGCGGCAAAGCGGCACCCAGGCAGGCGAACGCCAGCCCGTGCCGGTCGGCCAGCGCGCGTGCCAGCCGGACCACACCGAGGCCGCCTGCGCCCAGTCCTGTGGTCTGCCGTATGTCAACAATGACCGCCGTGCCGCCAGGGCGGATGGCGGAGTGCAGCAGGCGGCCCAGCCGGGGTTCGGCGGCGGGACCGATCTCCTGCCGGACCTCGATGAGAAGGCATCCCGCGTGGCAGCGGATCCCGACAGCCGAGAGATCGTCGCCCACGTGCCCTGCCGTTGTGACTGCCCGCAGCCAGAACGGCAGGGCACGTGGGCGACGTGGTGGAGAGTCTGCCGAAGGGCGGAGAAGAAGAGGAACGCTCCACGTCATGATCCCCCCCTGAGCGCAGTCGTCGAGCCGGAACCTCCACAGCGCGTGCAGATAAACGAAGCCTCGTCCTGGCGGAGACGTCTCGGGAGGGTCCGATGGTCCCGAATCGGGGCCGCATGCCTCTGCCGCCGTCCCCGCCGACGCGTTGCAATCAAGGGAGACGGAGAGGCGGTGTGCCATGCGTTTCGACGACCGTCGGGCGGCCGGGCGGCAGTTGGCCTGGCGCCTGGAGTTCCTGCGCGGCCAGGAGGTGGTGGTGCTCGGTCTGCCGCGCGGCGGTATGCCGGTGGCCTACGAGGTGGCCCAGGCGCTCGACGCACCGCTGGACGTACTGGTGGTGCGCAAGCTGGGCGTGCCCTGGCAGCCGGAGCTGGGTTTCGGCGCCATCGGTGAGCACGGGGTGCGCGTCCTCAACGACGACGTGCTCGCCCAGACCGGGCTCAGCCCCGGCGAGCAGGACGCCGTGGAGCAGGCCGAACGGGCCGAACTCGACCGTCGTGTGCTCCGCTACCGCCCCGGCGGCAGGCCCGTCCCCGTGGACGGGCGGACCGTGGTGATCGTGGATGACGGGCTGGCCACCGGCGCCACAGCCGAGGCCGCCTGCCAGGTCGTACGACGCCAGGGCGCCGCCCGCGTCGTGCTCGCGGTGCCCGTGGGCCCGGCCTCGACGGTCGCGCACCTGCGGACGGTCGCCGACGACATGGTCTGCCTGCAGTCCTTGCATTTCCTCGGCGCGGTCGGCGCCTGGTACCACGACTTCACCCAGACCTCCGACGCCGAGGTGACCGCGCTGCTCGCCCGGGCTGCCCGCCCCGCGCCGTCTACTCGCCCCCAAGTCGCCTCACCCTCGCTGCCGAACCGGGAAGTCCATGTCCCGGCCATCGATGTTCGGCTGGGCGGACGGCTCGTGCTCCCCGACTCCGCCCCGGCGGTGGTGGCGTTCGCACATGGCAGCGGCAGCAGCCGGCACAGCCCCCGCAATCGCTACGTCGCCGACGTCCTCAACCGGGCCGGGCTGGGCACCCTGCTGCTCGACCTGCTCACCGAGGACGAGGAGCACGACCGCGCCAATGTCTTCGACATCGTCCTGCTCGCCCGACGCCTGCACGCCGCCGCGCTCTGGCTGCGTCACGAAACCGCCCTGCCCGTGAGCTACTTCGGCGCCAGCACCGGTGCGGCCGCCGCCCTGGAGGCCGCCGCGCCGGACGCCGGCATCCGCGCGATCGTCTCCCGTGGCGGCCGCCCCGACCTGGCCACTCCCGCCGCCCTGGAGCAGGTGCGTGCCCCGGCCCTCCTCATCGTCGGCAGCCGCGACCCTCGGGTGCTGAGCCTCAACCGGCTCGCTGCCGACCGCATGCACTGCGATCACCGGCTCGCCGTCGTCCCCGACGCCACACACCTCTTCTCTGAGCCCGGTACCCTGCCCGCCGTCGCCCGGCTGGCCTGCGATTGGTTCACCACGCACCTCGCCCGCCCGATACCCGAGGCGCCTGGCAGCCGATCAGCATGACCATGCCCGGTCAACGCGCACGTGAACCTGCCGATCGTCCCCCGACAAGGCCCTGGTGGCCCACCCCTCGGCGCCCTTCCCCACCCGATGATGAGAGTGCGGCACCGGTTTCCGGCGAGCGGGACCTGGTGCACTGAGGCGGTGAGAGCTCAATGGACGAGACGTTGCCTCTGGGGCGGATCGCCGGTGTCCGCGTCGGCCTGAACTGGAGCGTTCTGGTCATCGTCGCCCTGGTCACCGTCACTCTCGCCGAGGCTCGCTTCCCCGATGCCCACCCCGGCCACTCCCCCTGGGCCTACTGGACGCTGGCGTTGCTGGCGGCGGTCGTGTTCCTGGCCTCTCTGCTCGCCCACGAACTCGCCCACGCCGTCGTCGCCCGCCGCAACGGCGTGCAGGTCGACGGCATCACCCTGTGGATGCTCGGCGGCGTCGCCCGACTGCACAGCGAGGCAAGCACGCCCGCCGCCGAGCTGCGCATCGCCGGGGTGGGGCCGCTGACCAGTGCCGTCGCGGGCGGGCTGTTCGCGGGGCTGGCCCTGTGGCTGGACGCCCTGCACACCTCAGGGCTGGTCGTCGAGGCGGTCACCTGGCTGGCCGCGATCAACATCGTGCTGGCCGTCTTCAACGCCCTGCCGGCCGCCCCACTGGACGGCGGGCGCCTGCTGCGCGCGTTCCTGTGGCACCGCACCGGCGACCGACTGCGGGCCACCCACGGGGCCGCGTCCGCAGGGCGCTTGCTCGGCTGGTTCATGATCGTTACCGGGTTCGCGGCGATGTTCATCGCCAGCGACCTGTCCGGACTGTGGCCTGCCCTGATCGGCTGGTTCCTGATCTCCACCGCGACCGCCGAGGAACGTCAGGCACAGCTGCACGGCGTGCTGGACGAGATCCCCGCCAGCCGCGTGATGACGCGCGACCCGATCACCGTTCCCACCACCACGACCCTCGCGGCCTTCCTGGCCGAAGCCCCGTTCGGCCGCTACCGCCACTCCGCGTTCCCCGTCCTCGCCCCGGACGGCACGGCGGCCGGCCTGGTCACTGTCCGTCTCATCAACCGTGCCCCGCTTCAGGCCCGCTCGACGACCACGATCGGCGACGTGATGCGCCCGCTGCCCGAAGTGACCACGGCCTCGCCGCACGACCTGGTCGTGGAACTCCTGCCACGCCTGAGGGAAAGCCGGGACCACCGCGCCCTCGTCCTCGCCAACGGCCGCCTCGTCGGCATCATCACCCTCGCCGACATCACTCGCGCCCTCTCCTGGCTGACCACCGCCACCCGGCCCCGGACCTGACGCGCCACCACACAGAACACGGCCTTCCTCGACGCAGGTACCGCATGAAGACGGCCCCACCGGCTCCCCTGCCGAGGACCAGTCGGTTTGATCGTCGAGACCACCCGGGCGGATCGAGGTCGTCCACGTTGCGGACCGGACGTTCGCCCTCTTCGATCGCGACACAACTCACCTCGACCAGCCGTGAAGACCGGCGACGCGACAACGCCAGTCCCACCCCGGTCGATTCCCTGGCTGCCCGCGTCGCTTCCGACGCAGTCTGTTTCCTCGAGCGCCGGTACCAGCCGTACGAGCACCTGGGCACCTGAAGACATACGCAAGCCGGACAGCCCGCACTACCGGACAGCCCGCAAAAGTGGCATCAAGCCGCTCCACCGTGTCTGAGCTGCCCGGACCTCACGGCCATCCACCGGAAGGGCCGGACTTCGGTGGCCGGCGAGTTCAGAAGGACCGGTACGCCTGTTCGGTACGGCCTCACGGACGTAGCCTGATGACGGCGGGACAAGGCCCCGACGAAGGCATGTGGGTGCATGTCCATGAACACCTCTCAGAACCTCCCAGGGCGGCTGGACGAGGTGCTGGCCTCGTACCGTTCGACCTTGCTGCGACCACCACTCGGAGACGGGTTGGCCCGCAGGCTGGACCATCTCGGCACCTACGTCGACCTCGCCCTGGACGAGCCCGCTGCCGTCCAGATAGTGCAGGACGCGGTGGCCGGACTGCGCGAGGTTCCCCGCCTGAGCGCCGTGCTTCCCTCGATCACCGACACGGCGATGGCACTCATGGGCGCCGACTTCGGGAACATCCAGGTCATCGACCCGCGCGACGGTTCGCTCGTCCTGGTCACCCAGTCCGGCTTCCGTGACTGTTTCATCGATCACTTCTCGGTGGTCCGCGACGACAGTTCCGTGTGCGGCCAGGCCGCCCGGCAGAGTGCCCAGACGGTCGTGGCAGACGTACGCGCCGACCGGGCCCTGGAACCGCACCAGCAGGTCTTCCGTGCCGCCGGCGTCCGCGCCGTCCAGTCCACCCCGCTGATCGACCCGGCGGGCCGGATCATCGGCATGATCTCCACCCACGCGTCACAGCCCGGCCGACCGTCCGATCGGGACCTGAAGCTCATGGAACTCTACGGCCGGCTCACGGGCCAGGTCATCGCACAACACCTCGGCGAGTCGCCCACGTCACCTACGAGCGGCGACGGCCTCACCATCCGCCTGCCCGACGCCGCCACCCTGCCTTCGCCCGACAACGCGTCCATCGAACTCCTCATGCGGCAAGTACTGTCCGACACCATCAACCAGATCTTCTCGGCAGGACTGAACCTCGCGGGCACATTGCAACTCGTGACCCACGACGACCTCGCAGCGCGGCGCGTGCAGGCCGGCCTGGACGAACTCGACGAAGCGATCCGCCAGATCCAGCAGGCCGCGCTGGAGATCAGCACCCGTCATTCCGGCCGAACCGGAACCAAGGGGACCGGTCGCCGTCCTTCCGGGGCGCGAGTCGTGCCGGGCGGCTGACGGGGCGTGTGAAGGGACAGGAGTGAACAATCGGGACGGCGAGGCCGTCAAGGGTGCTCACGTCGCCCTGCAGGGTGACCCGCCGGGTCGACCACCCGGTGGCCGACGGGCCGGCCGCAGCAGCCCGGAAGCGCGTGGACGTGCCCGGCCGACGTCCCCCTCCCGCCGTCGGCCGGGCACCGGATCCCCACCCACCACGCGGGAGGAAGTCGGGCAGGGAAAGCCGGTCCGAGGACGGCGTGCAGGGTCGGCCGACACTCGGCCGGGGTCCTGGGCACGGCACACGACGTTATTTCGCCACCGCCCGGCCGACGAGAGGCGATCGGGGCCCCTGGACAGGCGTACCGGCCCATTGACGTATACGACGCATCATCAACCGGTGAGAACGGACGGGCGCAGACGTCCTCGAAGCGTGACGCGCCAGGCCCTGAACAGCCCTGTCATACCTACCAGTTGGCCCTCGAAGGCAACCCGCTTCCGCGCTGTACTGAGAAGTGAAGTACATCCGCGTTCTTCTTCGAGAAGGGAGGAGAGCGTCATGGCCACGCCCCGTACCTTCCGTCGTATCGCGCTGGGAGCCATGGTGCTCGGCCTCGCCATGATTGCACCAGCCACCGAGACCACCGGCACGGGATCCGCCGAGGCCCTCGTCGCGGTTGAGGGCCGCAGTGGGAGCCCGGCGTCCACCGTCGACCACGTCGCCGACTTCTACGGCGCCTACACCGACGCCCTGCACGACGTGGGCCACGGCCGCCTGACCGACGCCCTGCGCCGTCACTACCTCACCGCCGAACTGCGTCACACCCTGACGCGTTGGGAGGCAGCCCACCACCAGGACGGCGTTGTGCACGCCAGGCAAGTCCCCACCCGGTGGAGCGTCGAGTACAACGACAGCGGCATGGGCCACTGCTGGACCAGGGTCACCCTTACCTGGAACGACGCCGGAAAGCAGAAGCACACAACCCACCTGATGATCCAGTCCGACCTCGCCACACGGCTCATCTCCGGCATCCACGCGGACGGTTGAGGCATACGGGCCCCGCCGCATGAGCCGGCGGGGCCGGGAAGGGACCGGGCGGCCCCTGTCCCCGCTCACGACGTGCGCGCACTCTGACGGCACGCCCGGCCGCAGCGGCGGCGGGATTCCCTCAGCCGGTACACGAGCAGGCCCCCTGGAAGCCCCGATGAGCACGATCCCCTGGCGCCGGTCACGCAAAGCGTGAAGCATCCTTCCTGGTCCTGCCCTGCGCACGGCGCACCGTCGGCGTGGAGACCGCGGTGCGGCTGCCGACCGTGATGATGCTGGTCGTCGAAGACGCGTGCACCGCTTTCGCCCGGAAGGACTGGAAACGCCGCGAGCCGTCCCGCCGGCGTCCCCGGGCCCGGCACCAGTGGCACGCCGAGGGCAGCCTGCTGCAGGAGAAGGAGAGACGGCTGAAGGAACTGGCCGCTCAGTGCCTGGACGCACCCGACTGAAGGCCGCAACAGCCGTCCGGAATCCGGCCGCCCTCCCCGTCCTCAAGGGCCATACGGCCCCAAGACAGGTCCGCAGAGCTCTCGCGTACCGTCCCCGCGCCTCGGACAGAGTGGGGTTCCCGGTTCTGCCCGCTACCAGGATCGCTCCCCCGACGAGAGGTGTGTGATCATGCCCCGCCCTGTCACCGCCGGGATCGACGGCAGCGCCGCCAGTCTCGCCGCCGCCTCCTGGGCCGCCTGGGAAGCCGAACTCCATGGCGCAGCACTGCACTTGGTTGCCGCTTGGCCGTCACTGAACGGCAGCGGCCTCGACAAGTCGGAGTCGGCCGCGCGTCGCCGCTGGGCAGTCCGCTCCCTCGCCCTGGCAGCCGACCGCCTCAGCAGTCGCCACCCCTCGTTGACCATCCATACCCGGGTGCTCGACGCACCACCCATGGAGGCGCTGCTCACCGTCGGCGCGGACGCGGAACTCCTCGTCCTCGGCTCTCGCGGTCTGGGCACCCCGTCCGCCTCCCCGCTCGGCTCCACCAGTGCCAGGACCGCCGCCGCGGCCGGCTTCCCCGTCACTCTCGTGCGTCCCCCGCCCCATCTGGACGAGACGCCCTCGGACGACGCTCCCGTCCTCCTCCCACTCGACGTCGGCCATGGCCGCAACGACCTGAGCGCGGCCGTCGCCTTCGACGAGGCGGCACTGCGCCACGTACCGCTGCGGGCGCTGTACGTCTGGATTCCACCCGCTCCCATCCGTTCCTGTCCGGTCACGCCCTGGGAGCACGGCCCCTCGCCGCGCGCTCGTCGTGCCGAGCGACTGCTCACCGAGGCTCTGGCGCCCTGGCGGCGGAAGTTCCCGGACGTACGGGTGGAAGAGGTCTGCCTGGAGGACGTCCCCACCTGCGCCGTGACCACCGCCACCAAGCACGCGACCCTCACCGTCCTCGGCCACCGCGTCACCCCCGGCGACACACCCCGGCTCGGCGCCGTGGCCCACGCCTCCATCTGCCAGGAGGAGTCCCCGGTAATGCTCGTCCCACACGCCTGACACCACGCCTCGTAGTTGACAGGAACGACGGCCGGACGGCCGTCGGCCGACGACACCGCGGCGCGCCCCGCGCCGTGGGTGGACAGCAGGGCACGGCACTCGTCCGGGCGGAGATCTGGAGCCGCGGATGCAACAGTGCGTGGCCCTGGCCCGGTGGCAGGTCGACGCCGCCTCCGCGCAGAGCGGCGGCGGTCGTGTCCAGTGCGCGGGCCAGCCTGATGAGAGCTTCGCCCGGCAGCAGGGGCCGGTGAGGCCGTTTGCGGTGTGGTAGGACCATCCCGCAGTTGAGGTAGGGGCCATCAGCCAGGACGGTCACGCCCTGGCAGTGTTCGCTCAGCCCGGAGGCCCGCCAGGCGTGCGCGTCCGCGGTGGTGCCCGGCACCGGGCGGGCGGCGACGATCACAAGACGGGTGTCGGCATCGACGATGACCTGCACGTTCGCGGAGAAACGGTAGTCGCGTGACGAGGAGCCGACGTTCCGGTCGCGGACCGGGACCAGGGTGCCGCCCACGATCCACAACCTCTCCGTCGCATCGGCCGGGCGGGAAACGGGCTCGAGCGCCAGCAGCGGACCAAGCCGCTGAATGACCCGGCACACCATGGAGGAGGAGACGCCGAACAGCGGACCCAACTGCCGCATCGTCAGGTTCGTGCGGTAGTACACCGCGACCATCAGCACCCGCTCGGCCAACGGCAACGACCACGGCCCGTCCCGCAAGGTGCCGTCGCCACCCCGCTCTCGCACCACCTTCAACAACCCCGAGACGTCTCCACCCACACCCGCTCAGCACGTAAGACCCCACCCATACCAAGGAGATGCCCAGCTCAGAGCCTTGTGCAACACCCTTTGTGCCGCGGTAGGCGGTGTCTGCCCCAGAAGGCGCGGCGTCGTGGGGGTCCCCCGCTCGAGCGCGACCGGGCGTGCTGTCGGTGTGCCGCGCGGAATGTTCCCGTTGACGGACTGGACGTACTTGGGCTTTCGCCCGGTGCGGCGAAGGGGGCCCGCGCCCGAACCGGGCGGAGCCGGTTCGAGGGTGGGGCGCGTGCCGGGCGTCGCGATGGGGCGAACGTTGCCGGTCGCGGCACTGGAAACCCGCCGTCGGCATGTACGCGCCGCCGCGGTCCATGGGGAAGTTGACTCTGGGCTTCCCTTCTGCTGTGGAAACCGCGACCAGGAGGGACGGTTGGGGGGCACTCCGGTGACCTGGCCCGGGACGATCCGCTCAACAGCTGTCGCATACTGTGGTCTCATTGTCGCCGGTAAGAAGGCGCAGGCTGCGGCGGCGTGGGCGCTCGCCGTCCGTCCGAGGGAGGCGTTCGAGTGGCAGTTGGCGGCCGGTCGACGAAGCGGCTCCAACGGGGAACTCTTTCCCAGGGGCTCATCGTGGAGGCGGCGCTGCGGATCCTCGACGAGGACGGGCCGGACGCGCTGACCTTCCAGCGACTCGGCAAGGAACTGTCCTCTTCCGCAACCGCGGTCTACCGGCACTTCGCGAGTCGCGAGCACATCATGATCGCCGTCGCGGAGGAGCTCGACAGGCTCTCCCTCGACGGGTACGAACCGCACGAGTCGTGGACCGAGTCGCTGCGGGATCTGGCGATCCGTGCCTGGAACACCGCCCTGGACCACCCGGCGGCCGCCGCGCTCTGCATGGGGAGAGTCACCCGGGGCGTTCACGAGTTGCGCGCCGTTGACGCCGTCCTGGAAGCGTTCCACCGCGGCGGCTGGCGCGGCCGGGCGGCCGTCCTGCACTACCAGGCGTTCTCGAACTTCATCCTCGCCATGGCGAGCAACAACGCCTGGCGGCTCGCCAACCAGCGGTTCGGCGCCGAGGTGAACTGGGTGCAGGAGTACCAGCCGGCGGATCCTGCCATGTACCCCTACGCCGAGGCGGCAAAGGAACACCTGCGCAGCATCGACATGACCGACGTCTTCCGCCGGCAGACGGACATCCTCCTCACGGCCCTCGAGGCGGAGGCGGCGACGCTCTCGCGCGACTGACGCGCGGCCTTCGTCAGGCTTCACGGCTACGCCCAGCAACGTTCCATGGCCGAAACACTGAGGCGTGCCTGGCGTACACAAAGATAGTTAACGCTATTGACTACGTCGTTCACTTGGCGGCATCCTCTCCACACCGAGAGCTCCTCGGCTCGCTCCTACGCGGCGCCCACCCAGCGCCGCGCGCACCGCCTCCGCCCTGAACTGCTCGCGCTCGTCCCGCCCGGTTCCCTGAGACCTGCGCAGAGCGCGACCTCCCTCTGCAGGAGCACCCATGCGCCAGACCCGTACCCACGCGGTCCCAGTGACCGCAGCAGTCGCCATGACGGCCGTGCTCGCCGGCTGTACCACCACGGGATCGACGTCCCAGGACTCGAGCGGCGGCGGTGCCGCAACGGTGACGAAGATCCGGACTACGATCGATGTGCCGGCGGGCTTCGATCCGGCCAAGGCGTTGTCCCTGCCGGACTACCTGCTTGCCCGCGACAGTTACGACACCCTCGTACGCAAGGACGAGGGCGGGCTTGTCGGCGGGCTCGCCACCAAGTGGACGAACACGCCGACCTCGGCCACGTTCACCCTGCGCACCGACGCGACCTGCGCCGACGGCACGCCGATCACGCCGACGGTCGTCAAGGCGTCCCTCGACCGCTTCGTCGACCCGAAGACGGCGGCGCCCGACGTCCCCACGGTCTTCGGCCCCGGCAACAAGGTGACAGTGACCGCCGACGACGCGGCGCGGACGGTGAAGATCACGCTCGCCAGGCCGTGGGGCGACATGGTCACCGGCCTGTCGGTCGCGAGCACGGGCATCGTCTGCCCGGCAGGACTCAAGGACCTCAAGGCCCTTGCCGCAGGTAAGGCCAAGGGGTCCCAGTCCGGCCCGTACCTTCTTCAGAAGTCCCAGTCAGGCGTCTCGTACTCGTACACGCTTCGCCCGGAGTACAAGGCGTGGCCGGCCTGGCGCACGAAGATCCCCGGCAAGGTCGCCGCGACGATCGAGTACCTGGTCTCGCCCGACCCCACGGCGACCGGCAACCTTGTGACGAGCGGACAGCTCGACATCGGCAAGATCGACGCCTCCGGCATCCCGCGCTTCAACGGCGTGGGCGGCTACTCCGTGAGCGTCAGCCGGTTCTCCGACTTCTACCTGCTCTTCAACGAACGACCCGGCACGGTCTTCGCCGACGTCGCCACCCGCCGGGCAGTCGCCCAGGCCGTCGACCGCGCCGCCTTCGCCAAGGTCGCCTCGAAGGACACGGGCGAACTGTCGACCATGTTCGTACAGAAAGGCACCCCCTGCAACGATCCTGGCACCTCCTTCCTCGTACCGACGGACAAAGCCCCGGCGGCGGCCGTGCTCAAGGGCAAGAAGATCCGTCTCGTCGGCCCCCAGGTCGTCGGACCGGCCGGCGCCGGAAACCAGTACATCCAGGAGGCGCTGCGGGCCGCGGGTGCGGACGTCACCCTCGCCAACGTCGACGTCGGCACGTGGGTCGGGACCGTGTTCGGCAAGCCCGACGCCTGGGACCTCACGGTCTTCGCGGATCTCAACTTCCTCGGCAGCCTCGCCAACCCGCTCGGCCACTTCGTCGGTCCGACCGTCCAAGAAGGCGGCGGCAACCTGGGCGCGGTGAACAACCCCGTGGTGAACAAGGCCTTCGCCCAGGGCGCCGAGGCGACGACCGACAAGGCTCGCTGCGCCGCGTACCAGACGGCCGCCAAGGCCCTGATCTCGCAGGCGGACGCGGTGCCGCTGGTCAACGACCCGTTCATCTACGCACTGCGCAAGGGATTCAGCGCACGGATGCTCGGCGCCTCGCTCGACGATCCCATCCTGCGCATCACCGGCTGACGGAGAGGCCGTCCGCACGCGGCGGACACCCACGCGGTCGGACCCGAGCGTCCCGCAGGGAGGAACCCCGCGCCGTTCCGACGTCCCGCACCGATACCTTGCACCGTTCCGACAGGAGCCCCTGGTGATCGACCCTTTCAGCACCGCCCAGCAGATCGCCGACCTCGTGCGCACGAAAGAGGTCAGCCCGGTGGAGGTGGCCGAGACCTACCTCGACCGCATCGAGCGGATCAATCCCGCCGTCAACGCCGTCGTCTGGCTCGACGCCGACGCCGTGCGCGCGGCGGCCGTCCATGCCGAGCGGGCGGTGCTGCGCGGCGATCCGCTCGGCCCGCTGCACGGCGTCCCCGTCCCCATCAAGGACCTCAACTCCGTGGCGGGACAACCCAACACGATGTCCTCACTGGCGATCCGGGACACCCCGCAGACGGTCACGGACCCCGACGTCCAGCTCCTCCTCGATGCCGGCGCGATCCCCCTCGGCCGGACCAACTCGCCGGAGTTCGGTGCGCTGACCGTTTCCGAGAACGCCCGGCACGGCAAGACGCGCAACCCCTGGAACCCGGCGCACACCTCCGGCGGGTCGAGCGGCGGTGCGTCGGCGGCCGTCGCGGCCGGGCTCGCCCCGGTGGCACACGCCTCCGACGGCGGCGGATCGATCCGGGTCCCGGCATCCGTCACCGGCCTCGTGGGCCTCAAACCGAGCCGGGGACGCGTGCCCGCGTTCGTCCGGGGCTGGGAACACTCGACGACCGAAGGTGCGATCACCCGCACCGTGCGCGACGCGGCCCTGATGCTCGACGTCATGGGCCGTGCCGACCGGCTCGCCTGGTACAGCGCGCCCGAACCGGGTCGCCCGTACATCGAGGAGGTCGGTGCCGATCCCGGGCGGCTGCGGATCGGCCTGCTCCTCGACGCGCCGACCGGGCTGCCGGTCGACGAGGAGTGCCGCAAGGCGGCGCTGACGGCCGCGCAGGCACTGCGCGACCTGGGACACGACGTCGTCGAGGCCCGCCCGAAGATGTTCTCGTACGAGGCGATCATGGGCTTCACCTGGACGATCATCAGTGCCTCCACCTACGCCATCGAGCTCGACGATCCCGACGCGGTGGACCCCTACATCCGGCGCCGCCGGGAGACCGCCCTCGAGGTCACCGCGGGCGACTACGCCCGGACGGCGGCCCGTCTGCAGGCCGAGTCACGCGACGTGGTCGCCCAGTGGGGCCGGGACTTCGACGTCCTCCTCACCCCGACCACGGCCGTTGTGGCGCCGCCGGTCGGCCCCGTGTACGACGAGGCGAACTCCGACCCGGACGGCCCGCGGGACACCGAGACCCGGATGGTCTCGTTCACCGCGTTCGTCAACATCGCCGGGCTGCCCGCCATCTCGCTGCCCGTCCATACGACCGCGGACGGACTGCCGGTGGGTGCGCAACTCGTCGGCGCGCCCTACGACGAGGCGACGCTGCTGCGGCTCTCTGCCCAGCTCGAACCGCGGTTCCGCTGGCACGAGCGGCACCCGGACGACGCCGCGCTCACAGGGGCGGCGCTGTGAGCGCCGGGTCCGCGGTCCCGACCGGACCGCTGCGGGCCGCACTCGTCAGGCGCGTTCCCCGGATGCGGATGAGCGGTGGCTGGGCCGGGTTCGCCGTCCGCCGGGCGGGCGGGCTGCTGATGTCCATGCTGCTGCTCGTCCTCGTGACGTTCCTCATCGTGCCCCTGCTGCCCGGGGACCCGGCCCGCGCCATCGCCGGCACCAACTCGTCCCCGGCCACGCTCGCGGCGATCCGCGCACGACTGGGCCTCGACGAGCCGCTGGCGACGCGGTTCGTCCACTACCTCGGCGACATCGCCTCCGGACGGCTCGGCACCTCGTTCCGGTTCGACACCCCGGTCGCCGACATCGTCGCGACCCGGTTGCCGTACACCGTCCAGCTCGTCATCCCGGCCGTCCTGCTCTCCCTGGTCATCGCCGTACCGCTGGGCATGACCGTCGGCGTCCTCACCCGTGACGGACGCCGCCGCCGGCTCGGCGTCGGCTTCGGCACGCTCGCCGGGCTCCTCGCGTCGGCGCCGGTCTACGTCGTCGCGACCCTCCTCATCGTCCTGTTCTCGATCAGCCTCGGGCTGCTGCCGTCCGGCGGCGCCGCGACACCGAGCGCGCTCGTCCTGCCGATCGCCGCGCTCTGCATCGGTCCGGCCTTCGCCATCGCCCGGGTCGTCCGGCAGGAGACGGCCTCGGTGCTCGCCCAGGACTACATGAGGACCGCCCGCGGCCACCGCCTGGGCTCCGTGCGCCTGCACCTCCGCCACGCGCTGCCCAATCTCGTGACGAGTGTCCTCACCCTGAGCGGTCTCGTCCTCACCTCCCTGCTCGGCGGGACGATCATCCTCGAGAACGTCTTCACCTACCCGGGGCTCGGCACCGAGGTCGTCCAAGCGATCATCTACAAGGACTATCCGGTGATCCAGGGCATCATCCTCGTCGTCGGGATGCTCGCCCTGCTCGTCAACCTCCTCGTCGACGTCGTCCTTGGAATCGTCGACCCCCGCACTCTTGAGGGAGGTCGTCGTGGCCACTGAAGCGACCATGCGCCGATGGCTCCGCAACCCGTCGCTGCTGTCCGGCGCCATGATTCTCGGACTGCTCCTCGTCGTGGCCCTCGTGGCCCCGCCGCTGCTGAGAGGTTCCGCCGAGACCCTCACCGGCAACGCCCGGCTGGGGCCCGGCGCCGGGCATCTCCTGGGCACCGACGCCTTCGGCCGTGACGTCCTCGCCCGGGCGCTCGTCGCGACCCGCCTCACCCTGCTCATGGCCGCCGCAGCCACCGCCGCCTCGTTCGTCGTCGGCGTCGCGATCGGCGCACTGGTCCACCTGGCACCCGGGTGGCTGCGCGAAACCTGTCTGCGGCTCATCGACTCGGCGGTAGCCTTCCCCTCGCTCGTGCTCGCCCTCGTCATCGCGGCGGTGCTCGGACCGGGCACGGTGTCCGCGATCGTCGCGATCGCCGTAGCCGGCGTCCCCGGGTTCGCACGGTTGACGGCGAATCTCGCCGCGACCGTCGCGGACAAGGACTACGTCCTCACTGCTCGCCTGCTCGGCGTTCCCGGCCTGCGCATCCTGGGCCGGCATGTCCTGCCGAACATCAGCGGGCCGCTGCTGGTGCTCCTCAGTTCGAGCTTCACCCTGTCCCTGCTCGACATCAGCAGTCTGTCGTTCGTCGGCCTCGGTGTGCAGAACCCGCAGTACGACTGGGGCCGGCTGCTCAACGAGGCGCTGCCGTCGATCTTCGCCCAGCCGTCGGTCGTCCTCGCCCCGTCGATCATGCTCATCGTCACCGGGGTGGGCGCCATGCTCCTCGGAGACGGCGTGGCCTCACTCGTCGACCCGCGAACCCGCGGCACAGCGCCCGCCCCGGCCAAGACGGCGGACGCGGCGGGACCGGCCGCCCCGGCACAGGACGACGCGGCGCAGGCGCCTTCGGCGCCGAACGGCGCGGGCGCAGCGGCCGGCACGCAGCAGGACGGCCTGCTGACCGTCGCCGGGCTGACCGTGCAGGCCGGCGACCGGACGCTCGTCGACGACGTGTCGTTCACCATCGGAGCCGGCCAGATCGTCGGCCTCGTCGGGGAGTCGGGTTCGGGCAAGTCCACCATCGCCATGGCGGTCGCGGGCCTGCTCCCCGAGGGCGTGCGGGCGAACGCGTCGCGCCTTGCCCTCGGCGACCTCGACCTGCTCGGAACACCGCCACAGCGACGCCTCGCGACCGAGATCGGCATCGTCTACCAGGACCCGATCGGCACGTTCAACCCCGCGCTGAGGCTCGGCACCCAGCTCACCGAGGTGGCCAGGGTGCATCTGGGGAAGCCCCGGCGTCAGGCCGCGCGGGACATGGTCCGCGCCCTGGCCGACATCCACGTCACCGAGCCCGACCGGCGGCTGCGCCAGCACCCGCACGAGCTGAGCGGCGGCATGCTCCAGCGCGCCTCGATCGCCTCCGCGATGACGACGAAACCGCGGCTGCTCATCGCCGACGAGCCGACGACCGCACTCGATGTCACCGTCCAGGCGGAGGTGCTGCGCCAGTTCCGGCGCATCAACCGCGAGCACGGCACGGCGATGCTGTTCATCTCGCACGACATCGGCGTGGTCGGCGTGCTCTGTGACACCGTCCTGGTGCTCCACGGCGGCCGCGTCGTCGACCGCACGACGGGCGGCGACCTGCGCCGGGGGACGGTCACCCACCCCTACACCCGCGCGTTGCTCGCGGCGACGCCCGCCGCGGTCGAGGCCGGTGGAACCCTCAGCGCGGTCCGGTGGTCGGCCGACGCGCATGCGACGCAGACGAGCGGGTCGCCGTCGGACGACCTTTCCGACAAAGCCGCGGACCGCCCCCCGGCCGCGGAAGGGAGCCGCTGATGTCCGCCACCGCCACCACACCGGACCCGCAGGCGGCCACCCCGCTGCTGCACGTCGAGGACCTCACCGTCGAGCTCGGACACGGCGTCGCGGCCCGCAGGGTCCTCAAGGGAATCTCGTTCGACATCCCCCGGGGCAACACCCTCGCACTCGTCGGCGAGTCCGGGTCGGGCAAGACGACGCTCGCGCGGACACTCGTCGGCGTCCACAGGCCATCGAGCGGCCGGATCCTCGTCGACGGCGCCCCGCTGCGCACCTCGCGCGGACGGGCGGGAGCCGCGACGGTCCAGATGATTCCGCAGGACCCGTACTCCTCCTTCGACCCGCGGCGCACCGTCGCGCAGTCGCTCGCCGAGGCACTCGATCCGATCCAGGCCAGGGTCAAACCGGTCCAGGACCGGATCGCCGAGCTGCTCGTCCAGGTGAGCCTCGATCCGGACAGCATGGATCGCTACCCGCACGAGTTCTCCGGCGGCCAACGGCAGCGGCTGGCGATCGCACGGGCCCTCGCACCGCGTCCCCGGTTCGTCATCGCCGACGAGATCACCTCGGCCCTGGACCTGACGACCCAGGCCGAGATCCTCAACCTGCTCGCCGATCTGCGCCGCCGGCTCTCGTTGACGATGCTGTTCATCTCGCACGACCTGGCCGTCGTCCGGCACGTCAGCGACACGGTCGCGGTCCTGCTGCACGGGGACCTCGTCGAGCTCGGCCCGACCGGAGCCACCTTCGCCGCGCCGAACCACCCGTACACCGCTCAACTCCTCGCGTCCGTCCCGGGCGACCCGAGGTTCCGCCTCGACGACGAGCCCGCCACGACGTGAAGCGACCGGACGCGGTGCGGCTTCCGGCCCGCCGACCGACCCAGGCGGTCGGCGGGCCGTGCGGATCGCCGTGTACGTCTCCGACCTTGCGGGCTCGGCGCAGACGTACACCTCGGAACTCGTCGGCGAAGGCGGTGCCAAGCACGTCGACGGCGAGGGCACGGTCCTGCTCACGGAGACGGTCCGGCTCGGGCCGGAACGCAACCCGCACGGGACCCGCGAGCAGGTGAAGGCCGAGATCCACGCCCTCCTCGGCACCCGCAAGGCGATCTGGCTGCCGCGCGGCCTCACCGCGGACTACCCCCGTACGGCTTCGGCACCCTCGGCCATGTGGACATCGTCGCCGCGTTCGCCCGTCCGTGTGGTCGTGGCCCATGTGCAGCCGGACCCGGCGCACCCCGACCACGAGGTGACGCAGAAGGTCGTCGGCCTGCTGACGGCGCAGACCGACGCGCGCGGCCGTCGCCTGGAGGTCGTCGAGGTGCCCGCCCCGACCGTCCTGGAGGCCGACGGCCGCTGGGCCGACACGGTGACGCTGGTGGACGCGCGGCCGATCTTCGCGGGCGGCGGCGGCATCCACTGCATCTCGCAGCAGCAGCCGAAGGCCGTGGTCGGGTAGAACTTGCGGGTGGGTAGGAGATCGGCTGCTGCGGTGCGCAGGGGCGTACGGCATGACCGCCTCGGGAGCCCGCCGCCGCACTCCCGCTCCGCTCCGCAAGGACGTGCTCGCCGCCGCCATGGACGTGATCGCCGAGCATGGTCTGGAGAAGCTCACCATGGCGGCGCTCGGCCGTGAGGTCGGGATGAGCTGCGGCCATCTCCTCTCCTACGGCTCGGCGCCGAGCGCGGGCCGGCTGCTGACCGCACCACCTCCGTACGTGAGCGGCTTGACGCGTACGTCGACCTGTGCGTGCCCAACGGCCACGGGACCCGCACTGGAGTGTGGAACCGCTCGCGGGCTGCGGCCTGATGGCACTGCTGGCGGAGGGGGTGTCGAGGGGCGAGTTCCGGCGGGTCGACCCGGACCGTTCGGGTTCTCCATCCAGGCGGGGATCGGGCTGCGGGGCACGGATCGGGCGCAAGTCATCTGCCACGTACGGGAGTTCCTGGACGACAGCCTCCTGGCGGCCTGGCGCTCACGGGAACCCGCACACCCGATTCGCTCGATTCCATCGTCATCACACTTGAATCGAGCGCGCGCATCCAGCATTATGCTTGAAACAAGCACAATGCCTGCCGTTCACGCAGGAGGAAGGTGCCGCATGGACGACATCGACCGGGCCATCCTGCGGGAGCTACAGGTCGACGGCCGGATCCCCTACGCCGATCTGGGCCCGAAGGTGGGGTTGTCACCCTCGGCCGCGAGGCTCCGGCTGCAGCGGCTGATCGACGCCAAGGCGGTCCAGGTCGTCGGAGTCACCGACCCGATGACCATGGGCCAGCAGACGATGGCACTCCTGGGCCTGCGCATCGACGGCGATTCCCGGGCGGTCGCCGATGAACTGTCCCGGCACGACGAAGTCGTGTACACGGTCCTGACGGCCGGCGGCTTCGACCTGTTCGCGGAGGTGGTGTGCCCTCAGCCTCGGGATCTTCTGGACTTCATCAACGACGTCGTGCGGCCCGTCGAGGGTGTCGCGTCCGTGGAGAACTTCCCCTACTTCGCGATTCACACCCACCGCTTCCTGTGGCACGTCGACTGAAGGTGCCGCCTGAGGAATCCGAGCGTCCAAGCCCTGTTCGCCCCACCAGCCGAGGAACCTGCATGCTGCCCGACCAGTACCGCACCATCGACTTCTTCACCGAGGGCGCCCTTCCCACACCCCGCATGGCGCCGGCCGAGGCTGAGCTCATCGCTGCGGAACACTTCGGCATCACCGCTCGCGCGCAGGCGCTGGGCAGCCAGCAGGACGCCAACTTCCTGCTCACCACCGACGACGGGACGCCAGCGGCGATTCTGAAGATCGCCAACCCCGCCTTCGGCGCGGTGGAGGTCGAAGCCCAGGACGCGGCAGCCGACGTGATCGCCTCCGTCTGCCCGGAACTGCGCATTGCCACGGTCCTGCGCCGCCCTGATGGCTCCCCACGGCGCACGACGGTGGACACCGAGAACGGTCCGGCCGTCGCGCGCCTGCTGCGCTACCTGCCGGGCGGCGCGCTCTCGGGACCACGGCACCTGTCCCCCGGCACCGTGGCGGGCATGGGCACGCTCGCCGGAAAGGTCAGCACCGCCCTGCGCGGCTTCCGGCACCCGGGCCTCGACCGCGTGCTCCAGTGGGACCCGCGGCACGCCGACCGTGTCGTCGCCAGGCTCGCCGGGCACATCGACGAACCCGACCGGCGCACGGCCGTCGAGAACGCTACCGCTGAGGCCTGGGCGTATGTCCAGCAGCGTGCCGCCATGCTGCCGTTGCAGGCCGTGCACCTGGACCTCACCGACGACAATCTGATCCGCTGTGCCGACAGCCGTCCGCCCATGCCGGACGGGGTCATCGACTTCGGTGACGTGACCACGAGCTGGGCGGTCGGCGAACTCGCCGTGTCACTGTCCTCGATGCTCCACCACGACGGAATCGAGCCTCACCACGTGCTGCCGGCCGTCCGCGCGTTCCACGCCGTACGGCCGCTCTCCCCCGAGGAAGCCGACGCGGTGTGGCCACTCGTGGTCCTGCGCGCCGCCGTCCTGGTGGCCAGCGGGCGGCATCAGGCCGCCGTCGACGAGGACAACCTCTACGCCAAGGACGCGCTGGACCACGAATGGCGCATCTTCGAACAAGCCACCTCGCTGCCCCTGCCGGTGATGATCCGCCTCATTCGGGATGCGACGGGCATGGCCGACGTGCCTGCCAGGCCCACGCAGGCCGATGCGCCGGTGCGCCCTCTCCTGCGGGACCTCGCCGCCGCCGACATCACCGTCCTCGACCTGTCCACCGACGCCGATTCCCTCGACCACGGAGCCTGGACGGACGCCGGCACCGAGGCCCGGCTGGTGACCTCCGCGCTCGCGGACGGAGCGGCCGCCGTCGCCACCCAGTACGGCCGGGCGCGACTCACTCGGACACAGGCGCTGTCGGCGGTGTCCACCGCCACGGTGCCCACGGGAATCGACCTCTGGCTCGGCCGGGATGCCGTGGTGCAGGCCCCCGCCGCGGGGCAGGTCCTCGCTGCGGAACCGGGCCATGTGGAACTCACCTACGGCGCGCAGGTGCTGTCGCTGTCCTTCCCCCGCGAGATCCACCCCGCGGTCACCACCGGTGCGACGGTGCAGGCGGGCGAGGACATCACCCACCTCGGCTCCGGTGCCCCGGTCCACGTTGCGCTGCACGACACCGACGGTCCCGCCGCACCCCGCCTGGTCCGTCCCGAGTACGCCGCCGGCTGGCTCGCGCTCACCGCCGACCCCGCCCCGCTCCTCGGCCTCCCGGCCGACTCCGGCCGTACCCCCGAGAGGGACCTGCTCGACCGGCGTGCCGCCGCGTTCGCCACCGTGCAAGAGCACTACTACGCCAACCCTCCGCGTATCGAACGCGGTTGGCGCCACCATCTGCTGTCCACCGACGGCCGGTCGTACCTCGACATCGTCAACAACGTCACCCCGCTGGGCCACGCCCACCCCCGCATCGAGCAGGCGGTCTCCCGGCAGTTGCGACGGCTCAACACCAACTCGCGCTTCCACTACGCCTCCGTGGTGGAGTTCACCGAGCGCCTCGCCGCCCTCCTCCCCGACCCCCTGGACACGCTGTTCCTCGTCAACTCCGGTTCAGAAGCGGTGGATCTGAGCCTTCGCCTGGCCATCGGGGCCTCCGGCCGACCCGACGTCGTCGCGCTGCGCGAGGCGTACCACGGCTGGACGTACGCCTCCGACGCAGTCTCCACCTCGCTCCAGGACAACCCCAACGCCCTGGCCACCCGCCCGAGCTGGGTGCACACAGTGGACTCGCCCAACTCCTACCGCGGCCGCCACCGCGGGCCGGACGCCCTGCGCTACGCACCCGAGGCCGTCGCGGTGATCGACGATCTGGCCGCTGCCGGCAGCCCGGCGGGAGCATTCATCGGCGAGACCTTCTACGGCAACGCCGGAGGAGTCGCCCTCCCCGACGGCTATCTCGCCCAGGTGTACGCGGCAGTACGGCGTCACGGAGGCCTGACCATCGCCGACGAGGTCCAGGTCGGATACGGCCGCCTGGGACACTGGTTCTGGGGCCTCGAGCAACAGCAGGTCGTCCCCGACATCGTCTGTGTCGCCAAGGCCATGGGCAACGGACACCCCCTCGGCGCCGTCATCACGTCCAAGGCGGTCGCGGACCGCTACCGCGACCAGGGCTACTTCTTCTCCTCCACCGGCGGCAGCCCCGTCTCCAGCATCGTGGGCCTCACCGTCCTGGACACCCTGCGCGACGAAGACCTCCAGGGCAACGCGGTACGCGTCGGCGGCCATCTCAAAGGCAGGCTCGAGGCACTGGCCGACCGCTACGGCATCATCGGCGCCGTCCACGGCTCGGGCCTCTACCTCGGCCTCGAACTCGTCCGGGACCACACCAGCCTGGAACCCGCCACCGAAGAGACCGCCGAACTCTGCGACCGCATGCTCGACCTCGGCGTGATCGTCCAGCCCACCGGGGACCACCTCAACATCCTCAAGATCAAGCCACCGCTGTGCATCGACACCACCGCGGCCGACTTCTTCGCCGACATGCTCGACCTGGCCCTCACCCAACTCGGCCACTCCCACTGACGTCCTGCAGCGGACCACCTCCGGGGGGCGTCACCCGCAACAACGGCCTGCTCCACCACTCCGCCGACGCCCCCATCGGCGGAGTCGGCAACTCCGGCACCGGTGCCTACGGCGGCAAGGCCGGATTCGACGAGTTCAGCCACCGTCCGCCGGTAGCCGCCCAGACATGCACCACCGACGCCATCGTCGACGCTCCGCTCCTCGATCCCGCGCTGCAGTTCGAGATCGGTCAGGTGATCAGCCGAGACGAAGGCATCGCCCTCCTACCGACCCGCACCTCGCCTCAAATGCTCATTCAGCATTGATCCAGCGCGGAACCCCAGGCGTTCACGCCCGGGAGGAAGCGCTTCTTGACGCTGCTGCCGTGACACACCCAGCAGCCGGGCCATGAGGGAGACGTCGTGGTGTGCTCTGTTCTCGTCGATCAGCCGGTAGCACATCACCGGCTGGTCTCCCGGACGAAGAAAACCGTGGCCTTGCGGAGGATCTCCTTCTCCTCGCGCAACTGCTTCACCTCGCGGCGCAGTTGAGCGGGTTCCTCCTTCTCGTCGCTGGTCAGCCCCGGGCGTTCCCCGGCGTCCACTTGGTCCTGGTTTACCCAGGTGCGGATGGTCTGGGCGGACGGCTCGAACTCCTTCGCCAGGTCCTCTGGCGAACGGCCAGCCCGAACCAGCTCGACTATCTGGCGACGGAACTCCGGCGGGTAGGCCGGACGCGTCCTTGGCACGATGAACTCCTCCTTGCGGGACTCAGTGTCCCAAAGCGGAAGGTTGTCCATCTCACCGGGGCAACTTCCAAGGCCGGGTAGTTAGCGCTGATGACCGGGGCGCAAGGCAGTGGCCGTTGGCGGTGCGGCTGCCGCGTAGCGGCCTGTACGGATCCTCTTGAT
>NZ_JBIWPO010000056.1:0-40709 GCF_044768275.1 Streptomyces sp. NPDC101152 | reverse complement strand
CCGCCTCAAGGCCATCGAGCGAGAGACCGAAGTGGCCTAACCGCCGGGGACGTTCGCCCGTACGCAACTGGGGACCAGAGGCCGTACGCCGACACCCGCACCGCTGGCGTCTCCACCTGGCTCACCTACGCCGAAGGCGTCCGCGAGCGCATCGAAGCCGCACAACTGCACCAGCAGCCCACCGTCCCAGGTGTCTCCGGGACCAGCCGCGCCAGGTTGTTCAGGTCCGAGGGGAAGATGGTGACCTGCCCCCTCGTCCGTCACGTGATGACGTGGACAGTGCTGACACCGGGTCACTTGACCCTGGTGAGGCTGCCGTCCATCTGCACGAACTGGGTTCCGGCGACGATACTGGACACGACGGTGTGGTGGCTGTAGTCCTCGACGTGGGTGACGTAGGCGCCTGACTTGGGCTCGTGCCAGCGCAGCAGATAGAGGCCGGGCCGGATCCTGGTGGTGGTGTAGGTGACGGTGTCCGTCGCCCCTTGTAGCGCCCCCTTGGTGATGACGAAGCTCAGTTGGGTCGCGGAGGTGAACGTGATGTCCGCAGCGAACGGGCCGAAGGCGGTGTGGTCGCCGAAATCCGCCAGCCAGGTCCGACCGACGCTGGGAAGGACGGCGTCGGTCTCGACGCGGGTCCGGGAGCGGTCATGAGCGGCCTGAGTGGCCGGCTGCGCTGCGGTGGCACCGCTTGAGGCGCCGAAGGCGGCGGTCGTCCCCGCGCCCAGAGCGAGAACCAGCGGGATGACGGCGAGGGAAGCACGAGAGAGTTTCATGGGTGTTTCGTCCTTTCCGTTGCGCGAGGCGCAGGAACCTCAATAGGCCAAGATTGGACTATTTGGGGGGACGATAGCATGTACTCCAACGTTGGAATACATGGAGGAAGCCGATCGTGGAGCAGGAGGAACCCTGGCTGTCTCCGGCGGAGGGGCGACTGTGGCAGGCCTGGATCGATGCGAGCTGGCGCATCGAACGCCGCGTCAGCGAACAGATCCGGCGGGATGCGGGCATCTCCCACAACGAATACGCGATCCTTGCGCTGCTCTCGCGGTCGCCCGGTCGTGCGGCACGCATGTCGACCATCTCCGACGTCGCCCAGATCCCCCGGACCCGGCTCACCCACCAGGTCGACCGTCTGGAACGCCTCGGAGTCGTCCGACGGGGCTCCTCGGCAGACGACGCCCGCGTCATCATGGTGGAACTCACCAAGGAGGGAGCCGAGTTGCTCGAACGGGCGGCGCCCTGTCATGTCCGTACCGTCCGGGCCGCACTCCTTGATGCCCTCGACCCCGAGCAGATCGACACTCTGACAGGCCTGCTGGAACTGATCCTGGCCCATCCAGAGTGAGGCGGAGTCCTGCCTGGCCCAGTCGGCGAGGAGTGGTCCCGGGGGCCCTGGACGTACCGACCGCTTGTGCGACTGCGTGGACGGGCTCTGTCGCGAGGGGCGCACCGTGTCCGTTGCAGTGCCCGGCGGATCCGCTGTCCCACGCCTGCTCGGCATCCCGCTGGCCGCCACGCTGACCGACGGCAACCGCAACGACGTGACCCAGCTGATCCCGCCGATCCGAGCCGTCCCGCCGATCCGAGGCAAACCCGGCCAAGACCTGCGCCGCCCGAAGCATCTATACGCCGACCGCGGCTCCGACCATGAGAGCTACCGCGACCAGGCCCAGCGGTTCGAAATCACCCCGCCGTCGCCCGACGCGGCACCGACCACGGCTCGGGCCTCGGTGTACACCGCTGGGTCGTGGAAGGAGCCACTGCACTACTGCACTGGTTGCGCCGGCAACGCATCCGCTGGGAGATCCGCGACGACATCCACCGCGCCTTCATCACCCTCGGTTGTGCCGCCATCTGCTGGCGACGGCTGAGGACCCTGCTCTGATTCCGGGCCAACGTAAGGTGGCGCCCGTGTCGCGAACGCGCGCCGAGCACAAGGAGGCGCACATGGGCACTGGCTTGTCGGCGATGGCGGCCGGAAGACGTCACTCGGTCGGACGGCGCGGGGACGGAACCGTTCTCGCCGTGGGCAATAACGCAGCCGCTGAGTGTCGTGTCGAGCGATGGGAAGACGTCGTCGCGGTGGCAGCCGGCAACGTCCATACCGCGACGAACACGGGCAGGTCTCATACGGTGGGACTCCGGTCGGACGGCACGGTGCTGGCAACGGGGTGGAATGGCGATGGGCAGTGTGATGTCACCGGATGGCGAGGCGTCACGGCCGTCGCCGCGGGCTGGCGCCGCACGCTCGGGCTACTCGCCAGTGGCCGGGTGCTGGCAGCTGGCCGGAGTTCAGAAGGACAGTGCGACGTGCAGTCCTGGCGCGAGATGGTCGTCCTCTCGTGTGGTGACTGGCACTCGGTCGGCGTCCGGTCGGACGGTTCTGCACTGGCCGCGGGGAACAACCGACGAGGGCAGTGCGACGTTGAAGGGTGGCGTGACCTGGCCGCCGTCTCGGCCGGGTATCTCCATACCGTCGGCCTCAGACGCGACGGGCGGGCAGTAGCGACCGGAGAGCGGGCAACCGGGGCGTGCGAGGTCGATGAGTGGGAAGACGTGGTGGCGCTGAGTGCGGGCAGCTACCACACCGTCGGGGTCACAGCGTCCGGGCGGGTTCTCGCGGTGGGAGACAACGGCTACGGGCAGTGCGAAGTCGGCGATTGGCGCGACATTGTCGCGGTGGCGGCCGGTTCAACGCACACCCTCGGTCTGCGTGCCAACGGAACAGTCGTGACCGCAGGCAACAATGCCGACAGACAGTGCGAAGTGGATGCCTGGTCCGGTGTCCAGCTTCCATAGGCCTGGGCGGGCCGTCAACGCGAACTGACATGCCGTCACTCCCGAGCCCTGGAACCGCATTCTGATCCAGTCCTCAACGGGTGGCGTCCCAGGGGTCATAAACTGCTCTCACATAAGTGTCCATGAGTGTCTTTTAGATGTCACGGTGTTGTACGGTCTTGCGTATGAACCTGACGGAATGGCACGCGCGCAGGGGATCGCCCCGCGTACCGCGTATCGCTGGTTCCGTGAGGGCACATTGCCGGTACCTGCGGAACGCGTGGGACCGCGCACGATCCTGGTGAACATCGATGCGAACACCTCACCCTCCGTGACCGGCGGTGTAGGTCTGTATGCCCGCGTCTCCTCGCACGATCAGAAGCCGGACCTGGAGCGGCAGACCGCTCGCCTGTCGGCATGGGCGGCAAAGGCCGGGCAGAAGGTCGTGCGGATCGAATCCGAGATCGCCTCGGGCATGAACGGCTGCCGCGCGAAGGCGAAGCGGCTGCTGGCCGACCCGGCGGTGACCACGGTTGTGGTCGAGCACAAAGACCGCCTCGGACGGATGAATGTGGAGCTGATCGAGGCCGCCCTGTCCGCGACTGGTCGCCGACTCGTCGTCCTTGATGACGGCGAAGTTGAAGACGACCTGGTCCGGGACATGGTGGAGGTGCTGACGTCGTTCTGCGCCCGCCTGTACGGCCGCCGGTCGGCGAAGACCCGGGCGAGGAAGGCTCTCGAAGCGGCGGCTGCCGATGAGTGAGCCGAAGAAGAAGCTCCGCACCATCGACGCGCCGTTCGTCGCGCTCGGGCCGTCCGGGGTGGCGATACGCGACCGCCTCAAGCACCTCACCGACGTGGACGACAAGGTGTTGCGGTTGGTCGGTGAACACCTCGGACGCCTTGCCTCGCTGGACATCAAGAACCGCTGCGCTGACGGCCTGGACCACAACAGCGACATGTGGGCCGCCCGGAAGCAGAGCCTGACGGCCGATTCCTCATCCCGGTGGGCCGGTTCGATCACGAAGGCCACTCACGATCAGTGGGCGCTTTCCCGCCGCTGCCAGCTCGCCCACATCCAAGGGCTTGAGGCTGGTGTGCGGACGCTGATGCACCGTCTCTCCCAGCCGATCGGGGAGAAGGGCACCAAACGGGCACCCGGCGGATACCGCAGTCGGGCCGAGTGGTTCCAGAAGTCGCGCCGTCTGACGACCCTGGAACACCGCCTGGACGTGGCCCGCGCTGAGCGTGAGACCGGTGTCGTGCACGTCGTGCGCGGCGGCCGGCGCCTCCTCAACAACCGTCACAACCTCGAAGCCGCCCAGCTCACCGCCGAGCAGTGGCGTGAGCGGTGGGAAGCCGAACGGTGGTTCCTCGCCGCCGATGGCGAGTTGGGCAAACGCTTCGGCAACGAGACCATCCGCGTCACACCGGATGGCGAGGTCAGCATCAAGCTGCCCGCCCCGCTCGCCCACTTGGCCAACAGCAAGCACGGTCGGTACGTCCTCGCCACCCGCGTGCAGTTCCAGCACAGGGGAGGTGACTGGCGCGACCGGATCGAAGACAACCGGGCCGTGGCCTACCGCATCCACCTGGACATGGAGCGGGGCCGCTGGTACCTGACAGCGTCGTGGACACGGCCCGTTGTCCAGACGATCCCGCTTCAGACGGCGCGGTCTGAGGGCATGGTCGGTGTGGACACCAACGCCGACCACTTCGCCGCCTACCGGCTCGACCGGCACGGCAACCCGGTCGGCGACCCCAAGCGGTTCTTCTACGACCTGTCCGGCCGCGCAGAGCACCGTGACGCCCAGGTCCGGCACGCCATCAGCCAGTTGCTGCACTGGGCAGACCGGTGCGGCGTCAAAGCCATCGGCCTGGAGAATCTGGACTTCGCCACCGAGAAGACCCGCGAGAAGCACGGCAGACGTAAGCGCTTCAGGCAGATCATCTCCGGCATCCCCACCGGCAAGCTCAAGGCCCGGCTGGTGTCCATGGCGTCCGCACACGGCCTGTCGATCGTTGCCGTGGACCCGGCGTACACATCGATGTGGGGCGATCAGCACTGGAAGAAGCCCCTCACCTCGAAGAAACGAAAAATGTCCCGTCACGATGCCGCTGGCATCGCGATCGGGCGACGCGCCCTCGGGCACCCGATCCGGCGACGGACGGCACCGCCCCCGCAGTACCAGAGCGATGCTGCGGGGCATCGGACCGCCCAGGCCAGACCAGGCGCACGAGGGCGTGAGGAAACCCGCCCACCCGTCACGGAGCGTGCACACGATGCACGCAGCCGGACCGGGACACAGCGAACGCGGCAGACCAGTGCATCCAACACCGTTCGGGACGCGCGCAGTTCCAGGAGCTGACAGCAAATGTCACTCCTGCACACTGTTTAGGAACGGTAGGAGACCACGTTGAACGGGATGGTCGATGTGCCTGATGCAGGGGCGCCGGTGTCGTTGATGACGTGCTCGTACTGGCCGTTACCGCCGAGGGAGATGACCAGGAGGCCGTGGAATTTCACGCCCGGTGTGGTCGTGGCGGCGAAGCCGTTGTGCTGGACGATGGTCGCGTCGACGTTGTAGTTGCAGTAGCTGCCGAGGCCCCACGCCTCGTGCGTGGTCACCGAGTCGGCCACCCTGTAGGCGGCGTAGCCGTTGACGGAGCCGTTCTGGATGGTCGCCTGGTTGGGGGCGTCGTATGCCTGCTCGACCTGTACAAGGGCGTTGAGACGTGAGCTCCCAAGCTCCCCAAGCGCTTCCTGCGCGCGGGGCGGCTCAGGGAACTCACGGGATGTCGCACAGTCGGCTGCACGGAATTCCAAACTCCTGTGCACATGCTCACGACGCGGTGCGCTGTACCTCCACCTGGCGGTACGGCGAGGACCGGCGGGCCAGCAGCGGTTCCGGCAGGCCGCGGGCCACATGGTCGACGAACGCGGCCAGGTAGGCGTTGGTGATGGTCAGCGCGTCGTCGCTGTCGATCGACCCGAGCCCGACCACAGACCGAATCGGTGCGGCCAGGTAGTAGGCGCCGTAGTCGCTGAAGTTGAAGTGCTCGGCCCCGTTGAGCCGGTAACTCCAGACGGGCCCGGTGCTGGCTGCCAGCAAGGCGCGGGCGGCGTCGCGTTGGGATTGCTCGTCGGCATTGCTCGGTCGGCAGGTTCCGGCGATGCAGGAGCTTTGGCTGGCCAGCAGCATCATCGGTTTGCCGAGTCCGTAGTGGACGACCGTGCCGAACTGGGTTCCGTCCAGGTCGGCTGCGCCGGCGCAGTGCGGGTCGTCGTGGCAGGCTTGCAGTGCGGCGGCTCCGCCGAAGGAGTGGCCCAGGTACATGGTGGTGGCCACGTCGACGTGCCTGGCGAACCGGCCGGTGGCGTCCAGCGCGGCGAGACGGGTTGCGGCGAAGCGGTCGTCGGCCGCCCAGACGCTGACCAGCCGGTCGTTGGCCGGGCGCATGGCAGTAGTGTCGGAGTCCTGCGGGTTACCGGCGGGTGTCGCGTTCACCGGCCGTCCGTTCAGCACGGTCAGGTTCGCGCTGTAGGTGGGGGTGATCCCGGCGATCAGGTATCCGTGGCTGGCCAGGTTCTCCGCGAGCGTGGTGTACTGCGGCGCGGCCAGACCCAACCCGGGTTCGAGCACCACCACGGGGAACCGGCCGGCGGCGACGGGGGCGTCGGCGACGGCGTGCACCCGGATGTCGTCGAAACTGGTCTCGCCCAGCCCGGGCAGGCCGCCCATGTGCAGTCCCGACCAGGCGCCCGGGGCGTAGGGCGCGGGTGGCGCACCGGGGGCCGGTGCGGCCGGGTACCACAACCACGCGGACAGCTCCCGCGGCATGCCCGGGTGCGGGGCGAGTGGATCGGTGCGGGCGTGGTCGGTCCAGTCGGCCGTGGTCCGGCCGACTGGATAACGGCCGGTCGGGGCGGGCAGGGTGACCTGCTGCCCCTGCCGGACGGCCACGTAGCCGATGTAGCTGCCGAGCGTCACCACCAGCACGATCGCCAGGACGAGCAGGGTCTTCAGGGTTCGCCGTAGCCACCGACGGTCAGTGCGCATCGACGCTGCCCCGGGTACGTGCGATGGCGGCCCGCAGGCCGCGTGCGGAGGAGGTCGCCGCGATCACCAGCGTGACCGCCATGACCGTGCCGTAGCCGGTCAGTGCCGTAAACCCGGGCCGGTCGGCGGAGGTGATAAGGCCCCAGCCGACGCTGGCGGTAACGGCCACCGCCATGAGTGTCGTGGCGACCGCGCCGGCCAGGGTGGCGACGCGTAGCCCCGCACCGCTCGGCGTGACGTACCGCAGCGCGGCGGCCGGTCCGGCGGCGAAGACGGCACCGGAGAACAGTCCGAACCCGACCAGGACCAGAAATCCGGTGGGGCCGACACCCACCCCGTGGGTGATCAGCCGGAGAACCGCCGCAGCGCCCAGGAAGGCCGATACGGCGACCGGTGGGGCGAGCAACAGCAGGCGGGCGCGGCGGCGTCCGTGATGGCACTGCGGGGCACGGAGAACGGCGGCCACCGGGGGCAGCCAGCCGACCGTGATGGCCAGCGCCGAGGTGGCCGAGGCCAGCGCGTAGACGTTGTACCACCCTGCCGCCGGGTCGGTGTGCCTGGTGACGTACCAGGCCCCGTCCCGAGTGGTCTTGGCGAACAGGACGGCACCGGCCGCCAGCGCCGTCCACGCGCACAGGGTCACCGCGATGGTGGTGCACATCCGTCCGTTCCGGTCGTGCAGGTGCGTGCTGGGACGGGCCCAGACGCGCACCGCCGCGGCCGCGACGTCGACCACCTGCCGAACCCCGACGCCACTGTCCTCCAGCAGGGCCGCGAACTCCGTGGCGTAGCGGTGCCGCCACACGGGCGGATACAACCCGACCAGCACGCGCACCCGCCAGTCGGCCCTGTCCTCGGCGGCGTTCGGGATTTTCACGGCGTGGCCCCTGCGGCCCGGAGCCGGCGTAGCCCCAGATCGGCCACCCGCTGCATCTGTTCCGCCTGTTCGGCCAGCGTGCGCTGGCCGAGACCGGTGATCCGGTAGGGGCGGCGACGCCCCTGCGCGGGCAGCGCCTCGATCAGCCCGTCAGCTTCCAAACGGGCCAGTACCCCGTACAGGGTGCCGGGGCCGAGGACAACACCGACCGAGTTCGCGATGTCCTGAGTGATCGCGTAACCGTGCCTGGGCTCGCCGGCCAGACTCGCCAACACGAGTACGGCCGGATCGGTCTCGGACGCCACGATTCCCCTCCCCGTCGACCTCCGTGAGAGGATATAACGCGTCACGATGTATCGCCAAGCATGGTAAGCGCTCTGTGGTCGCCGCGCGATCTACGGCGCCCGCTGTCTGGCAGACGAGACCTACCGTCAGGTGGCTCGCCCGACGGCTCAACAAGGGCGAGTCCCTCAGCCTGCTCCACGCGCACGAGGGCGCGATCCGGCACCGCCACCTGGCCGCGCAGACCGAACAGGCGTGGCCAACGAGGGCCTGCCCGCCCGCACGATCACGCTCACCGGGGCGGCTTCCCCAGCCGGTTGCATGACCAGGTCCGGCGCGGCGGCGCGCTCCTGTCCGCGATCGTCGTCGCTTCTTCTTGCGTAGGCGCCGGCCGACGATGTGGTTGATCCGCATCAGCCGGGTGGCGCGCTTGCGGTTGATCCTGTGTCCTCTCGCACGCAGCTCGGCATGGACGCGCGGGGCGCCGTAGGCGCCCTGGTGTTCGGCGTGGATGCCGGGGATCTCGCTCACGGTCCGCTTCTCCTCAGCCTGGCGCTCGGTACGGGCCTGTCCGGTGGCCACGTGCCGGTAGTGGCCCGAGCGGGAGACTCCGAGCACACGGCAGAGCCGCAGGTCACCGTGCCATCACCGGCTCCGGCGCGTTGTGGGCGCGACGGTAGGCCAGGGGTGACAGGCCCAGGTACGTGTGGAAGTGCTTGCGCAGGGCGACGGGGTCGCCGAAGCCGCAGACGGTGGCGATCCGTGCGACGGTCAGGTCGGTGGACTCCAGCAGCAGGCGCGCGTGTGCCAGCCGCTGCTGCGCCAGCCACTTGAGCGGGCTGCTGCCCACCTCGCTGCGGAACCGCCGGGTGAAGGTGCGCTCGCTCATGTGGGCGTGGCGGGCCATGTCGCCCAGTGTGACCGGCTCGGCCAGCCGGTCCAGCGCCCACTGCCGGGTCGCCGAGGTGGAGCGGTCGGTGTCCTGCGGAACCGGGTGCTCGATGAACTGGGCCTGCCCGCCCTCGCGCCACGGCGCCACCACGCAGCGCCGGGCGGCGGCCGAGGCCACCGCCGCGCCGTGGTCCAGGCGGACCAGGTGCAGGCACAGGTCGATGCCGGCCGCTCCGCCGGCGGACGTCAGGATGCGTCCGTTGTCGACGAACAGGACGTCCGGATCGACGTCGATGTCGGGGAACAGCCGCGCCAGCTCGTCACACAGCGCCCAGTGGGTGGTGGCCCGCTGGCCGTCCAGCAGACCGGCCGCCGCAAGGAGGAAGGCCGAGGTGCACAGGCTGACGATGCGGGTGTGCGGCCCTATCCGGTCCAGCGCCGCGGCGAGTTCCTGGGGGAGCGTGCCGGTCGCGAGCAGCTGCTCGCTGGGCTCCTGCGTGGCCAGAACGACGGTGTCCGCGCTCTCCAGCGCCGACTCGTCGTGGTCGACGACGATCCGGTAGTCCTCGTGTGTGCGTACCGGCCGGCCGCCGAGGGAGCAGGTGACGACCGAGTACAGACGGGTCCCGTCCGGTTCACAGGCTTCGTTGAACACCCGGGCCGGGATGCCCAGGTCCAGCGGCTGGACGGCGTCGAGGGCGAGAACGACAACACGATGCGTCATGGCTGGAATGGTACGACAGATGTCCTCCCAGCCACTCACCCGCCGCTGCGGGCACAGGCCACTGTTGCTTGTGCCGGGACCGCGGTCCCGGCACAAGCAACCGAGAAACAGTGAGACGGACATGAGCGAGGACAACATGAGTGAGCACACGATGCGGGCCGTCACCGTCACGGAGTTCGGCGGAGCGGAGGTGCTGACCCTCGAGGAGGTCGCGCGCCCGGTGCCGCTGCCGACCGAGGTGCTGGTAAGGGTGCATGCCGCCGGGATCAACCCGGTGGACTGGAAGACCCGCGAGGGTCAGGGCATGGCGGGGCTGCAGACGCTCCCGCTGGTCCTGGGCTGGGACATCTCCGGTGTCGTCGAGGAGGTCGGCTTCGGCGTCACCACCCTGAAGGTCGGCGACGAGGTCTACGGCATGCCGTGGTTCCCGCGCCCCGCCGGCGGCTACGCCGAGTACGTCACCGCCCCGGCCCGCCAGTGGGCCCGCAAGCCGGCCACCCTCGACCACGTGCACGCGGCCGCCGTGCCGCTGGCGGCGCTGACCGCCTGGCAGACCGTGCTCGACACCGCCCACGTCCAGGCCGGCCAGCGCGTCCTGATCACGGCCGCCGCCGGCGGGGTGGGCCACTTCGCGGTCCAGTTCGCCCGGCACCTGGGCGCCCACGTGATCGCCACCGCCAGCGCCGCACGCCACCCCTGGCTCAAGGAACTCGGCGCCGACGAGACCATCGACTACACCACCACCCGCTTCGAGGACGTCGTCAAGGACGTCGACGTCGTCATCGACCTGGTGGGCGACGCCCACGACCAGACCAGCACCCGCTCGCTGAAGGTCCTGCGCCCGGGCGGCCTGCTGGTCGCCATCCCGGCCGGCGTCTCCCCGGAACTGGCCCAGGCCGCCGAGGCAGCCGGCGTGCGCGTCACCCCGTACCTGGTCGAGCCGGACGGTCCCGCGCTGACCACGATCGCCGGCCTGATCGACGCCGGCGAGGTCGCCGTCGAGGTGGAGGAGACCTTCCCGCTGGACCAGGTCGGCACGGCCCACGCCCACGTCCAGGCCGGCCGCACCCGCGGCAAGGTCGTCCTCACCGTGACCGACTGACCTTCCCTGCAAGCAGTCAGGAGCAGCACCATGTACTACGAGATCCGCCGCTACCAGGCCCAGCCCGGACGCCGCGAGGAATGGGTGCGCTACATGGAGGACGTGGTCATCCCGTTCCAGGCCTCGCTGGGCATGGACGTGACCGCCTCCTTCGTCGACGACCAGGACGAGGACGGCTACGTGTGGATCCGCCGGTTCGAGGACGAGACCCAGAGCCAGGCCCTGTACGAGGCCGTGTACGAGCACGACCGCTGGAAGAACGAGATCGGCCCGGCCGTCTACGGCCTGCTGATCCCCGAGAAGTCCGTCATCACCCGCGTCATCCCCACCCCAGCCTCACCCCTGCGGTGACCCGGCTTGCGGCCCCTCGGGCGCAGGTCAGCGATCCGGTCCGCATCCAGCGGCCCCAGTTTCTCCAGCACGCCAGGGACAGGGGACGATGCAACAGCAGGCACGGGACATTCTCGTGATCATCTGGTTTCGACACCACAATAGTCACGAACCGCCGTGCCTGCTCCGCTATCCGCCCATATCAGCTGATCGTCAACTTTCCACGCAATCACGGAACTTGACGGAGTCCTGCTCCCAGGAGACCCGGCTGTTCGCCGTCGGCGACGAAGCAGGAAACTCTGGCTGGGGCCGACACGCACCCGGGATGTGGCCCACAACCGCGGCGGCGGCACGAGCCCCGAGAAGGAGGCAGCGATGGTGGACGAGCAGGGCGACCGGTTCGACGTGGCGGTACTCGGTGGCTACGTCGCCGCGATCCGCGCCGCCCAGCTGGGCAAACGCGCGCCGTCGCCGAACGGACCAACGGAGGCATCGGAAGCACGTCCCAGGTTTGCTCCTGCGCGACCGTTACAACAACTCGGATCTGCCCGTTTCCCAGCGATGCGTTCTGCGGTGTGATACCTGCAGAGGGTTTCAAGGTCCCGGTGATCATGCGAGTCCGCGGGTCGCGGAGGTGCGAGGAACGCGAGTCGGACCGTCACGGATGCAACGAAACTCCGGTGAACGCTGGGCTGTTTCAAAGTCCGATTGTCGCTCTGCTGGAGGTCGTGGATGCCGTCGGCCGTGTGGCTGCTGGAACAGCGTGAACGGACCGCTCGCCGTCGTGTGGACGCGCTGCGGGAGGAGGCGGACCCGATCCAGGCCGAGCTGGTCGCGGCCGAGCGGGAGTGGAACGAGTGGATTATCGCCCGTTCACGCGTCGGCGAGGTGCTGTCCCCGAGCGAAGGGGGCACCGTCGGCCCGGACGTCGCCAAGGACCCGTCGGATCGGGGTGAATTGCCGGTGCAGCCTGCATCTTCGGAGGCGGCGAAGTCGAAGTCAGTGGTGCCGGTGTGGCGTGCGGGTCTGGCTTGGTCGGCACAGTCGGCGGACTGTCAGCGCATCGTGCAGGCTTTCGCGGACGGGGCCGTCTCGGTCAAGGTCCGCTGACGTGCCAGGAGATGGGCGGCTGCTTCGGTCTGGACCTGGTGCCCGCGAAGATCGAGGCGTTGCGGTCGAAGGCGAAGCGGCTGACGGCGCGCGGGTGGCTGGCCGAGCCGGCACCGGGCGGTTCACGGTCGCGAAGGCCGTCCCTTGGCCAGGCGACGGGTCATGAGCGCGGTCATCGACCAGTAGACCATCGCCTCCGCGCTGCCGATGGACCGTTCGAAGTCCCGCACGAGGCGGCGGCTTCGCATCAGGAGGAACCTTCCCTCGCCCGCCTGATCACAATTTTGTTTGACGTGCCTGCCGTAGGAGCATGTCCGCGTCACAACGGCTCCAGCAGAAAGACAGCGGCATATGAAACACGCTGCACGTCACAGATGGGTGGCATTCGTGCTGCCGGCCGCGGCTCTGGCCGCCGCAGTCCCGTTTATCATCCCCTCACTCGCTGGCGCCTCTCCTACGCCGGCCACACAGGCAGCCGCGCGGATCGACGAACGCCAGCAGGTCCTCGACGCCGTTGCCGGCCGCATCACCGAAGGGCTCTCCGAGTCCGGCCGGGCGCACATACCCGGCTTTGCTGAGGTGGAGGTCGACCCCGACCATAACCACCTGCGCCTGTACTGGAAAGGCGCCCCGCCCCAGCGGGTCAAGAGTATCCTCGCCCACCTCCCTCACGGAGTGTCCGCCGAGGTCGACCCCGCCCGCTATTCCAGGGCCGAACTCCACGCGGCCCGCGTGAAGTTGCTGACCAGCTTGGCCTCCATGAAGCTGCGAGTCGACGGGACGGCGGACCCTGTCCGCGTCACCAGCATCGCACCGGCGGTGGACGGCAGCGGCCTGGAGGTCGGCTACGACAACGCCGCCCGCACGGCGAGGAGTCTCCTGACGAGCGGACACGGCAAGACGTTGCAGCAGGTCGCCATGGCAGCCGGCCGCCTGTCGGGAGTGCACGTCGCCGCGCTCCACCGGCTGCAGAGCGTGGATCTGTCCTCCCGGCAGCATGACACCTCGCCCTGGACCGGAGCCTCGGCGCTGAAGAACCCACTTGGCGGAATCTGCTCCGGCTCTTACGGCGTGAAGAACGCTCAGGGCCAGTACATGCTGACATCGGCCTACCACTGCGGCCCCGGCCCTGAAGGCCGGTGGACCACCTGGTGGGGCGGCGACCTCATCGGCACCACCGACACCACCCAGCGCTCCCCGCAAGACGACGTGGTCGGCATCAAGCTGCCCTCAAAGCGCGTGAGCGGCCGCCTCTACGACGGCCCGGCAAGCCGTTCCGACGGCTACGCCAAGCCCGTCACAGGCTGGGGGCACAACAACGTCGGCGACTACGTGTGCACCGACGGCGCCAACGGCGGCGTGCACTGCGGTGTGCGCATTGCCCAGACCGACATCGGCGTTACCGGGCCCAACGGCATCTACCGCCCCGACGTCGACCTCGCCTATGCCACCTCCGCCACGCCTGGCGGTGTCGCAGCCGTCAACGGCGACAGTGGCGGCCCGGTCTTCGCCAGCGTCCGCAACCACACAGCCGATGAGGCACGCGGAATCATCACCGCCCTCGACCGGACCGTCACCTGCCCGCCTGCGTACAACCCCGACACCGTGCTCGACGGTCATCGCAGGACACCCTGGTGCCTGGCCGGTGTCTACTACGTGCCCATCGGAAAGACCCTCCACGACATGCACTGGACCCTGGTCACCGGGTGATCCTTCCCAGGCCCAGAGCCGTGCCAGTGGCGTCCAGAGCCGCAGCGGCACCGAAAACGAGTCAGCCGACACCGACCGCAGCGACCGGCTGTCCGTGCCGACCCGAGCACCGTTGAAGTCCACCACCCCCCGCGGCCCGGCCGCCTCGGCCGCGTTCATCAACCTTCGGGGCCTCCACACCGAGCCGAACACCGGCGGCCCGGTGTGGAGGCCGCCCTCATCGAGGCGGGAAGCAGAGGGATGGCGGGACAGGCGAGTTCGCAGTCCGTCAAGCGAAGAGGTCGGCTCAGCCATCCGTCTGGTTAGGTCCGGTGCGGCGGCACCCACACGGTGACGTCGAACAAGATCTCGCGTGGCTCGCCGGATGCCGTGCGCGGAACGGCTTTCACCCGGAGTTCGGCCACGCGACGGGCGGCTGTGAGAGCGCACACGACCTGTCCGGGACGGATGCCTTTACCGGCGAGCGTCACTCCGTAGTCCTGCTCGCGTGCGCACGGCGATGTCGTTGTCCGCCACGCCGTGCAGGGCGTGGTCCTAGGCGCCGAACCAGATGTCCGCCGTGACGGGTCCCGGCTCGGGCCGTACGTCCCAGTCCGCGGCCATCGAGTCCAGGTCGGCCACCTGCCCGGGCCTCAGGGTCAGCGTGTCGCGCCGACGCATAGGGGTAGGCGCACCCTCTGCCAGGGCGGCGGCCGCGTGCGGCGACGCCGATCCGGCGAACACCGTTTGCCGAGCGCCGGACGCCCCGCTCAGCGCGGCGAGCAGCACTGCGGCGGCACTGCCCAGGCCCGTCGGCCGGCCCGCGCCACGCGTCGCCAGAGCGCCGTCAGCGGACGGCGGCCAACGGCGGGCCGATCGGAGACACCGGTTGCGGGGACGGGTTTCGGCTCCCGCTCGGCTTGCGACGCCGGGGTGGCCTCCGACGGCGAGGTCGGCGGTACAGCCGGAGGCAGTATGGCGGGTGGTTCCCCGTCGGTTGCGGGGCGGAGTTGCTCCCACCGCCGGCGCCACAGCTCCAACTCCCCGCCACACGCGGTCACATAGCCGGAGACCACCTGCCAACTCGGCCAACGTCTGCCCCGTGAACCGCGACCCCTGTCGGTCGATGAAAAGTGACCCCTTCCGTGATCAAGTGACCAGGCGGGGCCTGGCATGGCCGGGATGTGCGCGAGGCGTGGTAGGCCGACGGTATGCCGTACATACCTCATGCGAAATGTGGCGATAAGTGAAATCAGACGGAATGCCGCACGTATCGAACTGTAGACCTGTCCCTGTGGCGGGCGGTGGGCCGGCCCTACCGCATATTTCGTGGCAGGGGGCTTTGTGGGGAGTCGAATGTCATGAACCGCACCGCCGGGACTGCCGTGGCGGCGAGCGCCGCCCCGAACCTCGCCGTAGGACGCAGGGCTCCGGCGCGACGAGCGCCTTGTGGGGCTCCTCGCATACGTCAGGAAACCGGAGACCCGCTGTCGGCGGCTCCGGCGCGTTGCAGGCGCGCATCGTCTCCCTCGACCGGACATTCGTCGGCGGGTCCGGGAAGACTCTTTACCTGTCCCCGGCGGACAGCAGTTCCGCCTCCCACTCCTGTGGCACCTGCGCCCAGGCGTGACCGCCCCAGAGCACCGCCGAACACCGAGGCGGCGACGGCCTGGATGCCGCCCAGCTCGGCACCTCTGCCCAGCGGCCACACGATCCGGGTGGCAGGCACGGCCACCCTCTCTAGCCAGGGCATTGCCGGACGTGAGGCCGCACGACACCATCGGCCGGAGCGGCACGGCCAACGGGGGCTCCCGGTAGGTGGTCAGCCGACCGGGAAGCCAGTCACCGGCGTCACGCCTCGCCTCTTCTCATGCAGTATGTCGCGGGTGGGGGAGCGGACTGCGGGATTGGGTCGATGAGCTGTCGATCCGTGTGGGGTGAGCGGGTTGCGGTGTGAGGTGAGCCGCTGCGGCTGAACCGCAACGGCGCGCGGGGGTGACTCTCGGTCGGTTCGTCGTCGGCCGGATGGCCGGTCACGGGGCTTGCCGAGGGGCGGAAGGCCGGTCGCCGAACAGGTGCGCCTGCCGAGTCGCCGGCAAGGGCGTCAGGCACGGTGCCGGGTGGTGCTCCGCCGCTCACACCGCGGCCGCCGTCTCGTCACAACCGATCGGGGTGATCATGATGGAGACACAGTTCAGGGCGCGGCTGCGCCGGCTCCCGGCCGCCGCCAAGGCGGGGATCGCGGCGGCCCTGGCCGCGATCGTCGCGGCAGGCTTGTTCCTGGCGTTGCATTGGGGCAGTGGTACGGAGACGGCTCCTTCGCCGACGATTTCACCCAGCCGGGGCGCGAACCCGCTTACAGGGGTCGGGGCGGCGGGGCGGGTGCTGGCGGTGAAGGTCGACAACGTGGGTGCCGCCCAGTCGCAGCAGGTCGGCCTGAACGCCGCGGACGTGGTCTACGTCGAGCAGGTCGAGGGCGGGCTCAGCCGGTACCTGGCGGTCTTCGACAGCAACCACGTGCCCGGCCGGGTCGGGCCTGTGCGCAGCGCCCGTCAGACGGACATCCCCGTCCTCGCCGCCTACGGGCATGTCGGCTTCGCCTACAGCGGCGCCATTTCCGGTCTGCTTCCCGACCTGGCCAGGGCTGACCTGCAGAACATCACCCCGGTCAGCGGCCTGTTCAGCAACGGCGGGTCCTCGCCCACCTACGTCCGTCCGGCCCAGGTCTTCTCCCGGTACCGGAACCTGTCCCAGGCGAGGGACGTGGGCTTCCGGTTCGGGGCGAGCATGCCGGGCGGCAGTCCTGCGGACAGCGTCCGCGCGGCCATGCCGGCCGCTTCTTTCGTCTTCACCGCGAGCGGTTCGAGGTGGACCATCGCCGTGGACGGGCGGTCGACCTCGCTCACCACCGTCAACGTCATCGTCCAGCACGTCCGGCTCATGCGCGGCAAGTACACGGACTACAACGGCGGCCACCCAGACAACGAGGTCTTCTCCGTCACCACCGGCAGCGGCCGTGCCGACTTCTATCGCAACGGACAGGTCTGGCACGGCCTGTGGGCCAAGCCCACGGACAACTCGGCAACGCGGTACACGGTCAGCGGCCGACCGATGCTGTTGAACAGGGGCGAGACATACGTGGTGCTGGTCCACGGGCCTGCGTGATGTTCCTGAGCGGAGCCCGGCCGGAACGGGAGCGCGCGCATCGGGAAGTGATGCCGCAGCGGCCCGCAACGACCGCTGGCCCGCGCCTACAGTCACCGACAGTGCCATCAGCGCAGCCGCTCAGGTGTTGGGTGCTCCTGTACGCAGGCCGTCCAGGACCAGGTCGAAGAGCCGGGTGGCCCGTGATTGCCAGTCGTCGTGCGGATCGAGCTGCCACAGACCTGTGATGGCGAGGAGGAAGTCGTCCACGGTGACTCCGGGCCGGATGGTGCCGGCTTCCTCGTTGGCGCGGAGCAGGTGTTCCGCCGCGGAGGCCACCGGCGTGGGGGACGGCTTCGCCGGGCCGCCCGGTGTGCCGGTCACCTGCCGCAGCGCGTCGGCCAGTCCGGCCTTGGCCATGGCGAATACGGAGAGCCGGTCCATCCAGGCGCGCAAGGCCTCATCGGGCGCCCGGGTTTCCAGAAGGTGGTCCGCGCAGTCCGCGACCTGCTGCATTTCGTGGCGGTAGATCTCGAGGACGAGTGACTCGCGATTGGGGAAGTTGCGGTAGAGCGTGCCCTGTCCGACGCCGGCCTTCTTGGCGATCGCGCTCAGGGGGGTGTCCGCGCAGTGCGACAGTTCGGCGAGAGCCACTTGCAGGATGCGTTCGCGGTTGCGTTGTGCATCCGAGCGCCGGGGTGAGTCCTTCTGCTGCGGCACTCGTCCTCCTCGATGGTTCGCGACCGAATCTCGACCTTGCTAAGCGGACAGCTGTCCGTTAGGTTCCCTGTAGTGGACGACTGTCCGCTTACGTTCACCATAGTTGTGGACCCGACACAGTGGCAGCCGCCGACTGCCACTGTTCGGTCCGAGAAGCCGCAAGCCTGCACTTTCCGCGCGCCCGGCACTCCGGCTGCCAACCCTCTCCCGTCTGTCCGGGAAAACACGAAAGAAGCACCCCATGGCCTTATCGACGTCCAGTGTCATCACCTTGAAGATCAACGGCGAGAAGTACACACTGCCCGTCGAACATCGCACCACCCTGCTCGACGCGCTGCGCGAGCGTCTCGATCTCACCGGCACCAAGAAGGGCTGTGACCAGGGACAATGCGGCGCCTGCACCGTGCTGCTCGACGGGCGCCGGGTCGTCGCTTGCCTGCAACTGGCCGTCGCCGCCGAGGGCCGTGAGATCACCACTATCGAAGGCGTGGCCGACGGCGACCGGTTGCACCCCGTACAGCAGGCGTTCTTGGACCTGGACGGTTTTCAGTGCGGCTACTGCACTCCCGGACAGATCTGTTCGGCGATCGGGGTGATCGAGGAACACGCGGCGGGCTGGCCCAGTGCCGTCACCGAAGACGTCCGTCCCGAAGCGGGGCCGCCGGCCCTGACCGCCGACGAGATCCGGGAGCGGATGAGCGGCAACCTGTGCCGCTGCGGCGCGTACGTCTCGATCGTCGAGGCGGTGGCCCGCGCGGCGGAATCCCGGACGGGCGAGGGACGCGTGAATCCCGCAGCGCGTGCGAAGGAGGCCCTGGCATGAGGGAGTTCGGCTATCAGCGGGCGCACGACGTCGCCGGCGCCGTCGCACTGCTCGGCGCCGATCCGGACGCACGTTTCCTCGGTGGCGGCACCAACCTCGTCGACCTCATGAAGATCGGCGTCGAGCGACCCGCCCGGCTCATTGACATCCGTGAACTCCCTCTCGATGAGATCGAGACGACGCCCGAGGGCGGTCTGCGCGTCGGCGCGACCGTCACCAACGGGGACCTGGCCGCCCACCCCGAGATCCGGCGCCGCTACCCGGCGCTCGCACAGGCGGTGCTGGCAGGCGCCTCCGGGCAACTGCGCAACATGGCCACGGTCGGTGGGAATCTGCTGCAGCGCACCCGCTGCGGCTACTTCACCGACGTCACCAAACCCTGCAACAAGCGTGTACCCGGCAGCGGTTGCCCCGCTGCCGAAGGTGAGCATCACAACCACGCGATCCTGGGCGCCTCCGACCGCTGTGTGGCCGTACACCCCTCGGACATGGCCGTGGCCCTGACCGCATTCGACGCCGTCGTGGCGTACGAAACCGCCGACGGCCCTGGGGGCACCCTCTCTGGGGGAGAGTTGCCACTCGCCGAGTTCTACCTGCCTGTCGGCGGCACCCCGCACCTGGAGACGGCGCTGCCACCGGGCGCGCTGATCACCGGCGTCACTCTGCCGCCCTCCCCGGTCGCTGCGCGCTCGCGTTACCGGAAGGTACGCGAACGGGCTTCGTACGCCTTTGCGATCGGATCGATCGCCGCCGCGCTGGACGTGCGGGACGGCGTCGTGCACGACGTGCGCCTCGCCTTCGGGGCCGTCGCGTCGCGACCCTGGCGGGCCCGGACGGCCGAGCGGGTACTGACCGGGGCCCCGGCCGATCCGGAGACGTTCGCCGCCGCCGCGGACGCCGAACTGGCCGTGGCGAAGCCGCTGCCCCACAACGGATACAAGGTCACCCTGATGCGCAACCTCGTCGTGGCCGTCCTGTCCGAACTCGCCGAGGAGACCGCCCGATGACCACCGCGACATCCCGCACTACGGCGACGAAGGGCTCCGTCGGCACCGCGCACACCCGTGTGGAGGGTCGCGAGAAGGTCACCGGCGCGGCCCGCTACGCCGGAGAGATCCCCTTCGCGGGCCTCGCCCACGGCTGGCTCGTGCTGTCCACCGTCGCCCGCGGTCGCATCCGGTCGGTCGAGACGGAGGCCGTTCTCGCGATGCCGGGCGTTCTCACCGTGCTGCACCATCACAACGCCCCGCGCCTCGAGACCGACTACGTCGGCCTGCTCGGAGCCCCGGACCCGACCGTGGCCGTCTTCCAGCACGACCGGGTACCGTACCTCGGCTGGCCGGTCGCGCTGGTCGTCGCCGAGACCTCGGAGCAGGCGAGGGAGGCCGCCGAGGCGCTCGTGGTGCACTACGAGCAGGAGCCGCACGACATCGCGTTCTCCGCGGACCGTCCGGACGCCTACGCGGTGGACGGCCATATGCCGGGGGTGGCGGAAAAGGGCGACCTGGACGCCGAACTCGCCGCGTCCGCCGTCGTCGTGGACGAGGAATACACCACGCCCGAAGAGCACCACGGCATGATGGAGCCGCACGCGGCGGCGGCCCGCTGGGACGGGGGCCGGCTCGAGGTCGTCGACTCCAACCAGGGCACCACCTGGGTCGCGTCCGAGTTGGCGAACCTGTTCTCGCTCGACCCGGGCTCGGTGCGAGTACGGTCGGAACACGTCGGCGGCGGTTTCGGCAGCAAGGGCGTCCGCGCGCACCAGGTGGCCGCCGTGATGGCCGCGACCGTCCTCCAGCGTCCGGTCCGGGTCGTCATGACACGCCGGCAGATGTTCTCCCTCACCGGCTACCGGAGCCCCACGACGCAGCGGATCAGGCTCGGCGCCGACGCCGACGGGCGGCTGCGCGCGCTGGAGCACCGTTCCTTGAGCCTCACGTCGACCGTGCACCAGTTCGTCGAACCGTGTGCCGGCGTGGCCAGGGTGATGTACGACGCCGACGCCCACCACACGGCCAACCGGGTCGTGCGTCTCGACCTGCCGACGCCGACGTTCATGCGTGCGCCGGGTGAGGCACCGGGGTCGTTCGCCGTGGAGTCGGCGCTCGACGAACTCGCCGAGAAGTGCGGGATCGACCCCATCACGCTGCGGATGCGCAACGAGCCCGAGCGGGGTCCCGTCTCCGGGCTGCCGTTCAGCAGCCGCAATCTGCTCGCCTGTTTCCGGGAGGGCGCCCGCAGGTTCGACTGGGCGGACCGGGATCCGCGCCCCGGCCTGCGCCGCGACGGGCGCTGGCTGCTCGGGACCGGCACGGCGGCGGCGTCCTTCCCCGCCGGAGCCTTGCCGTCCACGGCGGCCGTGACGGCCGAGGCCGACGGAACCTTCACCGTACGGATCAACGCGACGGACATCGGAACGGGCGCCAGGACCGCGCTCACCCTGGTCGCCGCCGACGCGCTGGGGACGGAACCGGACCGCGTCCACGTATGCATCGGGGACAGCGATCTCGGGCCGGCTGGGATCGCCGGCGGTTCGATGGGCACCCGGTCCTGGTCCTGGGCCGTCACGGCCGCGGCCGGGGTACTGCGAGAGCGGCTCGTGCCGGGCACCCACATCCCCCCGGAGGGCATCACCGTACGGTCGGACACCTCCGCGGCCCTCGCGGCCCTCGCGCAGAAGGAACGGCACAGCTTCGGAGCGCAGTTCGCCGAGGTCGCCGTGGACCCCGCCACCGGCGAGGTGCGCGTGCGCCGCATGCTCGGAGTCTTCGCGGCGGGCCGGATCATCAACCCGCTGACGGCCCGTAGCCAGTTCATCGGAGGAATGGTCTGGGGCATCTCCATGGCCCTGCACGAGGAGGCGGTCCGGGACCGGGCCTCGGGTGGCCACTACGCCGCCGACCTCGCGGGCTATCACGTCGCCGTCAACGCCGACGTGCCGCACATCGAGGCGGACTGGATCGACGACCCGGACCCCGACGACCCGGTCGGGATCAAGGGCATCGGCGAGGTCGGCCTCGTGGGTGCCGCGGCGGCGGTCGCCAACGCGGTCTGGCACGCGACGGGGACCCGCCACCGGAACCTGCCCATCCGGCCCGACCGCGTCCTCATGGCGGGCCGGAATGCTTGACATCGCCTCCGAGCTGAACGGCTGGATGGAGGAGGGACGGGACTTCGCCGTCGCCACCGTCGCGGCCGTCGGGGGCAGCGCTCCCCGGGGCCCCGGGGCCGCCCTGGCGGTCGACCGCGCCGGCGCGGTCATCGGCTCGGTCTCCGGCGGCTGCGTGGAAGGAGCGGTGTTCGACCTGTGCGTCCAGGCGCTCGAGGACGGCGAAACCGTCCTCGAGCGGTTCGGCTACAGCGACGAGGACGCCTTCGCCGTCGGGCTGACCTGCGGCGGGGTCATCGACGTGATGATCACGCCGGTCCGCGCGGACGCGCCCGCCGCAGCGGTGTTCCGGCAGGCGTTGTCGGCCGCCGTCCGGGGCGAGCCGGTCGCCGTCGTCCGGGTCGCCCGGGGCCCGGCCGGGCTCCTCGGTGCGGCCCTGCTCGTACGCCCGGACGGAACGCACGAAGGCGGGCTCGGCGGGCACCCGGAGCTGGACCGGACGGCGGCGGCCGAGGCCCGGGCCATGCTGGACGCCGGGCGCACCGGCACGGTCGGGCTCTCCGAGGACGGTTCGCGCTGCCCCGGCGGGCTCACGCTGCTCGTCGAGGCGAACGTACCGCCGCCCCGCATGATCGTCTTCGGCGCGATCGACTTCGCCGCGGCGCTCGTGCGCGCGGGCAAGTTCCTCGGCTACCACGTGACCGTGTGCGACGCCCGCTCCGTCTTCGCCACCCGGGCCCGCTTCCCCGAGGCCGACGACGTCGTCGTCGACTGGCCGGACCGTTACCTGCGGCGCACGGCGACGGACGGACGGACGGCCCTGTGCGTGCTCACCCACGACGCCAAGTTCGACGTCCCCCTGCTGGAGTCGGCCCTGCGGATGCCGGTCGCGTTCGTCGGCGCGATGGGCTCACGTCGCACCCATGAGGACCGCACCCGGCGGCTGCGCCAAGTTGGCCTGGCCGAGCATGAACTGGCCCGGCTGAGGTCGCCGATCGGCCTGGACCTCGGCGCCCGTACTCCCGAGGAGACTGCGCTGTCCATCGCGGCGGAGATCGTCGCGGCCCGGCGCGGAGGGACGGGCGTTCCCCTGACCGATTCGAGGACGGCGATCCACCATCCCTGATCTTGCGTGTGTCCCCGGCTTCAGCGGTGCGGGGGAAACGCATCCCTGGGCCGGAGGCGTGCAGCGCCGGAGTTCGCTGCGTCTCTTCGGTGGCGATCATGTGGGCCGCTTCTGGCTCTCGAGGTACTGGCGGACCATGCTGAGGGGTGCGCCGCCGCACGATCCGGCGAAGTAGGAGCGCGACCAGAACACGGGTGGTGTTCCCACTCGGTTCATCGGCGGCGAGTGTGAGCGCCTGCTGGTGAGAGAGCAGTGCAGCGACTGCCTGGATGGTGTCGCTCATGGGCGATGCTGTGCTCAACGCGGATACGGCGTGCCTCGGCGGACATGAGTGCGTCGGCGAACGTCGTGACGATCGCGCGCAGCAGATCGGGGCGCGGCGCGGCGAGGTTGTCCTCGGCGAGGGCGTGCAGGAGCGTGGCAGACCAAGGCGCCAACGGACCCGGCCGAACCCGGCGGTGCCGCCGGGTTCGGCCGAGAGATCTGAACCAATACCGGCAATCAGGCGGCGATGAGCTCCTGCTCGCGGTCCGGCGTCTTGACATCAAGCTTCTTGTTCGGCAGCGAGAGCCGGAAGACCTTGCGCCACGCGGAGAACACCTGCTTGGGCAGCGGCCCGGTGACGTACTCCAGCTCGTATTTCTCGAACAGTGCGCGCACCTTCACCGCTACCTCGGCGTACCGGTTGCTCGGCAGGTCCGGGAACAGGTGGTGCTCGATCTGGTGCGACAGATTGCCGGTCATGAAGTGCATGGCCCTGCTGCCGCTGATGTTCGCCGAGCCCATCATCTGGCGCAGGTACCACTGACCACGCGTCTCGCCCTCGATCGACCGGCGCTCGAAGACCTGTACGCCCTCGGGGAAGTGCCCGCACATGATCACCGAGTGGGACCAGAGGTTGCGGACCAGGTTCGCTGTGAACGTGGCGGCGAGCGTGGTGAGGAACGACGGGCCCGACAGCATCGGGTGGAGCACGTAGTCCTTGAGTACCTGCTTGCGGATCTTGCGGCCCACGGCCTTGGCCCGCGCACGGAACTCCGGGTTCCTGCGGCGGTGTTTGTGCAGGTTCTTGCCGAGCTCCAGGTCGTAGGCGGCGATGCCGTACTCGAAGAAGCAGGCGTTGATGAAGTTCCACAGCGGCTGGCCGAGGTGGAACGGGTGCCACTTCTGGTCCTCGTCGACGCGCATGATGCCGTAGCCGAGGTCGTTGTCCTTGCCGATCACGTTGGTGTACGTGTGGTGCAGCTCGTTGTGCGAGTGCTTCCACTGGTCGGCCGGCGAGACGTGGTCCCATTCCCAGGTGGTGGAGTGGATCTTCGGGTCTCGCATCCAGTCCCACTGGCCGTGCAGGATGTTGTGGCCGATCTCCATGTTGTCCATGATCTTCGCCACGGACAGGCCGGCGGTGCCGAGCAGCCACGCGGGCGGGAAGATCGAGAACAGCAGCACGCCCCTGCTGACCAGCTCGAGCTTGCGCTGCGCAGAGATGACCTTCCGGATGTAGGCGGCGTCTTTCTCGCCGCGGCCGGCGATCACCTCGTCGCGGATCGCGTCCAGCTCGCGGCCAAGCTCCTCGATCTGGTTCGCGGTCAGGTGGGCGGTGGGGTCGATGGCGGTCAAGGTGCTCCTACCGGTCGATGTCGCAGGGGCCCGCCGCGGCGGACACGCAGGTCTGGATGAGGACGCCCGGCTCGGCCTCGGTGATCTCGCCGGTGCGCAGGTCGCGGACGACGCCCGCCTTGAGGGGCGTGACGCAGCCGAAGCAGATGCCCATGCGGCAGCCGGAGGGCATGAGCACGCCGGCCTCCTCGCCGATGTCCAGCAACGGCGTTGCGCCGTCCGCGTCGACGGTCTTGCCGGTGGCGCTGAACGTGACCGCGCCGCCGTCGCCAGCGACGACGATGCTGGGGCGGAAGCGTTCGGTGTGCAGGCGCTCTGGTACGCCGTGCTCGGTCCAGTGCTCTTCGGCGGCGTCGAGCAGGCCCGCGGGCCCGCAGGCCCACGTCTCGCGCTCGGCCCAGTCGGGCACGAGTTCGTCGAGGCGGGCGATGTCGAGCACGCCGTCCGTGTCGGTGTGCACCTCGGTGAGTCGCAGCTTCTTGTCCGCGACCAGGCCGTGCAGCTCGCTGCGGAAGATCACGTCGTGCGGCTGTGGCGCGCTGTGGACCATGACGACGTCGTCGAACTCGGTGTCGCGCAGCATGCCCATCACGGGCGTAACGCCGCTTCCGGCCGTCAGGTAGAGCACCTTGGCGGGCTTGGCCTGCGGCAGCACGAAGTCACCGGTCGCCTGGTCGAGCTGGATCAGCGTGCCCGGTTTCGCCCGGCGGACCAGGTGGTTGCTGACCTTGCCGTCCGGGATCGCCTTCACGGTGATCGTGACGCGGCCGTCCGGGCGGTTCGTCGGCGAGGTGATGGAGTAGGCACGCCACAGGCGCACCCCGTCGACGTCGACCCCGACCCGCATGTACTGACCGGCCGTGTGGCCGCGCCAGCCCCGTCCCGGTCTGATCACGACAGTCGCGGCGTCAGCCGTCTCCGGGTGCACGGCCTCGATACGCCCCCGCAGGTCAGCGCCCACACGCAGCGGGCTGACCAGGTCGAGGTAGTCCGACGGCAGCAGTGGCGTCGTGACCATCTCCAGCATTTTCCACGCCCTGCTGCGCAGGGCTGCACTCGTCATGACTCCAGCTTGCTGCGCCTTGAGGCGTAAAGTCCTGACCGCAGGATGTGAATCTGGTCGGCTGAATTGTTCTCAGGGAACAAAGACGTGAGCCATGCAATCGAGAGGGCCAGCGAACTGGTCCTGGATGAGACGACGGTCACCGCACTGCGGGCCGCGCTGAAGACGACCGCCGACGAGGTCGTCCAGGCGATCATCGACGAGGTGCCTCCCTACGCCAACGCCCTTACGGGCCACATGGGCGCCACCATCCGCCGAGCCGTCCGCACCGCCCTGGGGCACTACCTGGACCTCGCGAGCGGAAAGGCGACAGGCGGCGACGCCGGTGACGCAGCCTACGAGCTGGGCCGCGGCGAGGTCCGCGACGGCCGTTCGATGGACGCCCTGCTCAGCGCCTACCGCGTCGGCGCCCGCGTGGCCTGGCGATGCCTCGCAGCGGGTGCCGTACTCGCAGGTCTGCCCGCCGCAGAGGTCGCCAAGTTCGCCGAGCTGACCTTCGCCTACATCGACGAGCTCTCCGCCGCGAGCGCCGCGGGCCACGCCGACGAACTGGCCGCCCGGGGCAGGGCTCAGGAGCGCCACCTGGAAATCCTGGCCCGCGACCTCCTCGCCGGCGCGAGCCCGGACGTACTGCTGGCCTCTGTTCAACGGGCCGGGTGGCAGCCTCCGGTTTCGCTGACCGCGGTCCTGCTGCCCGCTGCGCAGACCCGACCTGCCTACCGCGCGCTCGACCCGAGCACCCTCGTTCTCGACGATCTGCCGGACGCCACTGGTGTGCTGCTCGTCCCCGATGCCGACCGATCACATCTCCTGCGGCAGCTGAACGACCGCACCGCCGTGGTCGGCCCGGCCCGGCCATGGACCCGCGCGTCCGCCTCGTACGCACGAGCCCTACGCGCGCGCTCCCTTTCCTCTGACATTCGCGACACCGAGGACCACCTGCCCGAGCTGGTGCTGAGCGCCGACATGGACGCGTACGCAGACCTGCGCGCCCGAGCCCTGGCACCGTTGCGGACCGTACCTGTCGCAACCGCACGGCGGCTGGAGGAGACGTTGCGGGCGTGGCTGCTGCACCAGGGCAGGCGGGACGAGGTGGCGGGGGCGTTGTTCGTCCATCCCCAGACAGTCCGGTACCGGATGGCGCAGCTGCGGGAGCTGTTTCCAGATCTCGCATCGCCACACCGGGTCCTTGAACTGATGCTGGCGGTCGGTCTTCGGGTCAGCTGACGCGTGATTCGATCATCCACGACCGCGTCCGCGAGCGGTCCAGGAATCGCGCCCTGGGGGCCCTCGGGCCCTGTCTTTGAGAAGCGTGATGGCGGTTCATCGAGCATCTGGTAGGTCTATGCCCTGGAAGACGGCCTTCACGTCGTCCTGGAGGGCGCCGTCCTGGCACGAACTGATCCACGGGCGCGCGGCGGGCTGCAGCTGGGTGACCGGCGGGATGCCGGCCCAGGGCACCAGGGGCCGGGGGCCGGGCCGCTCGCGCCCGGGAATCAAGCGCCTTCAGTACCGGGCCGCCGTTCTCGACGGCTTCGTCGCGGAGATCGGCCTGACCTTCCACCCGCTACAGCCATGACGTAGCGAACCCCCATGAAGCGTTGGCCGTTGTGCCCGTGATCCCTTGGGCCCACTCCAGAGGCACGTGACGGCCGCACCAGGTGAGCGGGGACTGCGGGCGCGTGGTCGGGGCATGTTCCGTTCATGAGCGGTAGCAGCCAGATTCCGCATGGCGGCACGCCGGACGACGTGCAGGCGGCTGCCCACGGCCACGCGGCACCTACCCCCGCGCGGGCCTTCGTGCTCGGCGGCGGCGGAGCGCTCGGAGCGTATGAGGTCGGCATGCTGAAAGCACTGCTGGAGGCGAGAGTGATGCCGGACTTGGTGGTGGGCACGTCCGTCGGCGCCATCAACGGCGTCGTCGTCGCAGCCGACCCGACGCCAGCCGCGATCGAGCACCTGGCCGGTCTGTGGTCCGGGCTCGGACACGCCGGCGTCTTTTCCGGCTCGTTGCTGGGAAGGCTCGGCACCGCGTTCCGCAGCGGCACCCATCTGCATTCCGACGGTCCGCTGCGGGACCTGCTCAAGGCCCACCTCCCCGTCGAGCGGCTGGAGGACCTCGCGGTGCCGTTCCAGTGTGTGGCGTCGAGCATCGAACGCGCTGCCGAACACTGGTTTGTGCAGGGGCCGCTCGCGGACGCCGTGCTCGCCTCCTGCGCGGTGCCGGGGCTGCTGCCACCGGTGCGCGTGGGCGACGAGCACTTCGTCGACGGCGGCCTGGTCAACAGCATCCCCGTCGGCCGTGCTGTCACCCTCGGGGCCCGCGAGATCTACGTGCTCCAGGTCGGCCGCATAGAGTCCCCGCTCAGGCCGCCGCGGCTGCCCTGGCAGGTGGCGATGGTCGCGTTCGAGATCGCCCGTCGCCACCGCTTCGCTCGTGACATGGCCGACCTGCCGCCCGACGTGACTGTGCACGTCCTGCCCAGTGGCGCACCCACCGGGAACCCGGGTGGCACGCTTCAGCAATTGCGGTACAAGACGTTCGGCCAGACCGCGGAACGGGTCGAACGTGCCTACGACGCCTCCTGCCACTACCTCAGCGACCTGCGCACCGGCGGCGGGCCGTGAACGCCTCTCGAGACGACGGACCCGCCGCAGTCGCCTCCCTGGCCCTGCTGACCGGGGTCCGGCGGATCCTCACCACGACCGCGGCACTGTGCCTGGTGCCCGTGACCGCCGTCGTGCTGATGGCGGTCTGCCTGCTCACGGCACCGGTGTCGGCGGTGCGCGGTGGCCGGTGGCGGCTCGTCAGGATCGTCGCCTTCCTGTTGTTCTACCTCTTGGTCGACCTGTCGGGGCTGGTCGCGGCCGGTGCCCTGTGGCTGCGGTACGCCCCCGGCCTGCGCGCAGCCACGGCGCGGCGTACGGCGGCGACCTACGCGTTGCTCGACCGGGTGCTGCGGGTGCTGCGGCGGGTCGCGGAGCCGGTGTTCGGGCTCACGCTGCGGGTGACACCTGCGATACCCGCCGCGCGGCCCGGGAGACCGCCCGTGGTCGTACTGGCCCGGCACGCCGGTCCCGGCGATTCGTTCCTTGTGCTGCACCTGCTGCTGGCCGAAGCGGGACTGCTCCCGTGCACCGTCCTGAAACGGGCACTGCGCCTGGACCCCTGCCTGGATGTGATCATGGGACGGCTGCCGCACTGCTTCCTGCCTCCGCGCCGGGGCACAACCGCGTCCGAGGCGGTGGCGAATCTGGCGTCAACCCTGTCCTCCGGGTACGCACTCGTGCTTTTCCCGGAAGGCGGCAACTACACCGAGCGGCGCCACCACAGGGCCGTCGCGTCGCTGTGGCGGCGTGGCAAGACGCGTACCGCCGTCCGGGCGGCCGGCATGCGCCACGTCCTGCCACCACACACCACGGGCACCCTCGCGGCGCTGTCGGCGGCGAAAGGCGCCGACGTGGTCTTCGTGGCACACACCGGCCTCGACGCCATCGACTCGGTGCACACGGCCTGGGCCGGCATACCGCTGCGCGAACAGGTCCGCGCGCACTGGTGGAAGGTCCCCGCCGCGGAGATCCCCTACGGCGACGATGTGCGTGAGCAGTGGCTGCTGACCCAGTGGCAACGGGTCGACCAATGGATCGCGGACCACTGATCCCGCGGTCGCCGCGAACGATGCCACCGCAGAGGCCACGGCTGTACCAGCTGGCCGCGGCCCCACATACGCCTCGCCGCAAGCGAGGACCGCCCCGGCTCCCGCCGCGGGTAGCGGGCCCGGGCGATTCCGGGGCAGCGCCTCGTCAACCTCGTGGCCTGGGCCCTCCTACGGCACCCGGTTGGTTGTGGGCCACCCAGTCGGCTGCCGACTGTCATCTCTCGGTCTGTTGCCAGACGGAGGTGAGCGCCGTGACGGGGCCGGGGGTGAGGCGGGCGAACGCGGTCGGTTTGGTACCGGTGTTGTGGATGAGGTGGTGGATCCACTCCGGTTCGCAGTTGCTGGCGGCGATTCGTGCCGCGTCCTGGCGCTGGGACAGGTGCAGGCTCGTGGTGTCGCCGGTGAGGAGCCGGGCGGCGCGAAGCGGTGTCCGCCATGAGGTGTTCGAGGTCCCCAGTGGACAGACCGGTGCCGGGTGGCGGAGCGGCGGGCGGTGCGGCGGTGTGGGGGGCTGGTTCGGGGAGTTCGGGCAGGGGCGGAGGGGTGTCGGCCAGGGCGGCCCAGGCTGCGTAGGCGCCGGCTGCCGGGGGGCCGGCTGGGGCCGGTGGGGTGGAGGTCGCCTGGCGGCCATACGCCGGGCGCGCAACTGGGCGAGGGTTTCCTCCCGTCCGCGGCCGCGCAGGGCGAATACGACGAAGGGATCGGCGTCGATGGTGGAGGCGATGGCGTAGCAGAGGGCGGCGGCGTGTTTACAGGGGGAGCCCCAGTCGGGGCAGGAGCATTCGGGGTCGAGTTCGGTGGGCTGGGGGAGCAGGGGTACGCCGGCTACGCGGGCGTCGTCGACGAGTTCGGCGGGCATCTCGCCGTCAAGGAGAGCGGCGAGATGCCCAGCCTGGGCCGCGATGGTGTCGAGGAGGGTGTTCCACTGGGCGTCGGTGAGTGCGGCGAAGGCACGCTTGCCGCGGGTGGGCGCGCGGCGCGGGCCGGGAATCGAGGGGCTCATGACTGCCTGCTCAGGGCGACAAGTTCGGCCAGACCGGCGTCGGACAGTTCGGTCAGAGCGGCCTCACCGGAGCCGACCACGGCGTCGGCGAGCGCGCGCTTGGATTCGAGGAGTTTCGCCACCTTGTCCTCCACGGTTCCCCCGGTGAGGAGTTTGTGGACCTGGACGGGTCTGTCCTGGCCGATGCGCTAGGCGCGGTCGGTGGCCTGATCCTCGACGGCAGGGTTCCACCAGCGGTCGTAGTGCACCACGTGGGTCACACGGGTGAGGTTGAGGCCGGTGCCCGCGGCCTTCGGGGAGAGCAGGAACACCGGCACCTCACCGCGTTGGAAGCGGTCCACCATCTCCTCACGTTGGGTGACGGGGGTGCCGCAGTGCAGGAAGAGGGTGGGGACGCCTTGTTGTCCGAGGTGCTTTTCCAAGAGGGTCGCCATCTGGTGTGGCCATTGCCCGCGAGCTGGCCGGCTGGTGCTGGTCACTGGACACCCTGCCAGACTGAGACGGGTCCACAGAGCGGCCGGCCGGTCACCGGGCGGCGGCAGCGTGAGGAGCGACCCGCGGCAGCACGATGAGCAGCGGCCACAGCCCGCCACGCTCGATTCTCTAGACCCGCGGAAGCGCTCCCGCCGAACAGCCCGTCCTGCGGTGACCAACCCGCGTATATCAGCATGGACCACGCGTCGGGATCGACAGTCGCGCCACCAGCCACCGACCGGCCTCATGCTCACAGGCGGCGCCCGAGACCCAAATCCCGGACGCCGCTGAAGAGTGCCCCTTGACGGACCGGCACCACAGATCAGTGCTGTGACCGCATACGTTCGCCGGGTAGCTGGGGCAGTCCTTGATCGCCAACCGACGGCATGTGGTACGTCCTCGGCGAGGCGTTGTCGTACCCCCGGTGTAGCGTCCGGGCCGGAGTCAGGCTCATGCTGTGCGGTTGACGGAGGCGCGCGGATGACGAGTACGACAGGCGAGGCCGTAGTGGTGGTGTCCCGGCGCGTCGGGGCCCCGGCGAAGGAGATCTTCCGATTCCTGGCCGACCCCGGACGGCACCCGGACCTCGATGGCTCGGGGATGTTGCGCGGTGGCGTCTCCGGCGCCGTGGTCTCGGGCGTCGGGGACGTTTTTGTGATGCGCATGCACTACGAGCGCTACGGCGACTACGAAATGATCAACCACGTCGTCGAGTACGAGCCGGACCGTCGTATCGGCTGGGAGCCGAGGCCTGGTCGCGGGCACCCTGACGCCACCGCGCCCGGGGCCGCGTGGGGCCACCGGTGGATCTTCGATCTGCTCCCGGACGGAGCCGGGGCGACGGTCGTGACCGAGACCTTCGACGGTTCGCGCATGCCGCAGGACAAACGCGCGGAAGTGGACAGCGGGCGCGCCTGGTGGCAGACGCAGATGGCCAGCACCCTGGAACGCCTCGCCGAACTGTGCGCCGCCCGGTGAACGCCGAACTCGACGCCCTCAAGGGAGCCCTGGACCGTCAGCGCGAACACGTCCTCGGGATCCTCGAAGGCCTCTCGGAGGAGGATGTGCGGCGGCCGGTGCTGCCCAGCGGCTGGAGCTGCCTGGCATTGCTGCGCCACCTCACCCTGGATGTCGAACGCTTCTGGTTCCCCGGGGTGATCGCGGGCGAACCGGATGTGGCCGGACAGCTCGCGGCAGGCGCGGAGGCGCACTGGTACGTACCCGAGGGGATGACCACCGACGAGGTCTTCGCCGACTACCGGGCGGCCATCGCGCGTGCAGACGCCGTGCTCGCCGCCGCGCCCGAACAGGAGCCCGCCGCCTGGCCCGTGGAGATCTGGCCGACCTGGCAGCTGGCTGACGTGCGGCACATCCTGATCCACGTGCTCACCGAAGTCGCTTGCCACAGCGGCCACTTGGACGCGGTGCGCGAACTGATCGACGGCACCACCTGGCTCGGTGGCAACCCTTACGCGGGATAGGTCTGTGACTGGGTGAGGTGCGTCGGCTTCTTCAGGCCGCTGTGGCGAGGGGGCGTCCGCCCCAATGGATGCCTTTCTCGCTACGGATGCCAGCACGTTCCTTGCGTTCGGCGGCCAGGACGTCGCGGTGACGGGCGTTGGCGTTGCGCCAGTGCAGGTAGGCGTGCAGGGCCCGGGTCCGCACGGTGTGATGGGGGTAGTCGGAGTTGGCGATGGTGAACTGCCTCAGCGGTCCGAAGTGCGCGTCGATGGGGCTCGCCCAGGAGGCGTGGGTCGGGGTGAAACACAGTTCGAGCTTGTGTTTCCCCGACCAGCGGCGGATGTCGGCGCCCTGCTCCTCGATGTAGGCGAGTCCGGACTCAAGATCAGCAAGGCGTCCGAGGAGATGTTCGACCACGACTCTGGTCTGGCCACGGCCCAGACCGCCTTCAAGCGTGGGGGCGCCGGTGTGGAGGCGGCTACGGGTCCGGTTACGGCTGGTCGCGTAGTTCCCCGCGCCCTTGACTCGGGGTGGTTCCCGCCTTGTTCGAGGAGAAGCCCTCGCGCAGCTGCAACGGTGCCATGCCGTGCCAGCGGCGGACAGCCCGGCGCAGGGCGCGTTCGTCGGAGAAGCCCGCCTGGCGGGCCACCTCGCGGAGGGTGAGGTGAGGTCGGTGCAGGAGCTGCTCGACGCGCTCACGGCGGACGCCCTCGACGATCGCCTCGTAAGAGGTGCCGCAGTCGGCCAGGCGGCGGCGCAGTGTCCGCTCGCTCGACGCGTGTCTGCGGGCCTGCTCGGAGAAAGACGGGACGACCGGGAGGCTCTGCGCGACGGAGATCTCCAGGATCTCCAGCAGGTCCTGCTGGCGACGGCGGGAGGCCATCTGCCCTTCGAGGAGCTCGAGGGTCGAGGCGTAGGTGACCGGATCGCGGCCCGGCATCGGCCGGTTGACCCATGCCTGCGGTACCACCAGCCGGTTGCGGGAGGCGCCGAAGTGCAGGGGGCAGCGGAAGAGGTCGCGGAAGGGCTGCACGTCGCGCGGGGCGGCGAAGACGAAGTGGACCTCCTGGGGTGCGAGGCCGGCGTCGGCGGCGAGCCGGCCCAGGGTGACGACGCTCGAGTACGCCTCCTCGACGAGGAAGACGGCGACGTTGGGGTCGATCATCGGGTCTGGGAGGTCGGCTCGGACGACGTAGTCGGAGCCCTCCCGGCCCGCCGACCAGACCGTCATCGCCCCGGACACGTTCTGGAAACGTACCCCCGCCTCGATGGCGACCTGGAGGGTATCGCTGGCGAGCATGGCGAAACCCAGCAGCCCCCAGGCGGTGAGGTGCTGCGCGGCTCCGACCCGCAGCCCCAGGTTCTCGTCCCCGGTGAGTTCGACAGCGCGCCGGATGACGGCACTGCCTTGGCGGTAGGAGACGCGCAGGGCCGCCGAGCGCATCAGGGTCTCGGTGAGACCGACCTGCGCCAGTTCCGGCTGTAGGTCGACTCCGTACTCCTCGGTGATCTGGACCAGGTAGCGCAGAATGTTCGGGGAGATCGTCGCCGACGTGCTGCGGGTGGTGCCGTTCTCCGGACGGGTTGCCTCGGTCATGGCTTCTCTCCAGGGCCGTACTGGCGACCAATCTAAGCATCTGCGTCCGGTTTCGGCCGCGCTAGCGGGTACGGATCCAGACGGTCTTCTCCCTGGTCCACTGCGCGAAGGCGTCGGTGGACCGCTCCGCCCCGCCGAATCCGGACTGTTTCCAGCCAGCGAAGGGGGCGGTGATGTCGCCCTCGCTGTAGGAGTTGACGGAGACCACTCCGGCCTGGATGCCGCGGGCGAGGCGGAAGGCGGTGTCGAGGTCGTGGGTCCACAGTGACGCGGCAAGGCCGTAAGGGGTGGCGTTCGCCGTCCGGATCGCCTCCTGCTCACAGGCGAAGGTCTGGACGGTGACCACGGGGCCGAACAGTTCCTCCGTGAGGACCCGGCTGCCGTCGGGGGCGCCGACGACGACGGTGGGCGGGTAGTAGGCCCCGTGCGGGTGCAGGCCCGCCGGCAACCCGGCGGTGTGGGCCACGGCTCCGGCCGCGACCGCCTCGTCCACGGCGCGGGCGACCCGGTCTCGCGCCGCAGTGCTGATCAGCGGTCCCGTGCGGGTGTCCGGCTTGGCCGGGTCGCCGATGACCAGGGCACCGGCGGCGGCCGTGAACCGTGCGACGACCTGGGCGGCGATGTCCTCGTGGACCAGGATCCGGGAGCCGGCCGTGCAGTTCTGGCCCATCGTCAGGAACGCCGCCACGATCATGTCGTCGATGAGGTCGACGCCGAAGTCGAGCGCGTCCGGCATCAGCACCTGGGGGCTCTTGCCGCCCATCTCCAGGGAGACCCGCTTGAAGTTGGTCTCCGCGGCGTCGGCCAGGATCCGCCGTCCGGTCGCCGTCGATCCGGTGAACGAGAGCGCGCTGATCCCGGGGTGGCGGGCGAGCGCCCGGCCGGCTTCCGTGCCATGGCCGGGCAGCACGGCGAGGGTGCCGTCCGGCAGTCCCGCCTCCGTCGCCAGCCCGGCCACGTGGAGGGCCGAGCGCGGGGTCGCCTCGGCAGGCTTGAGCAGCAGGCTGTTGCCCGCGGCGAGGGCGGGGCCGATCTTCCAGGCGGCCATGGCGAGCGGGTAGTTCCAGGGGAGGACGGCGGCGACCGCTCCTACGGGTTCCCGGCTCATCAGACCCAGGTGGTCGTGGCTGGTGGGGGCGGTGCGGCCGAAGACCTTGTCAGCCGCCTCCGCGAACCAGCGGATCGACTCGATCGCGCCCGGCACATCGCCGGTACGGCACTCCGTGATGGGTTTGCCCGCATCCTCGCAGTCCAGGCGGGCCAGGATCTCGGCGTCCCGCTCCATCAGTTCGGCGAGGCGCAACAGGACCGCTGCCCGCTCCCGGGGCGGCCGAGCCGACCACACCCCGCTGTCGAAGACGCGCTGCGCCTTGTCCACGGCCGTGTCCACCTCGCCCGCGGTGGCGGCGGGCAGGGTGTCGAGGGTCTCCCCGGTGGCCGGGTTGATGACGGTGAGCAGACGGCCGTTCGGGCGGGTGTTCGTGTCGGTGTTCATGGTCATGCCTCCTGCACCAGTTCCCAGCGGCCGTCGACCTGCCGGGCCAGTCCTCTGCGCCGCAGGTCCTCCAGGTACCGGGCCAGGCCGCGTTCGCCGCGCTTGTAGAAGAGCGGGAGAAGGGTGGGGAGAAGGTTCGGCACCAGCATGGAGAAGCGGACCAGGAGCGATTCGCCGACGCGTGGATACGCCTCGAGCCGCGGCCGGTCGAGCAGGCTCACCACCGCGGCGACGACGTCGGACGGCTGCTGCGGCGGGTCCTGAAACTGCAGGGAGTTGCCGCCGTCGACGGCCTCCCGGCGCAGCATCGGGGTGTCGGTGGCCGACGGCAGCACCGAGCCGACGCGTATGCCCTTGGTGCCCAGGTCGAGGGCGATGGACAGCATCGCGCCGCGCAGCCCGAACTTCGACGCCGCGTAAATGGGAGTCTCTCCCTGGGGGAAGATGCCGGCGAGGGACACCGTGGTGACGACGCGGGGATCAACGGAGGCCCTCAGCAGGGGAATGGCCAGCCGGGTGGCCACCAGCGGGGAGATCATGTTGAGGTCGATCTCCCGCTCGATGGTTTCCACCGGGCGCGTGTCGAACCGCTCGGTGCTGGTCATACCGACGTTGTTGACCAGCACATCGAGGCGGCCGAAGACGGCGGCGACCTGTTCGAAGAGGTCCGCGACCCCGACCCGGTCCAGCAGGTCGCAGCCGAGGCCCAGATGACCGGCGCCGGGCAGGGTGTCCGCGACCCGGAGCGCGCGCTCACCGTCGATGTCGACGACGACGCACACCGCGCCGCCGCTCGCGAACCGCCGGCACAGCGCGCTGCCGATGCCGCCCGCGCCGCCGGTCACCAGGATTACCTTGCCGGTGTAGTCGTAGCCGCTCATGCCACCGTCTCCTTCCTGCGGACGGCCCCCATAGCCGGCGGGCGCCCCTCGGTGGGCCAGCCCATGGCGGCGGCGACCTTGGTGACGTACTTGGTGTACGCGGCGCTGTCGACGTAGCCGGTGTGGCGGGGGGAGTCCACGAACCGCAGACCGCCGGTCAGGTCTGGGCGGTCGCTGCGAATCATGCGGGCGAACCGCGCGGCGTTCGGCAGGCCCCGACGAGTGTCCTCGACGAAGCCGGCGATCAGCTGCGCCTGGGCGTCGAAGAGCTGGTAGGCGCCGGAGTTGGTCTCGATGAAGCCGACGCCGAACAGCCCCTCATGCTCGCGGGAGAACGACGACAGGTACAGGTCGGGGTGCTGCTCGTCGCCGAAGTAGGCCTGCGCGACGGGCACTTTGTGCACATAGCCGGTCGCCAGCAGGATCAGGTCGAAGTCGTTGCTGCTGCCGTCGGTGAAGTGGACGGTGCGGCCCTCGGTGCGCAGAACGCCCGGCCGCGCGGTGATGTCGCCGTGCTGCAGGTGGTGCAGGAGCATCGAGTTGACCGTGGGGTGGGTCTCGAAGAGCTTGTGGTCCGGCTTCTGCAGGCCGAGGCGGGCCGGATCGCCGTTGAGGATCCGCAGGAGCGCGCCGAACAGCCTCTGCTCCAGCCACTTCGGTATCCTGGGACCGACGCCTTCGAGAGTGTCCACGGGCCTGCCGAACAGGTGCTTGGGGATGAACCAGTAACCGCGGCGCATGCTGATCTCCGCGTGGTCGGCGGCACGGGCCGCGTCGCAGGCGATGTCGCAGCCGGAGTTGCCGGCGCCGACCACCAGGACCCGCTTGCCGCGCAGTTCGTCGCTGCTGCGGTAGTCGACCGTGTGCCGGATCTCGCCGCTGAAGTCACCAGGGATCTCGGGGATGTTGGGGTGCCACTGCGAGCCGGTGCAGACCACCACCTGCGCGTGCCGGCTCGGGCGCCCGTCGGCACGGGTGACCGTCCAGGTGCCGTCCGCGTTCTTCGCCACGTCGCGCACCGCGGTGCCGAACTCGATGCGTTCCGACAGCCCGTACGCGTCGGCGAACGACGTCAGATACGACAGGATCTGCCGCTGCGGCGGGTAGTCGGCGAAGTGGTCGGGCATCGGCCAGCCGCCGAAGCCCGAGAGGGTCTTGCTGGAGATGAAATGGGCCGACTCGTACATCGGGCTGCCTGGGTTGTCGATGTCCCACAAGCCGCCCGGGCCGGTGTGCCGCTCGATGTGCGTGTAGGGAAGCCGTCGCTCCCCGAGCGCCCGTGCCACTGCCAGCCCAGCGGGACCGGCACCGATGACACACGTGTCGAATTCGGACTCCTTCACGAGTCCACCTCCTCTCGTCGCCACTTTCGGCGTGGGAGGAACTTAGGCAGCACGCAAGCACCGGCGGACTGGCCCGTGCGGCCACAAAGGGGGCTGCAGCGGCCAGCCCACTGACCGCCCCGGCGCGTCTCAGACCGATACCCCTCCCACCCGGCCGACGCCGAACCCGCCCCGCGAGACAGCCCCAGCCCCTCCGTTTCCCGACTGCCGGGCTGTTGGCTCCCGGCCCCCGGCCGCTGGTTTCCGGCCGTGCGCCCTCGGTCCCTGACCCTGGCCTTTTCACTCTTGGCGAGTGGGCTGTTGGCTCCTGGTTGCCCGGGCCGTCGGCTCCTCGGTCCGGTCCTTTCGCTCCTGGCTCCTGGGCTGTCGACTTCCGGCCACCCGAACCGTCGGCTCTTCGGCACCAGCCGCCGTGGGCTCTGACCCCGAAGCCATCGGCTACCGGCCGGGCCGTCCTGTGCTGGCCGCCAGGGTCCCCCGTGTGGCCGTCGGTGTCCTTCGGCGGATCGGTCCGGATTTCTACGGTTGCTCCAATTCGCGCACGCCGGCCCGTCCACGGCCCGTGACAGGAAGAGGGTCCCCCATGTCCGCATCCGTCGGAGCGACGGCTCCGCCCCGGTCCGCGAGGGGCGGCTCGCTCGCGGGAGCCCGTCGCGTCACGGCCACCGTGTTCGCCGCCCAGGGTGTGGCGGTGGCCGCCGTTTCCACCACCGTGCCCGCCGTGGAGAGCCGTCTGGCGCTGTCGTCCCTGGCGATGACCGCCCTCACGATCGCCCTGACCCTGGCTGCGGGCGCCGGCAGCTTCGCGGGTCTGGCCGCCGTACGCCGCTCGGGTCCCGTCGCCGTCATGCGCGCGGCGGTGCTGACCGCGGCCGCGACCCTGCTGGCCGTGGCGTGGGCACCCGGCCGGGCCGCCGCCTCGGCGGCCTACGTCCTCTTCGGGCTGGCGCTGGGCGCCATCGACGTGTCCGTCAACACCCGCGCGGCCGCCGTCGAACGCCACTACGGGCGCAGCATCCTCTCCTCCTTCTACGCCGCATGGAGCGCCGCGGGCGTGGCAGCCGCGCTGCTGACGGCGGGCGTCTCCCGGCTGGGCTGGCCTGTCCAGTACGTCCTGACCGCACACGCCGTACTCGTGGCCCTCCTGGCGCTGACCGTCCGGCCCCACGCCCTCGCGCACGTGCCCTCCTCGTCCAGCGACCGCCCGGCGCCGGACGACGAGATCCCGGAGCGGCGGATGTGGACGCGGCTCGTCCCCTTCGGCGTCGTTCTGCTCGTCGCCTACGTCGTCGACTCCACGGTCTCAGCCTGGTCGACGGCCTACCTTCACCAGACCCTCGCCGCGTCCCTGGCCGCCGCGCCGCTCGCGTACGCGGCCTACCAGGCGGGCACGGTGACCGGCCGGGCGGGCGCCGACCACCTGGTGCGCCGGGTCGGGCCGGTGGCGGTGGTCCGCGCCGCGGCTCTGCTCGCAGCCGTCGCCCTTGCCGGTCTGGCGGTGGCCCCGAGCTGGCCGTACGCGGTCGTCACGGCATGCTGCGCGGGCCTCGGAGTCGCTGCCCTGACCCCGTTGTGCGTCGCCGCGGCCGGCCGGCTGCAACCCGGTGCCCCCGAGACGGTGCTGGCCCGGCTCAACGTCTTCAACTACGTCGGCGTGCTCGTCGGAGCCGGCGCGAGCGGGGGTCTGGGGGCTACCGGCCACTTCCGCATCGCCTACGCGATCCCCGCCGCCCTCGCCGTGGCCCTGGTGACCACGGCGCGCTTCTTCCGCCCGACGGCACCCGGGCCGCCGCATGCGCGGACAACCCGCCGCGAGGGTTCGGCCCACGTCGTCCCCGTTGCCGTGGACAGAAGTCGTAGGCCTTGACCGCGATTTCCCGCCCGACCGGCCGTTCCCGGACGCTCCGCGCCTCGACTCGGTTCTGTCGATCAACCGTGTGGTGATCGTCATGCGACTGCTGATGCGGGCGGGACCTGGGTCCGGCTGACCGCCGCCCGCTGCGGATACCGCCTCATGCCCAAGCAGAACGCCGACGGCGTGGGCCACCAGCGGATGATGTGCCCGCCGAAGCGGGCAAGGCCCAGTGCTCCGCAGGCGGCATGGGACTTCGTCGCCACGCAGGGCGGCGGCCTGGAGCTGACCACGATGCTCCCTGTCGCGGTGATGGGATCGGTTCTGGGCCCGCGGGTCTCCGGCGCCAACCAGGTGCTCCAGCGACTGCTGAACGGCCAGGTGCCCGGCCTGCTCAACATCTACTTCCCGGTCGTCGACGTGCGCGACGTCGCCGCCGCGCACGTCACCGCGATGACCGCGCCCGGCGCGGCCGGCGAGCGGTTCCTCCTGGCCGCCGACCCCGCACTGAGCATGGGCGAGATCGCCGGCATTCTCAGGGCACGCCTCGACAAGGCCGCCGCTCGGGTGCCGACCGATGTCATCCCCGACGACGCGGTGCGCGCTGGAGCTGCCACCAACCCCACCCTGCGCTCGGTCAAGGACGAGTTGGGCTACTCACGCCGCTTCTCGACCGACAAGGCACGCCGAATCCTGCGCTGGGATCCGCATCCGAGCGAGGATGCCGTCGTGGCTGCCGGCCGCAGCATGGTCGAACGGGGTCTGGTCACCGTTGCTTTGAGCCTCAGCGGCTCTCAGCATTCCGGGCATTCCGGCCCGGAAGGCCCGTCACATGACCAAAGCGTGAGGGCTTCGGCTTGAGGACGGTCTCTCGCCTCCTCCTGCCGCTGCTGCGGCAGGGTTGCGCCACCTGCCCGCCCCGCCTCCGCCTTGCGGCGGGGGCGGGTGGCGCGGGTCTTCTGGTCGGCTCCACGAGGCTTTGACACCGCCGGGGCGGTGTCCTGGTCTCCGGCCACTCCGGTACCAGTCGTGCAGGCCGCCGCTAGGGCGGCGAGATTGAGCGCGGCGTTGTCGTCCCGGTCGATGACCAGGTGGCAGGCGTCGCATTCGTAGGTCCGTACGTGCAGCGGCAGCTTGGCTTTCACTGGTTTGCACCCGGAATAGGTCTTCGAGGACGGGTACCAGCGGTCCGCGACCACGATGCGTGTAGCGTGGCGCTGGCGCATCTTGTAGTCGAGCTGGCGGCGGATCTCCCCGAATCCGGCGTCGGCGATACGGCGGGCGAGGCGCCGGTTCTTCAGCATGCCGGAGTCCCCGTTCTCCCTCCGGCGCAGCACGGTGTGGAGCATGCGACTGCATCCCGTCGCCCTCCGAGCTGGCCGACGCGGAGGCTGCGCTTAGAGCTCGCGCAGATAGGCGGTATGGGGAGCCCCAGCCGCAAGGCGGGCACAGGCCTCCGTGATCATGGAGTTGCGACGCTCTGTGATCACTG
>NZ_JBIWPO010000055.1:0-44353 GCF_044768275.1 Streptomyces sp. NPDC101152 | reverse complement strand
ATCAGCCCATGTCAGGGCAGACAGAAGCACCTCGGCTCGCACCACGGGATTTACCACGCCCCCGGCGCGCACCGAAGGTGCGCTGGATCGCTGAAGTGAAAGTCTCCCACAGGCCCGCGGAGCTGTTCGCCGCGTTCGACGACCCCGACCTGATCGCGCATGCTGGGCTGCTCCCCACGATCAGGCTGGCCGAGCGGTGCGGGCTGGCCGCTCTGGTGGCCGCGAAAGTGAAGTTGACCGGCGCGAAGAACGGCGCCGGGACGGCCGCCGAGGCGAAGGTCATGACCATCGTGGGCGGGATGGTGGCCGGGGCGGACAGCATCGATGACCTGGACATACTGCGTCATGGTGGGCTGGCCCGATTGTTCGGCGGGGTGCGTGCCCCGTCGACGCTGGGCACGTTCCTACGCGCGTTCACCTGGGGGCACGTGCGTCAACTGGAGTCCGCCACACGGGCGTTCACCTGTAATCTCGCCGCGCACACCGGCCTGGTCCCCACCGGGGACGAGATGGTGTTCGTTGACATCGACTCCAAGGTCAAGCAGGTCTACGGCCCGGCCAAGCAGGGCGCCTCCTTCGGCTACACCAGACAGCGTGGCCTGCACTTCCAGATCGTCACGGTCAAGACGGGCACCTGCGCGCCGGTGATCGTGGCAACGAGACTGCGCAAGGGCTCTGCCAACTCCGGCAAGGGTGCAGCGAGCCTGCTGCGCGAGGCGCTGGCCGCAGTGCGGGCGATGGGCATCACCGCGCAGATCATCGTCCGCGCCGACTCCGCGTACTTCTCCCACAAGGTCGTCGAGGCATGCCGCAAGGCCGGCGCACGGTTCTCCCTCGCGGTCGCGGTCAAGAAGAAGATCCGTGAGGCCATCGCGGGCATCGCCGAGGACGCCTGGACGCCGATCAAGTACGCCGCCGCCGTCTGGGACGCCGAGGAGGAACGCTGGATCTCCGACGCCGAGATCGCCGAGGTCCCCTTCACCGCGTTCACCAGCAAGAAGAAGGCCTTCCACGCCACCGCCCGGCTGATCGTGCGCCGGGTCAAGCGCCTGAACCCCAAGAGCGTGCCCGAGGGGCAGGCCGAACTGTTCGGCGTCTGGCGCCACCACGTCATCTTCACCGACAGCCCGTTCGTCCTGGCCCAGGCCGAACCCATGCACCGCGAACACGCCCAGGTCGAGCAGGTCTTCGCCGACCTGGAAGACTCCGCGCTGGCCCACCTTCCCTCGGGGAAGTTCACCGCGAACGCCGCCTGGCTCACCCTCGCCGCCACCGCCTACAACCTCACCCGGGCCGCCGGCCACCTCGCCTCCGTCTTCCACGCCAGGGCACGAACCGGCACCATCCGCCGCCACCTGATCAACATCCCCGCCCGGATCGCCACCGGCGCCCGCCGCCTCACCCTCCACCTGCCCCAACACTGGCGCTGGCAGGACGACTTCACCGACCTGTGGACAGCGACCGGACAGCGCATGGTCACCTGACCCGCACGACATCCTGACCGCCCACGACCCGAAAGACCTTGGAGACCTCGCACCGGACGGCCACCCGGCGATCACCGCTGCCCGCATCCCGAAGAAACGCCCGGAACCCACCCGACACCCGTGATCAGAATTCACGCGGTGGATCGAGGCTGACCCGACGAAGGACAACTGAATACCGTCGGGGTCTCCAGAGTGGGTTTCATCGCATCCCGCCGCATGGAATGGACGCCGCCGGCGCCCTCCGGTGCGACTCCAGGCTTCCACCGGAGGCGCACCGGAGGGGCCCCGTCGGCCACGAGTTCGCGGGCTTCTTCGAGGGCGCGCGGGCCCCGGTGGCGGGCCGTGACTTCCCGCAGCGCGGTGTCGACGGTGTCGCCCTTGGTGGTGAGCAGTTCGTCACGCGACTGTCCAGGCCTGCTAGAACGGCTGTTGAGGCTCCGCCCGGCGACTCGGGACCGGACCATCAACGCGATGGAAGGGCGATCCGCTACGGGGAGGTCGGGGGGCCTGACCGAGCTGGGCGGACGTCGGCCGTCGCGGGCCCGGGGTGCCCCGAAGACGCTCGGGGGCCGGACAGGGACCGCGAAGACCGGCACGGATCGGCGGGGACGTCAGCCGGCGGACTCTTCGCCGGTGGTGCCGAGTCGGACCAGCACGGCCGTGTTGGGGCGTGGCAGGGAGACGGTGAGTTGCCCAGTGGTCGCGTCCCATGTCGCTGTGGCGCCGGAGTCGGTCGGGTAGAGCACTTCGAGGTGCTGGGGAGTGCTTGTGTTGCGGGGGAGCTGGATGGTCCGGCTGCCGGTGTTCTCGATGGCTTCGGTGTCCGAGGTGGGCTCCCGTCTCCACAGTGCGAGGAAGGCCGCGGAGTCGGTGCGCAGTCCGTGCGCCAGCCAGTTGTCGTCCCATGTCGGCAGACCGAGGGGCCAGAAGGGAAGTGCGCCGCTGATCTCCGGTCGGATGCTCTTGTAGAGGTCGACGGCGGAGCGGACGAGGGCGGACTGTGCGTCGTCCATGCGGTCCAGGAAGCCGGAGAGATGCACGCGGCCCATCAGCGCGGTGGTCATGGTGAAGGCGATCTCGTCGAAGTCGAAGTGGGGCTGGGGGTAGGCCCAGACGGCCGCCTGCTCGGGTGTGACCGCGGTGGCCGCCGCGGCGGCGATGGGCGGGTAGCGCCGGGGGTCCTGCTGGTCGCTGGTGGACTGCAGTTGGGCGACGGAGAGTTGCGCGTAGTCCATGCGCAGCCCCCCTGACCCGCAGTTCTCGAGAACCAGGCCGGGGTGGCGGTCCAGGAGTGAGGCGAGCCAGTCCAGGTGGGCGCGGTGGTGTCCGAGCAGGCCGGCGCCTGCGCTTTCGGTGCCGTTCTCGGTGCCGGGGCCGATGTTGATGTTGTAGTCGAGTTTGAGGTAGCCCACGCCCCACTCGCCCACGATCCGGTCGAGGACGCGGTCGAGGTGGGCGCGGGCGGCGGGGTGGCGCAGGTCGAGGTGGTGGCGGCCGTGTTCGGTCAGCCGGATTCCGCCGCGGCGGAAGAACGCCTCGTCCGGCAGGGTGCGGGCCAGCGGGCTGCGTACGCCGACCACTTCGGGTTCCAGCCACAGCCCGGGTGTCATGCCGTGTTGCCTGATGGCGTCGAGGACTTCCTGGATTCCGCCCGGGAAGCGGCGTCCGGCGGGTTCCCAGGCGCCCACGGCGTCCCACCAGCCCTGGGCGTCGTCGTCGTACCAGCCGGCGTCGATGACGAAGACCTCCGCCCCGGCGGTACTGGCTGCCTCGATGAGCGGCAGGAGCTTGGCGGTGGTGGGATCGCCCATGAGGGTGTTCATGTAGTCGTTGTAGATCACCGGCAGAGCGCGGTGGTCGGGGTGGTCGCGGCGGATGAGGCGGCGGTAGGCGGTGAGTTCGCCGAACGCGCAGTCCAGTCCGCCGGTCGCGGCGCGTACGAGGACGGCCGGTACGGTGGTGAACTCCTCGCCGGGGGCCAGGGTCTGGCGCCACTGATGGTGGGCGTCGTCGGGTCCGAACAGGGCGAGATAGGCGGCGCCTTCGCGTTCCCCGGTCTCGTAGCGCCAGCCGGCGCTCGACTCGATCTGCCACAGCCAGGCGCCCTCGCCGCCGTCGGTGAGGGCGGCGAGGGGCAGATGCCGGCCGGTCGACCAGGAGCCCTGGGAGTACCGCTCGAAGCAGCCGCGGCCCTCGTGGCCGTGGGCGGCCCGGCTCAGCGGGACGACCTGGTCGCGGAAGGCGGCCTGCCGCCAGCGGCACTCGGCGAGCCAGTCGTTGTCCGCCCAGTGCAGGGTCAGGCCATCGAGGCCGGCCGCCGGGCCGACGATGCCGCCGAGGGTGAGGGTGGAGACGCTCTCCAGGTGCAGGGGGGTGTCGCCCTCGTTGACCAGGCGTACCCGCGAGCGCAGGAAGCTTGAGCCGGGGACGGTGCTCAGCGTGAGGTCGGCGGCGAGGCGGGTCTGCGGGTCGGTCAGCCGGATCGTGGTGTGCCGCCACTGTCCGTCCTGGGCCGTGTCATGGCCGCGGAGCACCAGGCGGCTGCCGACGGTCGTGTCGATGAAGCGTTCCCCGGACCAGGTGCGTCCGTGTCCGGTGAGGACGACCTCGACGACGGGGACGAGGGCGTCCCACGGCTGATCGGCGCCGGTCAGTCTGACCGACCCGGCGGGGTCGGTGACGGCGCTCAGTCCGAGGGCTTCATGGGTCCACAGCAGAGACTCCTGGGCGATTTCAGCGGTAGCTGTCAACGCGATTTCCCTTCTGGGACTGATCAATGGCTTCCGTGGTCACTCACGAGTGTCTCGGGTGGTTTGCGCAGGTGGCGTGGGGGTTCTGGGGTTCTCCGGGGCTGCGGAGTGAAACGCCGCGTTTTGTGCCTGAGAGGTAACGTCGTGGTTGCAGCCTCTTGACGCCCGTGTTGTGACCGCTCACAATCCTCGCATGTCTGTGACCGGTCACACAAGCTCCGGAGCTCACGCCGACCCCCAGGGGAAACAGCAGAAGCCCGCCAGCATCCGCGACGTCGCCCAGGCGGCCGGCGTCTCCTACCAGACCGTTTCGAGGGTCATCAACGACCACCCGAACGTGAAGGAAGAGACACGCCGCAGGGTCGAGGCCGCCATCGACGAACTCGGCTTCCAGCGCAACGCCACCGCGTTCGCCCTGGCCAGCGGGGTCACCAAGTCGGTCACAGTACTGACGTCCAACACCGTCCTCTACGGCTACGCAGCCACCCTGCAAGGCCTGGAGGAGGCCGCCCGCGCCGCGGGCTACTCGGTCGGCGTCCGGGTCCTGACCCCGGAGGACGACCTCGACCGGACGATCGCCACCGCAACCGCGGCCGGAGGCGGGATCATGGTCATCGGCTTCGACCGGCTCGGAGCGGCGGCCCTGGACCGTATTCCGTCCAACGTGCCGTGCGCCGCGGCCGTCGAAGCCCCGCCGCCGGGCCGGACACCTCCCCGTCCGGCGGTGTGGGTCGATGACCGGGAGGCGGCCCGCGCCGCCACCGAGTACCTGCTCGAACTCGGCCACCCCACCGTCCATTACGTGGCGATCCCGACGTCCACGGGCTCCCGGCGCTCGACGGCACCACGCGCCGAGGGCTGGCGCCAGGCCCTGAAGGCGGCCAGCGTCACCCCGCCGCCGCCCACCGGCAAGGGCTGGGACGCGCAGGCCGGTTACGACGCGGGCCGCAAGCTCGCCCGGGACCCGGACGTCACCGCGATCCTGTGCGGCAACGACGACCTGGCGCTGGGCGTGCTGCGCGCCCTGCATCACGCCGGCCGGTCCGTGCCGGAAGACGTCAGCGTGATCGGTTTCGACGACGCCCCCCATTCCGGGTTCGTCACCCCTGCCCTCACCACGGTCCGCCTGGACTTCCAGGGACTCGGCCGGTCCGCCTTCGGACTCCTGCGAGGCCAGCTCGAGTCCGACTATCAGCCACCCGCGCCGACGCTCGTCGGCCCCGACCTGATTAGGCGCGAGAGCTCAGGGGTCCGGGACGCATGACCCGGGCCCTCTCGCGCCCCTGCTTCGCCTTAGCCATCACCCACCTTCACAGCACCGCTCCGCCAACCCCCGCGTGCCTAAGGAAAGACCTATGAAGAGAGCCGTCTCCTCCCTCGCCGCCGTGTGTGCCCTCGGCCTGGCCGCCACCGCCTGCAGCGACGCCACCGGCGGCAGCAGCGCCGGTGCCGCCCCGACCGGGTCCGTGAACGCGACCGCGAGCCTGAAGGGCGTCCACCTGACGATGTGGGTGGCGCAGAACAGCGTCGGCGAGCCCAAGCAGGCCATCGACGCTTTCGAGAAGGCGACCGGCGCTGTCGTCAGCACCCAGGTGATACCGGACCCCTACGAGTCGAACGTGCCCACCAAGCTGGCCTCCGGCGACAAGCCCGACCTGATGTTCTGGCAGCCCACGGGCTCCACGCTGCCGTTCATCCAGCCGCAGAAGAACCTGCTGCAGCTGGACAACGAGGACTGGGTCTCCAAGCTCGGCCCGACCGAGCAGAGCCTCGGCAAGGTCGACGGCCACCGCTATGCCGCGATCGTCACCAGCCCGGCCTCCCTCGGCGTCTACTACAACAAGGCCGTCTTCGCCAAGGCCGGCATCACCAAGATGCCCACGAGCTACGACGAGCTTCTCACCACCGCCGCGACGATCAAGTCGAAGACGGGTGTCGCGCCGTTCTTCGAGGTGGGCGGCGACAAGTGGCCGCTGCAGTGGCAGGTGCAGCTGCAGATGACCGACCTGCCGCAGAGCTTCTGGGACAAGCTGAACAAGAACCAGGCCAAGTGGACCGACCCGGTGATCGTGAACGCGATCAAGAAGTACAAGACGAAGGTCCTGGACGGCGGGCTGGCGCAGAAGGACTACAAGACCGCGACCTTCGTGGACCAGGGCAAGGCGATCCTGGACGGCAGCGCAGCGATGGCCGTGAACGTCACCTCGCTGCAGAGCGAGATCCAGGCGACGTCCAGCACCGCCGAGATGGACCAGAAGCTGGGCTGGTTCCCCGTCTCCAACAGCTCCGGCAAGGCCCTGTACTCGCCCGACCAGACCAACGGTGTCGTCGCCTTCAACACCGGCGACGCCAAGCGGCAGAACGCGGCCCGGCAGTTCCTGTCCTTCTGGCTCGGCAAGGACTACCCGGCCTACCTCGCGGCGAACAAGGTCGTCTCGGTGGAGCCGTCCGTGCCCAACCCCGCCGGTCTGCCACAGACCGCCACCGCCCAGGCCGACTCGCTCTCCACCGCGACCGGTGTGTTCCAGGTCAAGGCGCTGACCGCGCCTGACATGCACCTCGCCCTGGCCGACATGATCTACGGCAAGAAGACGCCCCAGCAGGTGGCCCAGGCCGCCGAGGACCAGTTCACCCAGGTCCTCAAGGCGCGCGGCGTGTCCGGCTTCTGACCGGCGCGTCCCCTCGCCAGCCCCGCCCCGGGCTGCTCCCAGCCGGTACAGCCCGGGGTCATCCACCGGAGGTAGCAGTGGCGGACACAGCCACGATCGGCGTCACCGACGTCAACCCCAGCAAGGAAGCGGGCCGTTCGTCCCGGCGCGCCCCCCGCCGTCGGCCGCGCGGCAAGTCCAACCAGCCGTGGTGGTTCGCCCTTCCCGCGCTCGCCGTTTTCGGCGCCTTCTTCCTGCTGCCGAACCTGCTCAACTTCGTCTACCCGTTCACCAACTGGTCGGCGTTCCACTCGAACATCCAGTTCGCCGGACTGTCCAACTTCCGCAGCGTCCTGCAGGACGGCTCGATGCTCCGGGACATCCGCATCACCGTGGAGTACGCGGTCCTGGTCGCCCTCTTCCAGAACGGCTTCGGGCTTGTCCTGGCCCTGCTGCTGGAGCGCGACACCCGCTTCAACCGCTTCTTCCGCGCCGTCTTCTTCCTTCCGGTGCTCATCTCGGCCCTCGCGGTCGGCTACATCTTCCGCGCCCTGCTCGCCCAGGACGGCGCCCTCAACAGCGTCCTGTCCTCCCTCATGGGACACCATGTCGACACCCCCTGGCTGGGCTCCACGACCTGGACGCTGGTCGTGGTGACCCTCATCCACGGCTGGAAGTGGATGGGCCTGGCCATGCTGATCTACCTGGCGGGCCTGAAGAGCATGCCGGGCGACGTCCTGGAGGCGGCTCGCATCGACGGCGCCGGCGGCTGGCGCACCTTCTGGTCCATCAGGTTCCCGCTGCTGGCCCCCGCGGTGACCTTCAACGTCACCACGGCCCTGATCGGCTCCATGAACACCTTCGACATCGTCCAGGCCACCACCGCCGGCGGCCCGGGCAGCGAGACGGAGGTCTTCAACATCTACATGTTCCGCGTCTTCGGCCAGGGGCTGTACGCCCAGGCGTCCGCGATGAGCCTGGTCCTCTTCCTCATCGTCGTCGTCCTCGCTGTGCCCGTCATCGTCGGCCTGCGCCGAAGGGAGAACAACCAGTGACCACCGCACCCGTGTTCGTCCCCGCGCGCCGGCAGCTGCCGCGCTGGGTGCAGCCGGTGGCCGTCGTGCTCATCGCCGCCGTCACCATCGGCATCCCGCTGTGGCTCGTCGTGGTCACCTCGATGAAGCCGCAGGCCGAGGCGATCAAGCCCAACCTCTCCCTGCCGCACCACATCCAGGTCGCGGACAACTACCAACAGACCTTCGACCAGGGCAAGATCATCCAGGGTTTCGTCAACAGCCTTCTCGTCGTGGTCCCTTCGGTCGTCCTCGTCCTGCTGCTGGGCGCGGGCGCCGCCTGGGTCTTCGCCCGCCGCACCGGACGCCTGGTCGGCACCCTGTACGCGCTGAGCATCAGCGGACTGCTCCTTCCCCCGGCCGTGATTACCATCGTGATGGAGCTGCGCCAGATGGGCCTGGCCGGCACCCAGCTCGGCATGATCGCCGTCTACACCGGCATGTACCTGTCCACGTCGATCTTCTTCATGACCGGCTTCATCAGAAACCTCCCCGAGGAACTGGAGGAGGCCGCGCGCATGGACGGCGCGAGCCCGGCCCGGGTCTTCTTCAAGATCATCCTGCCGCTGCTGCGGCCCGTCATCGCCACCGCGACGATCATGGTGATGCTGTTCGCCTGGAGCGACATCTTCTACGCCTTCTTCGTGCTCGGCGGTGGCTCCAAGGCCACGCTGCCGCTCAACCTCTACCAGGTCGCCAACGCCCAGCTGTACCTCAACAACTGGCACCTGATCTTCGCCTACGTCGTGATGATGAGCCTGCCCATGGTGGCGGTCTTCGTTGTCGCCCAGCGCCGGGTCGTCGCCGGCATCACCAGCGGGGCCGTCAAGTAGCCCCGCGCCCATGATCCCCGGGGCGTGACTCCCCGCACGCCCCGGCCCATCACCCCCGGTTCCACCCACGATCCTCCCGCAGCGACGCGGGAGGCGGAGGACACGCATGCCTCGAACCGATCACAGATCCGGACATGTCCGGCGCCTGGTGGGTGCGGTGACCTTCACCGCCGTCCTGGCCGCCACCGCCCTGACCGGTCCGGTCGCCCACGCGGCCAACCCCCAGCTGACCGTCGACCTCGGCCAGACCACCGGCGCGGTCATGCACGGTGCCAACGGCGCCCTGTACGGCCTCAGCGACGACGGCGTTCCCAGCGACAGCATCACCACCCCCCTGCATATGACGTCGATCGCCACCAAGGCGCCCGACGGCGCCCAGCACCCCAACGGCGACGCGCTGGTCGTCCAGCCCCAGTTCGCCCGGGGCGGCGGCAGCGACAACCTCATCTACATGCAGGACATCTACGCCAACTGGCCCTACGAGAACCTGGGCCTGAGCGACTACCTGTCCAAGGTCGACACGATGGTCCGCAAGGTCGCCGGCCGGTCGGACGCCGACTCGTTCGTGTGGGTGCCCTTCAACGAGCCGAACGGTGGCAACTGGTACAGCGGCCTGAGCAGTTCGAACACCACCACCTACACCAACACCCGCAACCAGTTCGAGAGCGACTGGACCACCGTCTACAACAAGATCCGCTCGATCATCCCGAACGCCAGGATCGCCGGCCCCAACGAGACCAACTGGGACGCCCGCTTCATGGGCGACTTCTACCCCTGGGCCAAGGCCAACAACGTCCTGCCGGACGTCACCACCTGGCACGAGCTGGACCCCAGCTCGCTGTCCGACTTCGAGTCGCACATCAACGCCTACCGGACCATCGAGACCAACGCCGGCATCAGCCACCTGCCGGTCAACATCGACGAGTACGGAGACCGCCGCGACCTCTCCGTCCCGGGTCAGATGATCCAGTGGATGTCCATGTTCGAACGGAACAAGGTCTACGCCGACCAGGCCTACTGGGACATCGCAGGTAACCTCGACGGCAACGTCAGCCAGACCAACATCCCCAATGGCGACTGGTGGCTGCTGCGCTGGTACGCGGGCCTGACCGGCCAGACCGTCAAGGTGACCCCGCCCCAGTCCAACGTCATCGACACCCTGCAGGGCATCGGCTCCCTCGACACCGGCCGCAAGCAGGCCCAGGTGCTGCTCGGCGGCGGCACCTCCGGCTCGGTCGACACCGTCGTCCAGCACATACCGGCCTCCTTCGGCAGCAGCGTCGACGTCTCCGTCGAGCGCACCGCCTGGAGCGGCTACGAGGGCGCGGGCGCCACGCCGACCGTGCTGTCCCGCAGCACCATGACCGTCGCCGCCGACGGCAGCATCACCGTCCCGCTGACGGGCCTCGACCCGATGGCGGCCTACCGCGTCCTCATCAACCCCGCCGGCAGCGGCACGCCCACCGCCGCCAACCCGCCCTGGCAGGCGTCGTACGAGGCCGAGAACGCGACCATCACCAGCGGCACCGTCTACACCCAGGGCACGGTGTCCAACGCCAACGGCTACGCCACCTCGGGCACCAAGGACGTCGGCAGTCTGAACCAGTCCACCAGCAAGGTCGCCTTCAGCGTCAACGTCCCGACCACGGGCACGTACAACCTGAACATCTACTACGGCAACCAGTCCAGCCAGACCGCCACCCCCGCCACCCAGACCCTCACCATCGACGGCGGCAGCGCCACGACCATCACCTACCAGCCCACCCTGAACTGGACCTACCGCTCCACGGTGAGCACACCGGTGTCCCTGACGGCCGGCACGCACACCCTGACCCTTGCCAAGGGCGCCACGGGCGAGGTCACCCTCGACAAGATCGACCTCACCGCGACCCCCGGACAGGACCCCGTCTACCCCGCCACCTACGCCGACATCACCGGCTCCCCGTCCTACGACTACTCCGCCGCCGGCATCAGCGGCGCGGGCGCCCTGGTCCTGGCCTCCGGAGACAAGGCCGCCTTCGACGTCTACGCCCCCACCGACGGCTACTACACCGTCCACGCCGACTACTCCTCCACCGCCAGCAGCACCCTCAGCCTGGACGGCGCCACCGCCTCCACCCTCGCCTCCACCGGCGGCAGCCTCACCGACAAGACCCAGCGGCTGTACCTGTCGGCGGGCAACAACCGCATCACCGCGACCGGCCCGTCCAGCGGCAGCCTCACCCTGCGCGACCTGCGCGTCACCGGCACGGCCGACACCACGGGCGTCACCGCCTACGAAGCGGAGAACGCCACCCGCGCCGGCACCGCCGCAGTCTCCGCCAACTCCTGGGCCTCCGGCGGCAACTACGTCGGCTACATCGGCAACGGCTCCGGCAACACCCTCACCTTCCAGGTGAACGCCGCCTCGGCCGGGCGCTACGTGCTGAACGTGCGCTACGCCAACGACCAGGTCTCCGGATCCGGCAACTACAACACCAACGTCGTCTCCCGAGCCGCGAACATCACCGTCAACGGCACCGCCCAGACCGTCATGTTCCGCAACAACTACAGCTGGTCGAGCTGGTGGGACCTGCCCGTCCCGGTCACCCTCAACGCCGGCACCAACACCATCACCTTCGGCAACTCCTCCACCTACGCACCCGACATCGACCGGGTGAGCGTCGCGCCGCTGAACGGCTGACGGCACCGCCGGCCGGGGCCTCTCGCAGGCCCCGGCCGGCCAGCACCCCTCGCATCCGCCTTCTCGATCCCTCTATTCGCCTCACCGAACAATGTTCGAAATACCGACGGCAGAAGGGCGCCCCTCACCGTGAACGCCGAGCACCAGAAAGAACTCCACTCCGACGCCTGCGTCATCGGAGTCGACTACGGGACCCTCTCCGGGCGGGCCGTGGTGGTCCGGGTCCGTGACGGCGCGGAGTTGGGCAGCGCGGAACACCCCTATGCGCACGCCGTCCTGGACCGCGAACTGCCCGACGGCACCCGACTGCCTCCAGACTGGGCGCTCCAGGTGCCCACCGACTACCTGGACGTCCTGCGCTACGCGGTGCCCGAGGCGCTCGCCAGCGCCGGAGTACGCCCCGAGCGGGTCATCGGCATCGGCACGGACTTCACCGCGTGCACGGTCCTGCCGGTGCTGGAGGACGGCACACCACTGTCTGAGCTGCCCGAGTACAGTGCCCGTCCGCACGCCTACGTCAAGCTGTGGCGCCACCATGCCGCGCAGGGTCAGGCGGACCGGATCAACGCGCTGGCCGCGGAGCGCAAGGAGCCGTGGCTGGAGTCTTCCCGCCGCCCCATCTCTGATCTTGCGTGGAATCCCCGGCTTCGGCCGGGGGGTCACATTCGAGACCGTCGCGAAGCAGGCCGGAGTATCCCGGTCCTGGCTCTATGCCCAGCCGGACCTGCGAGCAGAGATCGAGCGACTGCGGGCAGCACACCGCCGGGAACCCAGATCGCCGGTTCCCGCACGTCAGCGCACTTCCGATGCTTCGCTGCTGCGACGGCTCGAAGCCGCCAACGCCCGCATCCGGCGGCTCACCGAAGAGAACCAGCAACTCCGCGAGCAACTCGCCCGTGCCCTCGGCGAACAACGCGCCGCGACGACCCGCACCAACTCACCGCGGGCAGGCGCAAGCAACCCTGTCGACGGTCACCCAGTTCCCCACCGTCAGCGTCAGCTTCCCCGCCCACCCGTTCGAGCTGATCGTGTCGAGTAGGCGGATGCTCGGCGCGGCCCTGTGTATCCAGCTACACCAACGGCAGGAGCGCCAGCGCCTCTGTCAGGTTGTGCTCAGCGATCCCCTGCATGAACGCCCGGTCGGGGAAGTCACCGTCGAGGAGACGCAGTGGACCGGCCACCAGCGACAGACGCATCGCGAGCATATAGAGGTCGAGGCGCTGCGGATCAAAACCGGGCCGGGCCAGTGCGGGGTACCACTCGCCGAAGCGGAGCTGGAGGAAGACGTGCTCCCACTCGACGTCGAAGTACATCAGGCCCTCGATGTCGATCAGGACAGGGTGACCTTCGGCGTCGACCAGGACGTGGTCGGGTCCGAGTTCACCGTGGATCAGTCCGTATTGCGCGCGAGGGCTCACCCGATCAGCCAGTTCCTGCAGACGGTCGCGCAATGCCGTGCCGGCTGCCGCGATCCTGCCGTCACGCGCCGCCGTCTCCTCAAGGTCCCGCATGGCGCGGTCGAGGACCCGTCGCTCGCACGAGATCTCGGATGCGAAGCCGCCCCGCTCCAACAGATCCACCCTGCCGTAGTGCTGGGCCTGGTGCCGGTGCATCACCTCAAGCATCTCGGCGAGGTCACCCAGGGCTCCCGCGGCGCGCGTGGGATCGGTTTCGAAGAGGGCTTCGAGCGTGCCGCCGGAGGCATCCTCGACCACGGCGACGTCCGCCGGATACTGGCGACGGCTGTCATCCGCCAGGAGCACCTGCGGAACCCGCACCCCGAGGCTGTTCAAGCTCCGCTGCGCGGTGAGGAACGGGATCAGCCCATAGGCGGGCGCGAACGGGTCAGCCGGGTCGGCTTCGCGCGCACCTGGCCAGAAGTTCTCAGCTTCGGCCCAGCTGTAGATGATCACACTCGCCGGGTGGCTTCCATCGAGGCGGACCCGGTACACCCCTTTCTTGCTTCCCCCACGCAACCGGTCCACCGCGACAATGTGGCATCCCGCTCCCAGTGCGTCACGCACAAGCCCCGACAGGTCTTCGATGTCCGCGAATTGCCGCATCCGCAGAACCTACTGAAGACGTCACCGCGCGTGCCACTGGATACCTCCTCCGCAGCCTCCGACTGCCGACGAATGACCGACGCCCGGGAGACCCTCCAGGAGACCGTCGACGAGCAATCCCAGGTCGGTAACGATCGGCCCGTGCTGAAAGGCCCCCAATGCCCTCATCAGCTACGTCACGGACAACGACCGCAACACAAACGCACAGGTCAACAGCCTGCCAACCCAGCGAACTAAAGATAATCCAGCAGCAGGTCGGCCACGAGTGCGACAGTTCCACTGCCATCTACACGCACGTCAGCGACGACTTCATGAACACTGCCCTGACCAAGGCCCTGGCCCCGGCGTTCGCCGGAGCCTGACGAGGAAGGACCCGATGATGGTCGCCAAGCTCGACTACCGCTGGCACCTGCGCAAAGTCATGGCGGACCGCGAGATGTTCTCCACTACCGACCTGCTGCCTCTGCTGAAGGAACGCGGCATCACGCTGTCCACGAGCCAGGTCTACCGGCTCGTCGTCGAGCGACCCGAGCGACTCAGTCTGAAGATCCTCATGGCCCTGATGGACATCCTGGACTGCACCATGGACGACCTCATCGAGCCGATCACCGGGGCCGACGTCGCGGCGAAGCCGAAGAAGGCCGCTGCGGGCGGAGCCGCAGTCACCGAAGGCATCGGCGGACTGCGGCCCAAGCGGGCTCGTATCAGGGGAGTTGACCGGTGACGGGTACTGCGGAGGAAGTCCTCGCGGACCCGGTCGGCCTGGTGGTGCGGCTCGTCGGCAACGTCGAGAAGCACCTGGACGCCGCCGAGGTCCGTGACATTGTCTGCACGGTCGTACGCGCACGAGCCGGTCGCCGCAGCCTCGCCCAGGCACTGCACGACGACCCGTCACTGTTGCGGACCGGGCGGCCACCGGCGCCCTACTGCGTCGCGAAACTGCTGATGGCCCTGAACGAGGCCGGCGCCCAGAACGTCGCACTGCCCCGCTGCGGCGAGTGCGGCCGCGCATGCCGCTACGTCGGCAGCAGCACCGGAGGGCGGTGGGGATGTTCTCCCTGTTTCGACAAGCCAGCCGTCTGCGCGGGATGCCGTGAAGAGCGACGTGTCGTCAGCCGGGACCGTCACGGCGAGCCCCGCTGCGCGAACTGCCCGGATACCGAGGGCGATCCGCTCCATGAGCTCACCGAACTCGTCACGAGCCTCGATCCCGCCCTCAACGACGAGTTGGTCCTGGCCGCGCTCGGGCGAGCCACCGTCCGGCCCGCCGGCCAGCGCCGCCTGGCCTGGGCCGTCGTCGCCCGTCCCGAGCTGCTGACCAGCGCCGGTCACGAAGCACCCACCCCGGCCGTCCTGCGGTTCATCGACGAACTCGTCAAGGCCGGGGCGACCAAGGTCGCCCGACCGGCCTGCCCACGCTGCCACGGAGTGAAGGCGCTGTCCAAGCTGCTGGACGGCAAGAGGATCTGCCGGGCCTGCTTCGCCCGCCACGCGGCCATCCCCTGCTTCGGCTGCGGCGCCGTACGTGAGCCCGCCACCCGCGACGCCGAGGGCCGACCTCTGTGCCCGAACTGCTTGATCAGACAGCCCGCGAACCTGGAGGAGTGCGTCGGCTGCGGCCGACGCAAGCCCGTCGCGAACCGGCTGCCTGACGGCCCGCGCTGCCAGAACTGCCGGCCGAGGATCACCGCGGAGTGCGGCATCTGCGGGCGGACAGCGCTCTGCGACATGTCCCGGGCCACCGGCCAGCCCTGGTGCGACCGCTGCCAGCAGCGATGGGTGGCCTGCAGCGACTGCGGCACCGTCGCCCAGGCCCGCGGCGGCACCTGGGAGGCGCCGTTGTGCGCGAAGTGCACCAATCCCGACCCGGACTTTTGGGGCCGCTGCCCGGCCTGCACCATCACCTGGCAGCTCAGCACCCGCCCCTGCCAGCGATGCGTCCTCGACCAGCAAGTACGCGACCTCCTCGGCGACGCCACCGGGGTCATCCGCCCCGAACTCACCCCGTTTCATGAGGCGTTGACGAGTGCCGAAAGGCCGGACGTCGCCATGGCCTGGATCGCCCGCTCGAAAGCCCGAGACCTTTTGGAACGCATAGGACGCGACGAGCGGCTCGTCACCCACGAGGTCCTCGACGAACTGCCCCCGGGCAAGGTGCTGGCCCACCTGCGCAGTGTCCTGGTCGCGACCGGCTCCCTGCCGCCCCGCGACGAGCGCCTCATCGTCCTGGAGAAATGGATCACCGCGACCGTCCAGGCCCGCGCCGGCCTCGCAGAGCGCCGGATCCTGCACGGCTACGCGGTCTGGCACCACATGCGCCGACTCCGACGCCGCCTTGGCGATGACCACACCACCCGGCTCCAGGACCTGAACGTGCGCTGCCACGTCACCGCGGCCAACAACTTTCTCGACTGGCTCGGCTGCGAAGGGCTCACGCTGGGGACCTGCACTCAGACGAACCTGGAACGCTGGATGGCCGACTCCACGGTCAGCTACCGCAACGAGACCGGCCATTTCGTCCGCTGGTCGGTACAGCACCGACATGCCCGTGACCTGACCTACGGCACCGTCCGCTGGACCGGTCCGCTCGGCACCATCGACAGCGAGAAACGCTGGGCTGACGCTCGCCGCCTCCTCAACAACGACACGCTGCCGATGCCGGACCGCGTCGCAGGACTGCTACTGATCCTCTACGCACAGAAGATCGCCACCATCAGCCAACTCACTATCGATGACGTCCACTTCGACGGCGACACCGTCTCCATCACGTTCGGCACCTCGCCGGTCGTCCTGCCCGCGCCGTTGGCCAGCCTGGTCCGCGAACTCGTCGCAACCCGCCGCGGCAAGGCCAAGATCGGCACTCCGGAGATCGTTCCCTGGCTGTTCCCGGGAGGACATCCAGGGCGCCCCCTCAGCGACAGCCAGATCGGCAACCGTCTCCATAAGATCGGGATCCGACCGAAGCAGGATCGCTCCACCGCACTGTTCACTCTCGCGACCGAACTCCCCGCCGCGATCCTCGCCCGGATGCTCGGTGTCCACATCAAGGTCGCCGTCCAGTGGCAGCAGGCATCTGCGGGGGACTGGGCCGCCTACGCCGCCGATGTGGGTCAGCGCGCAAGCAGGACATCCACTCGTTCAAGTTCAGTAGCGACCGACGAGAGTGCCTGACGGCGCGGTTCCACCAAACACGAGAAGGCCCGATCAAAGCGCCCCGCCTACCGTCGCCTCGATGACGGCTTGAGCCCGTACTGCGGCCGGATCTGCACCAGCCTCGTCCCGCAATCTCCACCTTTCGGATACTGCTTGCGGGACCATCACTCCGCGGATCACACTCAGGAGCTCTTTCACTGTTATTGTCCACAAGTTCGCCTCTGCATTATAAGAAGCGGCTTCCACGCCCGCTCGATTGCATCCCTTGCATAGCACAGAGGGCACGGGCCACGGATCGTAGTAGACGAAGCGAAATCCGTCATCCAGGAATTCACTAAGTGTGATGCAATGGCCAGACCTTCCATCATGGATGAGTATCGTCGCTAGACCCCTCACGCGGCGTTGATCCGTTTCTCGAAGGCAGATTCGAATGAGTAGTTGCACTAGATCTTCCGGCGCGAGAATGCGCTTGTGGCGAACTCGATCCAGGCTTGGAATTTTTTGAGATTGAACTACGTAGATCACCCACGGGAGGTCGGAGACTATTTGCGAGGCGAGAACCAGTTCCTGCATGGTTAGCGGCCGTTCCGAAACCATGTGTTGTTCGTATTCTGCCGCAAACCGTCGATACGTTGCCCCTCTGTTTGCCTCCGTCAAAAACTCGGTCGCTTCCGGTCGGTGCAACCATTCAATCGCAATCCATTCGAATAGGTATCCGGTCAACTCCCATGATTCGAGAGACTCAAGCGGGCTGCGGGGCGCAGTTGCATCCGTTTTTCCCGCCCCGGACCCGCCTCCGAACAGAGGCTCATCAGCACGTGCGTCGCCTCCTACCTGTCCCATAGCAGGACCCCCCAAGATACGGTCGCGGTTGCCGATGCGATCCAGAGCAACACTATTGCGCGGCGAGCCCACCGGTCCATGACTCTGAATCGGCTGGTTCGCCATTGCTTGAACTCCTCAACGGATTCTACCGAGGTAAGCGAGGGGCGAAGAGCGGCCATAAATGCCCCACTGGACGCCAGAAGCATCACTGGTGGAATCACGGCAACCACCTGCCATGAAGTGTTGATCTTGCTGAATCCCAGGAAATTGGTAACCACGAAATAGAGAGGGATCGCACCCGAGGTCACCGAGATCATCATTTTGCAGAATTCACGGATAGTGTCAGCGGATGCCTTGATCCATTCGTTGAGCTCGGCTTCCCATATGTCGTCACCTGGAATGACGGGTCCATGGTGTTCGTTGATGCCGACGATGGTCGAGCCTTCGATGATCTCCCCTTGGAGGTCATAACTGAACCGTCGCTTTGTGTCCGGGCAGGTAAGAAATACCGACCAAGACTCGACTGTAGGAGGCTGCGGCTCGGCCTGGCCGCCAAATAGTTCGATCGGCTGGGCGACGGTCACATCGACCTCAATGCTGTGGTGGCCGTGACACGCCGGGCAGTCTGGCACCTGAACAGCGCGCGTCAACGTCACTGACGTCATATCGTCTCCTGATCGTTTTTGCGGCGATCGGGACCCACTTCTACATGGTGCGGGCGGTGACGAACGCCGTCCACTGATCGGAACAGCTCAGTGAGCAACCTGCGTCCCCCGACGGACATGGGCAGGATGGACGGGGCGCTGCGGACCCTTCAGAACGCGGAACGGGCCAGGGTCACACTTGCTGCATGGACGGTCTGGGAAGTGCCGGGCCAGCGCACACTGCTCACCATGACCTCCGTGCTATTCGGAGAGTTCCAATACCCGACTCCACCGTTAGGCACCAGCGACTCCGGCTTCCGCGATGAGGTCGAAGCCGAGCAAGCCATCGCCCGTGGCCAGCTCCTCGCCGAGATGGGCGCCGACGAAGACCGTCCGACGCTGGCAGGACCGGCCGGAGCCGAGGCCGAACGCCGGCTCGCCGAGTTCGCCCGGCACACCGCCTTCGACGGCCAAGTCGTCACTGACGAAGCCCGCCTGCGCCGCATCGTGGCCCGCCACGACCCGCACATGTACCTGGGGACCTTCGTCACCTGCGTCTACAACCCCGACCGCGCCCTGTGCCGCACGCCCAAAGACCCCGGCGACGGCCAGCCCGTCCTGGCCGAATGCCAGCCCCTGACCTGCCGAAACACCGCCCTCACGTCTGCCAACCGCCAGGCGTTGAACGGCCACCTGACCAAGCTGGAAGAGGCCCTGACTAACCGCGACCGCCTCGCCCCCTATGTCCGCCATCGCCTTGAGGAACAGCACCGTGAAACGGCCGCGTTCCTCGCTCGCCACGCCCCGGAGACCACCGAGTGAAACGTGCCCTGCCCGACGCCGACACCGTCAAGGCCGCCATCGACATGGTCCTCGAAGACGCAGCCACCAGAGGACGCCGCCCAACCGTCACCGCCATCGAGCGGCGCCTCGCCATTCCCCACGCCACTTTCCACCGCCATTACGCCGACCTGATCGACACTCACTTCCGGCCCCGGATCCCCGCGGCCCGCGCCGAGACGCACAGGGACCAGCCGAAGGCCAACGAGACGAAGGAGGAGAACCTGCACCGACTGCGGAAGGAGAACACCGACCTGCGCCTGACCCTCGCCCTGTACGAGGAGGCCATCCGCCAGCTCACTCTCGAAAACCACGCCCTGCGCAACGGCGCCACCGTCGTCCCCCTCCCCACCCGCAGTCGGGCCTCCCCACCATCACCGACCTGACCTGGGCCCATCCGGATCCGCTGAGCGCGCGAGACGGGGAAGACCCGCGTAGATGTGATGGTGTGGCCCTACTCGGCTCGCGAGTCTGTGTGCTCCTGGAGTGGCGGTTCGCCTGGAGCCAGGCGAAGAACGACCCTCGCTGACTCCGGCACTGGCGGCCCGTTCTCCGGTGCGCGGTTGGTGGGCGGTGATGTCCATCGCGGAGAACGCTCCGTCGTGGATGCGCGGGGCGAGACGGTCGCGGTGGAACCTTCGAGATGCCCTGCTGTCCTGGGCTGATTGGTGTCGTGAGAACAACAGTCATCGCAGGTAGCAGGGCATCTCTTGGGTGGATCCAAGCCCAGTGGGCCATCACGGGCTCGCCCTCCGACGGCTCCAGGCCTGGTTCGGAATCAGGAACGCGGCGATCACCGCACCGACCACTAAGAACCCGGAGCCCCACGCGAGGGTGGCTGTGTAGCCCTCGACCCCGGCCTGCGCCGCTGCCAGCGCGCTGGGCTTGTGCGAGGACAGGTAGTTGGTCGCGGCCGACGAGGCGACGGTGGTCAGTAGCGCCGTGCTGATGGAGCCGCCGGTTTGCTGACCGGTGTTGATCAGCTCCGAGGCGACGCCCGCGTCCTCGTGGTGCACGCCGGCGGTCCGAGCAGCGCCGCGCCGACGATCATGGAGCCGAGGGCGACCGGGTTGGTCCAGCTGGTGGACTCGACGTGCGCGAACCCGTAGACGACGGCGAACAGCGCGGCGCTGACCACGACGATGCCCGGAATAGCGAGTTGGGGCTCCTTGGTGATCACGGGCTTGGCCAGCAGCAGCAATGCACCGATCAGGGCGGGGACCGCGAAGACGACGTTCACGTACATCACCCAGCGCCCGACGCCCATTCGGTGAGCATGATGCCGCCGAGCAGCAGCCCGATCGTGCCGCCCGCCCGGTCAGAGGCGGGGGTATGTCGGCGGCGAGTGGCACCCCGTGGACGGCGCGGAGCAAGTACCCGTGCAGTCGTTCCAAGGCGCCCTCGTCCGGTCCGGCGAGCGCCTTCGGCGCAAACTGCCCCAGCCGGGCGAAGTACCCGCCACACCGGTTCCCGCCCATCGGCCGCGCCCAGCGCCTCCCGCTAAGGTGCGGTGCGCCCCTGGCCGACCATCAGGCCCAGCCAGGGCGCGGGGCATGTACTCGAAGGCGTACCGGGATCGCTTCTAAGGGCTGTCCCGGGCTTGCAGACGGTGACGGTCGTGGTGTTGGTGGCCGTCGTGCCCTTCGAGTTGATCAGTTCGGCCCGGTACACGTAGGTACCGTTGGGCTTATCGGTGAAGGTGGTCTTGACCGACTGCGAAGTGCCGGGTCCTGGGTCGGGGACGCGTGCGGAGATGAGCTTGCCGTTCTCGTACAGGCGGTAGAAGCTGCCCCGGGTCCCGTGCCTGAGGTTCATCGTGACGCTGTAGTCGCCGTCGTGGCGGCCGTGCGTCCGTCCGCTGGTGTTCGAGAGGGTGCCGGCGCCCGGTGCCGAAGTGTTTTGGACGAAGCTCTGTAGCGCGTCCCGGACGGCGAAGTAGGCCGGCTTGGGGTTGTAGTCCTCGTCGAACATGAGCGGCTTCGCGCCGGGAAGCCAGGTGTAGGCGTGCTTGTCGGTGAAGCCCCAGAAGCTGATGTCTCGGATTCCGGCCGCCAGCGCCTCAGCGACGATGTCACCGTAGATCTGCGTCTGCTGGTCGACGTCGTAGGTGTGCACGTCGAGTTCGGTGATGGCGACGTCGAGTCCGAGAGCGTGGTAGGAGTTCGCCATCTGCGTGATGACCCCGGGCTCGGGACCCGCCTGGGTCTCGTGCATCTCGAGGCCCACGCCGTCGATGGGGACGCCGTCGGCGACCAGGCCGGCGACGAGGTCATAGAGCTCTTGGCGCTTTTCCGGGGAGAACTCCACCAGGGATTCGTTGATGAACAGCTTGGCCTTGGGGTCGGCTGCGTGCGCGATGCGGAAGGCTTCCGCGATGTAGTTCGGACCGAGAACCTTGTAGAAGTCGTTGTGCACCAGGCCGGTTCCGCCCTCGATGGAGAACGGCTCGGTCACGACGTCCCACCGGTCCATTTTGCCGGCGTAGCGGTCCATGATCGTATTGAAGTGGGTTCGCATGACCGAGCGGAGTTCGTCTGGGTCGGTGATCGCGGTCACGTAGTCCGGGTTGCAGCAGCCTGAGATGAGGCCGTGACCCTTGACCGTCATGTTGTGGTCTTTTGCGAAGTCGACGAGTCGGTCGAGTCCGGCGAAGTCGAAGGTGTTTTTCTGGGGTTGGACGAAGTTCCACTTGAGCTCGTTCTCGGGCGACAGGCTGTTGAATTGATCCGCCAGGACCTCGCTGAACTGGGGTTCGTCAAGGTAGTTGGGGTTGATCGCCCCAGACCCGATGAGGATCCCATCGCGCGCAGCCAGTTCGCGGAGAGTGGGGGGTGAATCTGCTGAGGCGTCGGCGACTGGGATGGCCGCCGTCGCGAGTCCCATGGTTACCGTTGCGAGCGCCGCAACGATGCGGTGCATTCTCATGGAATGGTGCCTCGCATTCATGTGTGATGGATGGCCCGGAGCGCGGCAGCGCGCGGGGGATTGGGGTGTTTCGCTGCAGGCGGTATCGCGAGCAGGGTGGGGTGCCGGGGCCGCTGCTCGGGGTTCGTCGACTGCGGGAGCTGACCTGATCGGTACTGTGTCGGGCATGTGGCGCCCTGCGGTGTCTTCACCTGGCCGCGATGTTGTTTCAGGGTCCGCCCAGACCCGCCCGGTCATCTCACTGGTTGGCGAGGACCGGGATGACCTTCGTTGCACACATTTCGGAGAGCCAGTGCGCGCTCAGCTTCGGAATGCGTTCTTGAGTGTCGTAGTCGACGCGGATGACCCCGAAGCGAGGGCCGTATCCCTCGGCCCATTCGAAGTTGTCGAGCAGCGACCACACGAGGTATCCGACGACGTTCGCGCCGCGTTCCCGAGCGCGGTGGGTCGCTGTTGCGTGATCGATGAGGAACTGCGTCCGGTCGCGATCCAGGACCACGCGCTGGCCATTGAATTCGCTGACCACGTCCGCGAATGCCGCACCGTTCTCCATGACCATGATGGGCAACTCGGGAAACTCTTTCGAGAGGGCGACCAAGTGGTCCTCCAGCCCTCGTGGCTCGATTCCCCAGTCCATGGCTGTTCGCTCCAGATCGTCGCGGCGGACGATCTCGAGGCGCTCCGAGCCCGGAAACGCCGTGCCGCCCGTGGCTTCGGTGGCGGCGTCGAAGTCCGGATTCACACGTACGTGCATGACCTCGTAGTAGTTGACCCCGAGCAGGTCGATCGGTTGATGGCAGATCTCGACGTCGCCCGGGTGTACGAAGCTCCAGTCGGTGAAGGCGCGGGTGTCGTCGAGGAGGTCGGCCGGGTACTCCCCGCGAAGCATCGGCCCTGTGAAGACGCGGTTAGCCACGGCGTCGAAGCGGCGCGCGGCTTCAGCGTCCTGTGGGGTCTCGGCTTCGATGCGGAAGATGTTCAGCACCACGGAGATCTGCGCGGCGGGGTGCTTTACGGTTCGCCGCAGTGCTGCCACCGCGAGTCCGTGCGAGAGGTTGAGATGGTGTGCGGCCTTGAGCGCGTCCGCGTGGCTCTGCGCACCGGGGGCGAACGCCCCGCTGCCGTACCCGGCGAACGAGTTGTTCCACGGCTCGTTGTGCGTCGACCACATGGCGACCCGATCTCCGAGGGCGGCGCCCACGATCTCCGCGTACTTCTCGAAGGCGAAGGCGGTCTCGCGTCCCCGCCAGCCACCGTAGCGGTCCTCCAGCGCCTGCGGGAGATCCCAGTGGTTGAGCGTCACGATCGGCATAATTCCGCGTGCGAGCAGGCCGTCGGTGAGCCGCGAGTAGAACGCCAGGCCCTCTGGATTGACGTCACCTTCGCCCGTGGGCATCACACGCGGCCACGAGATGGAGAAGCGGTAGGCGCCGAGAGTGAGGGAGGCCATCAGGTCAAGATCGGTCTCGACCTGGTGATAGTGGTCCGCGGCGACGTCACCGGTTGCGCCATTGGCGGTCTTTCCCGGCGTGTGGCTGAAGGTGTCCCAGATGGACGGGCCCCGTCCGCCTTCGCCCGCGCCTCCCTCGATCTGGTAGGCGGCAGTGGCGGCCCCGAGGACGAAGTCGGGCGGGAACGTCAGATGCCCGCGCGCGATCGAGTCGCTGTACATAAATCAGCCTCTCTGGTGACGTGGCCGAAAACCTAACACCTGAACTGTAATCGGCACAGAGGCTGAACGAACTTTGGCGGCTCGCCCTCAGCAGGCCTTCACGCCGCGGCCGGCATCCGGCGGCATCACCGCTGATCAGGGAAGCGTGAGGTACTGATGGGAAGGCATGGCCGAGCGCCGTGGGCTTGTATGGCCTCCCCCCTTTAAGGGTGCCGCTCTGGCGAGCCGGAGCCCGGAGTACTGAAGAGTGCACGCATGGGCGCAGGTGCGTGAGATTCTCCGCGAGCGCGAACCCCATCGCCCTCGGCGCGCTCCCACCTGGTGCGTCAGGCGGCCGCGCGCACGCATGAACATGAGAGGGTAGACCGCACGGCCCCCTCGCAGGCTCCCGGCATGCGCCGGCACCCCCGACTGCGGGCGCGGTCGCCGGCTGGCTCGTCAGGTGACTGGGCGCAACGAAGCGACTCGTCACCGCCTACCAGGCGGCGACGGAGATGCTCCCTCTACCCGGGCCGACGCGCCTCCCGCTTGCCCAGGACAGGCCTCGACCGCGCCTGCGCCGGGGGCGTCCAGCCTTTAGGCGGAGCCGTCGTCGCCCTGGCGCCGGTCGGAGTCTTGCGGCATCGGGTGCTGTGACCAGTGCGCCCGGGCAGCTGCCACGAGGCGCCAGAAAGCGTCGACAGCCTCGACGACGTCGAGGTCGTCCCGGTATCGCCGCTGGAGCTGCAGTCCGTCCTGCACAGCAATCCCCAGGGTGGCGATCACCTCCGCACTGACCCCCATGGGGGCACGCTCGGCGGCCTCGGGACCAGGATCGAGCGTCTGCGTCTGAGCCGCGCGGTAATGCTCGACGAAGTACGTGTGCGCCGGGTGATCGCGATCGATCGCCTCGGCGGAGAGGATGATGAACAGGGACGTCAGCCCCTCGTGCTCCGCGGAATGACGCGCGACCTCCCGCGACTGGGTCGCGACGTCGGTGGCGTGGACCTCCGACAGGTAGTCGGCGACTGACGAGTCACGCAACCCGAGCACCTCTACGAGGAGTTCTTCCTTGTCGGCGAAGTGGTGGAGGACCCCTGTCTGCGTGAGGTTCATACGCCTGGCGAGCTCGCGCATCGACGAGTGCGCGTATCCGGATTCCGCGAAGAGCTCGGCCGCAGCGGCGATGATCTCTCGGCGGCGCTGAAGCCCCTTGCGATAGGGCCCCCGAGGCCCGGTCTGTTCCGCCATGTCCTCAACATACAGCGAGGCCGTGGCGCGCTCGGCCCGAGTGTGGGCGTGACGATGAGAACCCCGCGAATACTTGTCACGTGAACTGTGTTGAGTGATACTGACCGCCACCGCGACATCCGAGACGCACCTCAGCCGGGGACGCAGCAGCGTGTGCAACCTTCGGGCGAAAGGGTTCGCGCATACCGCAGGAGCAAGCAGCGGCCCGGGACGGCCGCCCTTGTCACCGCGGGATCTAGGCATACCGCCTGAGACAAAGGACTACAGATGCGATCCACCCGAAGAGTCATCGCTGTGCTTGCAGCGGCCTCGCTGACCGTCCTCGCCGCTGGTTGCGGTGCCGGCGACCAGGGCGACGCCGACGGCAAGATCACCCTCAAGGTCTCGACGTTCAGCGAGTGGGGGTACGGCGACCTGCTGAAGGAGTACCAGAAGCTGCACCCCGAGATCACGATCAAGCACAACCGCTTCGCCACGAGCGATGCGGCCAAGGAACAGTTCCAGACCGCTCTCGGCGCGGGCTCGGGGCTCGCCGACGTGGTCGGTGTCGACAACAGCTGGCTCCCGCAGGTCCTGCAGCACCCGGACAACTTCGTGGACCTCTCCTCTCCGAAGGTCAAGGGCCGTTGGAAGGACTGGACCGCCAAGCTCGCGACCACCAACGACGGCAAGCTGCTCGGCTACGCGACGGACATCGGCCCGCAGTCCATCGCGTACCGCAGCGACCTGTTCAAGGCGGCCGGCCTGCCGACGGATCGCGAGGCGGTGGCCAAGCTGTTCGGGGGCGCCAACGCGACATGGGACGACTTCTTCGCCGTCGGCGAGAAGTTCAAGGCCGCCAAGACGGGCCCCGCGTTCTACGACGCATCGGCCTCGGTCGCGACCAGCTGGGGTGACCAGTACAAGGTGCTCTGGGAGGACCCCAAGACCGGCGACGTCATCGCAGGCCATAACAAGGATCTTCGGAACATCTACGACACGGTCACGTCACACGAGGACCTCTCGGCTCATCTGGCGCGGTGGAGCGAGGACTGGGTGAGCGCGTTCCAGAAGGACAAGTTCGCGGTCATGCTTGCACCGTCGTGGATGCTGGGTGTGATCAAGGGCAACGCCGCCGGAGTCAAGGGATGGGACATCGCCGACGTCTTCCCCGGCGGCGGTGTCAACAGCGGCGGGTCGTACCTCACCGTGCCGACGCAGTCGAAGCACCCCAAGGAAGCGCAGGCGCTCGCGGAGTGGCTCACTGCCCCTGAGCAGCAGCTGAAGGCGTTCAAGACGACGGGTAACTTCCCCAGCCAGGTCGAGGCCCAGCGCAGCGCCCAGTTGCAAAAGGTGACCGATCCCTTCTTCAGCAATGCGCCCGTGGGGAAGATCCTCACCGACCGCGCGTCGGCGATCACCACCATTCCGTACAAGGGTGACAACTACTTCGCGATCACGGCGGCGTTCAACAACGCGATCAACCGTGTCTCGGTCGACAAGACCGACTCTGCGAAGAAGTCGTGGGACACGTTCGTCGACGATCTGGACGCGCTGAAGTGATCGGTTCGTCCGCGCACTCGGGGAGGCCCGCCACGGCGGGCGTCCCCGAGTCACCACCGAAGGAAGAGCGCATGCCCCATCCGGCAGCGAGCACGTCGGCCCGCACCGGCGCCTCCCCTCCACAACCGCCCGCCTCCTGGCGTCAGCGTCTCGGCCGCTGGGACATGAAGGCGTCGCCGTACGCCTACATCTCACCGTTCTTCATCCTGTTCGGCCTCGTCGGACTGTTCCCGCTCCTCTACACCGCGTACGTCTCGCTGCACGACTGGGACCTCATCGGCGGCCAGGGCGGCTTCGTCGGGCTCGACAACTTCACCTTCGTCCTCGATCAGCCGGTCTTCTGGGACTCGCTGGGCAACACCGTCAGCATCTTCCTGCTGTCGACGGTCCCCCAGATCGCGCTCGCGCTCGTACTCGCCAGCCTCCTGCACGCGAACATCCGCGCGCGGACCTTCTGGCGGATGGGGGTGCTGCTGCCCTACGTCATCGCCCCGGTCGCCGTATCGCTGATCTTCTCGCGCATGTTCGCCGACCAGTCCGGCCTGGTCAACGCGGTGCTCGGGCACATCGGAGTGGACCCGGTCGGCTGGCACCGGGACAGCACGCCGGCGCACATCGTCATCGCCAACATGGTCAACTTCCGGTGGACCGGCTTCAACACGCTCGTGCTGCTGGCCGCCATGCAGGCGATCTCCCGTGACCTGTACGAAGCGGCGATCCTCGACGGCGCGGGACGGGTGCGGCAGTTCTTCTCCGTCACGGTGCCGTCCGTGCGTCCGACGATCATCTTCGTCGTGATCACGTCCACGATCGGCGGCCTGCAGATCTTCGACGAGCCGCGGCTGTACGACACGCAGGGGCTCGGCGGGAGCTCGGGGCAGTGGAAGACGATCACTCTGTACCTGTACGAGCTCGGCTGGAATCAGCAAAGGCTGGGCCGCGCCGCAGCCGTCGCGTGGCTGCTCTTCCTGCTGATCATCGTGTTCGCGCTGGTCAGCCACTGGCTGTCGCGCCGCATCGCCTCCGGCGACGATCCGGTCGCCGTCCCCCGAAAGGCGCGCCGCGCCGCCCGACGTGACACGAGCGGGGCAGCAGCCGTCACGCCCGCCTCCTCCGCATCGTCCGGTGACACACCCGGGAGCAGCACGTGACCAGGCCCTCCATCCCGTACATCGAGCAGACATCCGGTCGCGGTGCGGCCCGGGCGGCGGCACGCCGCCGTCGCAGGCGGGATCACGGTGCCGAGCGCCGGCCCGGATGGATGACCTACGTCGTCCTCACCGTGGTCGCGCTCGTCTCGATCTTCCCGCTCTACTACACGCTCCTGCTCGCGTCGTCGACATCGGCGGAGGTCGCGCAGCACCCGATCCCCTCGCTGATCCCGGGCGGGCATCTGGGCGACAACCTCGTACGCGTCTTCGAGTCCGACATCGATCTGCCGCACGCGGTCTGGAATTCCGTCTTCGTGTCGGTGACGACGGCGCTCGCGGTCGTGTTCCTGTCCACGCTGGCGGGCTTCGCCTTCGCGAAGCTGCGGTTCAAAGGGCGGGCCGCTCTTCTCGCGTTCGTCGTGGCCACCATGGCGGTCCCCACACAGCTGGGCGTGGTGCCCCTGTTCATCGTCATGCGCGAGCTGGGACTGACGGGAAGCCTGTGGGCAGTGATCATCCCTGGCGTCGCATCCGCCTTCGGGGTGTTCTGGATGACGCAATACCTCCAGGCGGCGCTGCCCTATGAGCTCATCGAAGCCGCCCGCATCGACGGCGCGTCGACCTTCCGGATCTTCCGCTCCATTGTGCTGCCGGCCGCCAGACCAGCGTTGGCGATGCTCGGACTGTTCACCTTCATCGGGGCGTGGACCAACTTCTTCTGGCCGTCGATCGTGCTCGGAACGACCAACCCGACACTGCCCGTCGCGCTGCAACTTCTGCAGACCGGGTTCTTCAAGGACATCCCCCTGATCATGGCCGGCGTGCTCGTGTCGGTGGTGCCGCTGCTGACGCTGTTCGTCATCCTCGGCAAGCAGCTCGTCGCCGGCGTCATGCAGGGAGCCATCAAGGGATGACGCTGCTGGCCGCAGCGCCCGACCGGACCGAAGTGCGCCGCGCTGTGCTGCGCCGGCGCTGAGTCCGAGCCCCCGCCTTGCCGAGGCCGCCCCCAAGGCCCCGGAGACGAATCTGAGAGGAACCACCGACCCCCCATGCACGAGACGACCGCACCGGACCGCATCACATTCCGCGACCTCAACGGCAACGGCCGCATGGACCCGTACGAGGACCCACGGCTCAGCGCCGAGGAACGCACCGAGGACCTCCTGTCCCGGCTCTCGCTCGAAGAGAAGGTCGGTCTCCTCTTCCACACGGTCATCGAGATCGGCCCAGAGGGCACTGTCCTCGAGGAGCCCGGCGCGATCAGCAAGTCGCCCACCAGCGAGGTGATCCTCGCCAGGGGCATGAACCACTTCAACGTGCACCGCATCGAAGACGCCCGGACGGCCGCACGATGGAACAACGCGATCCAGCGGCTGGCCGAGAAGACGCCGCACGGTATCCCGGTGACCATTTCCACGGACCCGCGGCACGGGTTCCTGGAGAATGTCGGGGCGTCCTTCACAGCGGGCCCGTTCTCGCAGTGGCCCGACGGGCTCGGTCTCGCGGCGCTGCGCGACCCCGATGCCGTGCGCGAGTTCGCACGACGGGCGCGCGACGAGTACCGCGCGGTAGGAATCCGCATGGCGCTGCATCCCCAGGTCGACCTTGCCAGCGAGCCCAGGTGGGCACGTCAGCTCCAGACCTTCGGCGCCGGCACCGATCTCGTGGTGGCGTACACACGCGCGTACCTCGAAGGCTTCCAGGGCGCCACCCTGGACTCGACGAGCGTCGCCTGCGTCACCAAGCACTTTCCGGGCGCTGGCCCGCAGTTGGACGGCGAGGACGCGCACTTCCCCTACGGCCGTGAGCAGGTCTACCCGAGCGGGGCGTTCGAGGAGCATATGCGCCCCTTCACCGCCGCCATCGAACACGGCACCGCCGCGATCATGCCGTACTACGGGATGCCCGTCGGGCTCGAGATCGACGGCGTACCGATCGAGGAAGTCGGGTTTGGGTACAACAAGCAGATCCTCACTGGACTCCTGCGCGACAAGCTCGGCTACGACGGGCTGATCATCACGGACTGGGAGCTGGTGAACGACAACGTCGTCGGGGACCAGGTCCTGCCCGCCCGCGCGTGGGGCGTCGAGGAGCTCGACGCCCGCGCGCGCCTGGTCAAAATCCTCGAAGCCGGCGCGGACCAGTTCGGCGGCGAGCAGTGCACGGACCTGCTGCTCGACCTCGTGCGCAACGGCGTCGTCACGCAGAGCAGAATCGACGAGTCGGCGCGCCGCGTCCTGCTGGTCAAGTTCCGCCTCGGCCTCTTCGACGACCCCTTCGTCGACGAGGAGGCCGCCGCGGCCGTCGTGGGCAACGCCGCAACCCGTCAGGCCGGTTTGGAGGCGCAGTCCCGATCGGTCACCGTCCTCAAGAACTCCGTCGTCCACGGTGCGCCCCTGCTCCCGCTCACCCGAGGCGCGAGAGTGTACGCGGAGGGCATCGAACCGCAGGCCCTCGCACGGGCCGCCACTCCTGCGGCCACGCCCCAGGAGGCGGACCTCGCCATCGTGCGCATCGACGCGCCCTTCGAACCACGGGACGACCTGTTCCTGGAGTCGTACTTCCACCAGGGGTCTCTCGAACTGCCGCCCGGCCTCGTGCACCGGCTGCGCGTGATCGCCCAGCAGATCCCGCTGATCGTGGATGTCGCTCTGGACCGCCCCGCCATCCTCACGCCGCTGATCGACGCGCTCGCCGGCCTCACGGTGACCTTCGGCGTCTCGGACGACGCCCTGCTCGCCGCCCTCACCGGCCGCATCGCCCCCCAGGGCAGGCTTCCCGTCGAGCTGCCCCGATCGATGCAGGCCGTGCGAGAGTCCGCGCCCGACGCGCCGGCGAACACCCCCGACCCGCTGTTTCCCCTGGGTTCCGGGCTGCAGATCTGATGTCCCGTTCGTACAGAAGGAGCACGCCATGACCGACGCACGGTCCCGCGCCGTCGAGTTGCTCGGTCGCATGACCCTGCACGAGAAGGTCGCCCAGCTGACATCGGTCATACCGACGATGCTCTTCGACGCGAACGGCATCCGCCCCGAGGCCGCCGCGGCCAAGCTCGCCAACGGCATCGGCTACGTCGAACCGCACATGGGCGGGTTCCCGGCGAACGCGGCCGAACTCGCCCGGCTGAACAACGCCGTGCAGCGCCATCTCGTGCACGAGACCCGTCTTGGCATTCCGGCGATCATGCACATCGAGGCGCTCAACGGCGTGAACGCGCCCACCTTCACCTCGTTTCCCACCGCGATCGCTCTCGCAGCCACCTGGGACACAGCCGCAATCGGCGAGATGGCCGCCCTGACGCGCCGGCAGATGCGATCCGTGGGCCTGCACCACGCCCTGTCCCCGCTGCTCGACGTCGCCCGCGACGCGCGATGGGGCCGCGTACACGAGACCTACGGCGAGGATCCGTACCTGGTCAGTGCGCTCGGTGTGTCCTTCGTACGTCATCTGCAGGGCGAGTCGTTCCAGGACGGCGTCATCGCCACCGGCAAGCACTTCCTCGGGTACGCCATGAGCGAGGCCGGACTCAACATGGCGACCGTGCCGGTGGGAGCGCGCGAGCTGCGGGAGGTGTACGCGCGCCCCTTCGCCGCCGCGATCCAGCTCGCCGGTCTCGGATCGGTGATGAACTCGCTCGCCGACTGGGACGGAGTGCCCGCGGCCGCCGACCCTCGCGTCTTCCGCGAGTTGCTGCGCGACGAGCTCGGCTTCGACGGCACCGTCGTGTCGGACTGGTCCTCGATCGAAAACCTCGTGACGCATCACCGTGCCGCGCGCGACACCCGCGAAGCCGGCGTCCTGGGGCTGCGGGCCGGCATCGACGTGGAACTGCCCGAGCCGATCGGTTACGGCGAGAACCTCGTCGAGGCCGTCCGCGCCGGTGAGATCCCCGAAACGACCGTCGACGAGTCGGTGGTTCGTGTGCTGACGCACAAGTTCCAGCTGGGCCTGTTCGACAACCCGTACGTGGAGACCGACCCCGTCGAGATCATGTCCGTGGCGCAGGAAGGACGTGACCTCTCCCTGCGCCTCGCGCGCGAGTCGGTCACCCTGCTCAAGAACGCCGACGGAGTGCTTCCGCTGAGCGGCGCTCCCCGCATCGCCCTCATCGGGCCGCACGCCGACCGGACCGGCGCGGCCTTCGCGCCGTACACCTTCCCCTCCTTCATCGCGCTCACCCGGGCGATGCTGAAGGGCGCGACGAGCTCGATGGTCGGAGTCGACGACATCGGCTCCTTCGGCCCTGACGACGCCTACGTGCACCAGGAGGTCGGCGACCTTCTCGCTATGGACGAGGACGAGTTCGCCCGAAAGCAGTACGGCGCGGTCTCTCTCGCGGACGCGCTGCGCGCCGCACTCCCCGACGCGGACGTGGTCGTTGCCGCGGGATGCGGAATCACCGATGGCGCCGAGGGGATCGGGACAGCCGTCGAGGCCGCGCGCGACGCCGACATCGTGGTTCTGGCGCTCGGCGGCCTGGCCCGGTGGTTCTTCAGCGAACGGACAGAGGGCGAAGGCGCGGACATCGCCGATGTGGGGCTGCCGGACGTGCAGCGCCGGCTCGTGCACGAGATCGCCGCGCTCGGCCGGACGACCGTCGGCGTGATCTTCTCCGGACGCCCCGTCGCCCTCGGTGACGTCGAGCCCCACCTCGACGCGATCCTCCTCGGATACCAGGGCTCGCAGTACGGCACACGCGCCGTCGCGGACATCCTGACCGGCACAGCCGAGCCGCAAGGACGCCTGCCCTACACGGTTCCCCGCTCCAGTGGACAGGTTCCTATCCACGCGGGCCAACGGTTCGGCAGCGGATACCGCCGTCACGAAGGCGACCCGCACGGCGGATACGTGGACGAGAAGGCAGGACCGCTCTACCCGTTCGGCCACGGCCTCACCTACACACGCTTCGCCTACTCCGACCTCAAGCTCAGCAGCACAGCGGCCGCGCCCGACGGCGCCGTCGACGTCACTGTCACCATCGAGAACAGCGGCGACCGCTCAGGTGTGGAGCTCGTTCAGCTCTACGTCGAGGACGACGCCCCCGGCATCGCACGGCCGGCACTCCAACTCACGGGGTTCCATCAGCTCGAACTGCAGCCGGGCGAACAGGCAACGGTGACGTTCGCACTCGAGCTTCCGCTCCTGGCCTACCTGTCTCTGGACGACAGATGGATCGTCGACCCGGGCCCCATGTGGATCTCCGTCGGCTCGTCGTCGAGCGACCTGCGCCTGCGAAGCCGCTTGGACGTCGTCGGTGACACCGCCGACGTCACCGAGCGGAGGGTCTACCTGACCCCATCCACCACGACTTCGCGCCGCATGACCGCAACGTGACGCAGAGGGTCACTGCCCGACGTACCGCCGCATAGTCGGCCAACAGCAGCCCGCGGGGAGCGGCCCTGACACCGCCCCCGCGGGCCCTTGGGCACGGAGTGCGGAGGAGCTGGGGCAGCCACCACCAAAGGGAAGCATCGCCCCAACCACCGCCCCGCGGACCACCCAGCAGCGCGCCAAAACGCGTCCGCGCAGGCGGCCGACCCGAGGCCACGCCATCACTTCACCAGCCGACCGGCCACCGGACTCACTCACCAGAAACTGGAGCACTGCCATAAACCGTTACCACGACCGCCGTGTCCTGATCACCGGAGCAGGCTCCGGCATCGGCCAGGCCACCGTCCTGCGCATACTCGCCGAAGGCGGCCACGTCGCCGCCGCCGACGTCGACACGGCCGGCCTCGCCGCCACCCGCAAGCTCGCCGCCGACACCGGCACCAAGGCCCGTCTGCACCCCATCCAAGTGAACATCGCCGACGAGACCTCCGTCCGCGAGGCCGTCGCGGCGGCCCTCGCCGCCCTCGGAGGCAGCCTCGACGTGCTGGTCAACGCGGCCGGCATCCTGCGCTCCTCGCACACCCACGAGACCAGCCTGGAACAGTTCAACCAGGTCATCGCGGTCAACCTGACCGGCACCTTCCTGATGATCCGCGAGACGATCCCGGCGCTGCTCCAGGGCAAGAACCCGGCCGTGGTCAACTTCAGCTCCACCTCGGCGAGCTTCGCGCACCCCTACATGGCCGCCTACGCCGCCAGCAAGGGCGGCATCCAGGCCATGACCCATGCGCTCGCCGGCGAGTACAGCAAGCAGGGCATCCGCTTCACCGCCGTCGCGCCGGGCTCGATCTCCTCCGGGATGACCGACGCGAGTGGCACCAGCAAGGAGAACGTCGGCCCTGGCCTGCCCGACGACGCGGACTACGAAGTCATGATGAAGCTGGTCCCGGCCATCGGCCAGGGCTTCGCCGGGCCGGAGACGGTCGCGGGCGTCGTCGCCATGCTCGGCTCGGTGGACGGCGCGTTCATCACCGGCACGGAGATCCGCATAGACGGCGGCACCCATATGTAAGCGATTGCGGTGTCAGCGGCGGACCAAACTGGAGGCCCAGCCCATCAGTTCGGGCTGGAGCCGGGCCTGGTGGTTCTCTCGTGTCGCGGTGTCCCTCGCGTGGGTCGACACCCCAGTCGGCGTCCTCGCCTTCCTCCGCGGCCCCGGTTTCTTGTGCGTGGTCAACCTCTAGGACGAGCAGTACCAGCTGCCCGAACACACCGTGACCTTGCCTGCCAGCGTGGACCACGCGATCTGGCTCAGCTCTGACGGTTCCCTCCGGGGGTAATGCCCCCTCCCGATTCGCCCGGGCCTCTCCGGTGTCACTCCCCGCTGACCGGAGAGGCCCGGGTTCGTTGGACAACGGACAGCTGTAAACCCTGTCCATAACTTCTGCTCAGCGATCCAGTTGCGCGGCAGTGCCTCATCCCGCGGGAGCTGCCGGTGGGCTTCCGCGAGCATCGGCGTGATCGGAGGAGTCAGGGCCACACCGTCACATCTACGCTTACCCGCCCCTCCTCGCGCGATGGGCGAACCCGGATGGTCCCAGCTCAGGGCAGCAAAAGTTCGGCTCCGTGCCGGCAGCGGGAGGACGATTGCGCCGCGCTGGACCATGGTCCGTGGACTGCTCAACAGCGCATAACAGGAGTTCGACGGCCACCGGACCGTCGTCTGGCGTGAGAAGGACACCGTCCGGCTGCAGGCCCGCTCCGGGCGTGACGTCACCGCGGTGTGGATGGACCTGGCCCTCGCGGCCTTCGACATGCTGCCGCCCGGCGTGGTGCTGGACGGAGTTATGTGACCTGTGCGGGTGTCTCAGCCCCAGGGTGTCTCAGGTGGCGCACCTCTGTAGACGAGAGGCGTTCGCCGCCGATGGTTCAGGGAGCTGAAGAAGGAACAGGGCCGTGCGGCCGTCAGCGCGGCACAGATAACCTGCGCGAATGAAGCGGATTCAGCGGGCCGCTGGCGCGGTCGTCGGCTCAGCGGTGGGTGACGCCCTGGGCGGTCCCTTCGAGTTCGGTCCCCAGGGAGCGTTCTCCGCGCGGTTTCCCGCGCCTGGTGCCGGTAGCGAGATGTGCGGAGGCGGTGGCTGGGACCCCGGCGAGGCCACTGACGACACGCAGATGGCCGTCCTGGTCGCGGAGTCGCTGCTGGAGCGGGGCGGACTGGATCTTCCGGACATCTTCGCCCGCTTCCAGCGGTGGGCCGCTTCAGACCCCAAGGACATCGGCCTGCAGACCGAAGACGTCCTGACCAACGGCATGCCCTGGGACCTCGCCGCCGCGATCCATTTCCAGGTCAACCAACGAGCCGCCGGAAACGGCTCCTTGATGCGGGCATCGACCTCCGCAGTCCACTTCGCGGCCGCCGGCCAAGAAGCCACCATGGACGCCGCGCGCCGCATCGCTGCTCTCACCCACGGTGACCGCGCGGCCTGGGAAGGAACCGCGATCTTCCACGAACTCATCCGCGTCACGTTCGAGGACACCGACCCCCTCACCGCGCTCCCGGACATCCTGGCTCATGTCCACCCCGACCACCGCAGCCGCTACGCCACCGTCCTGTCGCCCGACTGGCACCCCGATCAGGCAACCGAGTTCAACGGTGCCGTCTGGCCCTGCCTGGGCTCCGCCGTCTGGGCCCTGCGCACCACCACCAGCTTCGAAGACGCGATACGCGCGGCAATCGACCTCGGCGGCGACACGGACACCGTCGCCGCGGTCACCGGAGGCCTCGCGGGGGCGTACTACGGGCTGGACGCAATCCCTGCCTGCTGGACCCAGCCACTCCATGTCCCCCTCCCAGGCTTCGACGGACGGGTACTGCACGTAGCAGATCTGCTCCACCTTGCATACCGCCTCGGAGGCTGAACCGGGTGCTGCTCCGCGGCGGCACTCTCCACGAACTCCAGCCCTCAGTGCGGTTCCTGAGCCGGTCATGGCAGTGCAGTGACTGCAACTTCTCGTTATTGATGTTCACGTACAGTGCTTGGGCAGTTGGTGGACACCCGCGTACATGACGGAAACGAGGTCGGCATTCCGATGCACGTAGCAGTCGAGCGTCCCGGCATGTCGGAAGACGCGCGTTTGGCCGCCCACAGCGCTGTCTCCACGTCCCTCGCCCTGCGAAGTGATCGCCAGCTGGGCGAGCTTGTGGACGCTGCCGTGCCGCTTGGCTCCGGTATCGGCGGGAGGTCCGCGCTGCTGGAGGTCGGTGGGAAGCCGGTCTTCGTGAAGCGGGTGCCGCTCACGGACATGGAGCTTCTTCCGGAGCATGTACGGTCCACGGCCAACCTGTTCGAGCTTCCCACCTTCTGCCAGTACGGCGTTGGTGGGCCAGGCCCGGTCGGGCCCAGTTTCGGGGCGTGGCGGGAGCTCGCCGTCCACATCATGACGACGAACTGGGTTCTCGGAAGGCAGTACCAGGGGTTTCCGTTGATGTACCACTGGCGGGTGCTGCCGGACACGTCCGCGCTTTCCGGGGAACTCCCGGACGTGGAGCGGGCCGTGGACTATTGGGGAGGCGGTCCGAAGGTACGCCGTCGTATCGAGGCCCTTCAGCAGTCCTCTGCGAGCCTGACGCTCTTCCTGGAGTACATACCTCAGACGCTCCACGAGTGGCTCACCGAGCAGGTAAAGGCTGACGATGAGTCCGCTGACCGGGCCTGCTCCCTGGTGGAGGACGGGCTGGAGGCCGGCACGTCCTTCATGAACGTTCGCGGGCTGCTGCACTTCGACGCCCATTTTCAGAACATCCTGACCGACGGCCGACGCCTGTACTTCGCCGACTACGGACTCTCCCTCTCCTCCCAATTCGATCTGTCACCGTCCGAGACCAGCTTCTTCGAGCTGCACAGGACCTACGATCGCTGCTACACGCGCAGCTGGCTGGTGAACTGGCTGATCACGCATCTCTACGGATACAAGTACGAGCGGGAAGAACGTTGCGCACTCATTCGGGCATGTGCGGAAGGGAAGGACCCGCTGGGCGGACCGCAAGAGGCCAGAGCGATCCTCTCCCGCCATGCACCGCTCGCCGCAGTGATGACGGACTTCTACGGCAAGGTCCAGGATGAGAGCAGGCAGACCCCGTACCCGTCGGAGGCGCTCCGCCGGGCCCTCGATGCGGACAGGCCGCGTCGCAGCTGAGCAGGAACTCAACGGTGTGGCTCCTGGAGGCTGGGCCCGTCGCAACGCGAGGGACTACGAACGCCTCATGTCCCACGCCGAAGCCCACGTCCAGTGGGCCTTCATCACCCTCATGACCCGCCGCCTCACCCGATGAAACCGCCGGACCGAGGCGATCCGCACCTCCTTTGCCGCAGCCGCCTGACGATGCCATCAGCTGCCGTTCGGTTCGGCGTCCATCGACGCTCAACCGAACGGCAAACCCGATCACCCCCCCCCAGCAGCAGGACGCCGGTACCTGCGGAAACAGGATGTGACACAGGCACTGAGGGCGGGTAGGGCGCTGTCGATCGTGATGGGATCGATGGCGTCGATCCGCCACCCGTCGGCGAACGCCGTGCGGATCTCCTCCGGTGTCAGCCGGTGTACTCGCCCGGATGGGGTCGGCGGCTCGTCGCGGAAGCAGAGCATGAAGTAGCGCCCGCCGGGTTTCACCGCGGCGCGCAGGCTCTCGACGTAGGCCGCACGCTCCTGGCCGCGGAAGCCATGGAAGACGAGGGAGTCCAAGACGACATCGAACCGCTCGCCGAGGTCGGCCAGGCGCCGGGCGTCGTGGCGCATGAACCGTCCGGTCACGCCGTGTTCTTCCGCCTTCTTCGCTGCAAGATCCAGGGCGTTGGTGGCGAGGTCGATACCGGTGGCCTCCAGTCCGAGTCGTGCGGCCATGAGCGTGTGCTCGCCGGTGCCGCAGCCCACATCCAGCACCCGGCCGTGCAGGAGCCCCGCGTCGGCGAGGGCGAGGAAGGCGGGCTGGGGGCGGCCTATGTCCCACGGCGGCGGGCTCGCGTACAGCTCCTCGTGCCGGACACCGGCACCGGTCGCGCCATGGCGACGGGGAGCGTGGGGCGGGCCGACACGGTCGGCGTCGACGTCGCGGAACGCGGGATCGGGGGTCGGCTCGTCAGCGGGCTGTGCCATGAGAAGCACTCCTCTCCGTCGCGTGGAAGGACGGATCTCCGCGACGCCCTCAGCTTTATCGAGACACTCTGTCTATGTCAATCCAAAGTGTCTGAGCATCGTCATCGCGTACACTTCGTGGGTGCCGAAGCTGTGGAACGAGACGATCGCCGAGCACCGCCGCACGGTCCGCGAAGCGACCTTGGAGACCACTGCGGCGCTGGTGGCCGAGCACGGACTGGCGTCGGTGACGATGTCGCAGATCGCCAAGGAGACCGGCATCGGCCGGGCAACGCTGTACAAGTACTTCCCGGACGTCGAGTCGATCCTGGCCGCGTGGCACGAACGCCACGTGACCGCGCATCTCGAACACCTCGCCCGCATCCGCGACCAGGCGGGCACCCCCGGCGAACAGCTCGAAGCCGTCCTCCACGCGTACGCGGACATCACCCACCAGCGCCCCCAGCACACCGAAATCGCGGCGCTGGTGCACCGGGGCGAGCACGTCGCCCACGCCGAGCAGCACCTGAACGCCCTTGTGCGGGACCTCATCACCGAAGCCGCGCGGGCCGGTGACATCCGCGACGACGTCGCCCCCGGCGAGCTCGCGGCCTACTGCCTGCACGCCCTGGGCGCCGCGGGCAGTCTGCCGTCCAAGGCTGCCGTTCACCGGCTGGTCGCGGTCACGTTGGCTGGCTTGCGCCCCTCGCCGCCGGTGCCCGATGCCAACGGAACCAACCGGCCTCCCCGGCACGTCGCCGCGGCGGGCGGCTCATCGTCCACCCCGACGCATGGCCCCGGGCGCCACACCGTCCACGCTCGTCCATCGACCGATACATGAGCGGACTCAAGACGCGATCCTGACGGGTGACCGCAGGCCCCGCTGCCTCCTTTTGGCTGCTGACTCGCCTGCCAGGTCGTCGGCCGCGACTCGATGCACCCGAAGCGGTTGATACCCCGCCCCGGTATGGTGAGGCGGGTGACCGCGGTCGGCGCGTCGAACGGTGAGGAAGGGAAGGGGACGGCACGTGGGCACCGGACATGCAGGCAGGCGGGGCGTCGCCCGGCTGCGGGCCGTGTGCGCGGTGCTCTTCGGCCTGTTCCTCATGCACGGTCCCCGGCGAGTGCCGCCGAGGGCTGCCACGGCTCCATGCCCGCATCCGCGCCGATGCCACGCCGGCCACGATGCCTCCCCGATGAGTACGGCTCACGCGCCCGCCACCCATCACCCAGGACCGGTTAAGGCTCTCCAGGCCGCCGGGGCTTCCGGGATGGCTGGGGCACTGTCCGTGGTCCGAGCCCGTACCTGGCCTGTGTGACCGCGAAGCGCGCATCCTGCTCCTCGTGCCCCCCGAAGCGACTTCGGGAGCCGGACGAGCAGGGCCGGGGGACGTCGCTCTGCGGCGCTGGCCGACTTTCGGGGATCAGGCGGAAGAGGCGCGCACGATCAGCGTGCCCAGCTCGCCTGGGTCGGGGGCGGGGAGAACGGTGGCTTCGATGTCGAGGAATCCGTGGAGTTTGAGGATGTCGGCCCACTGGGCAGCGGTGTGCTGCCAGCGGTAGACGGTCAGCTCTGTCTCGCGGCCCTCCAGCCATTTGCCGCCCATGGCCTGCGCCCCGTACTGCCCGACGATCGGCTCACGATGGGAGAAGGCGAACACGCCGCCCGGTGCCAGACGCTTGGCGATGCGGGGGAAGAGGTCTTCGGGGTCGGTGAACCAGACAGCGCCCCACGTCGAGTAGATGGCATCCCATGGCCGCGAGTCCTCCTCGAGGAAGGTGCAGGCCTCGGCTTCCACGAACGTCAGCCCTGGCAGGTCACCCCAGAACGCGCGGGCCCTGGCGGTCTGCACAGCCGAGAAATCCACGGCCGTCACCTCGACTCCCCGGCGCGCCAGGAACGCAGCGTTCTCGCCTTCCGCTGGCCCCAAGTCCAGCGCCGTCTTGGGGAGGCCCAGAAGTTCGGCCCCAGGCCCGTACCCGGGGATACCGGTCCAGTCGAAGCGGGCCGCCGCAGGGCGGGGCTGCGGTCCCTCGCCCCGGTAGGGCTTGTACTTGTCCCAGTACTCGGCTGCGGTCTGCGGGGCGGCGCCGGACATCGGTTCCTCCGGGAGAGAGACGGGCTCCAGGGCCGCAAAGCTACTCGTGTCTCTCCCGTGCCGTACGCGAAAGCCGAAAACTATCTCAAACACATATAGATGTGCCCGAAGCCGCCGGTGGCGGCCCCGGGCACGGGGGTTGGCCCTTATAGGCCTACGGGCTCAGTGGCAGTTCGAACCGGGCGAGCAGGGCCCGCACTTGGAGAAGTCCGCCTCCCACAGCGACCAGTCCACAGGGAACCCGTTGTCGGCGATGATGTGAGCCGTCCGTTCCACCGAGCCGTCGTACTTGAACGCGATCTCCGGGATGTGCTCCAGGAACTTCCCGTCGAACCACCGGGCACAGAACTCGCGGTAGTTACGGGTGTCGAGGATGAACACGTGGACGGCGATGTCCACGATCCGCCCGCAGCACATCTCCAGCTGCTGGCCCCACTTCTCCATGGCCGTGATCAGGTAAGAGACGGCCGCCGCGAACAGCCGCTCGGCCATCACCCGGTCGAACGGGTAGTCCCGCATCAGGAGCGTGACTTCCCGCCCCCAGACGTCAGGAGCGACGTAGTCCTTGGGGTCACGGGTGACCGGATATTCCTCACGGTCCTTCGTGATGGTCGGTGTTGCCATTGAGAGCCCTCCGTTTCCGGATTGCGTGGCGCTACCTACCCGGCCGGCGGTTGCCGGCCGGGCCTACCCCGTACCGCGCAGGCTCGTGGGCCGCGGTGGCGGGTGCCGGGCCCTCGATCCCCCGGACACCGTCCAGCCAGGGAACGAGGAACTTGGTCCTGCCACCGAGGGGAGTTACACCCGGTGGCAGTGGGCAGGTCAGCGGAAGCCGCGTTGTTGTTCCACGTCGCTGACGTGTTTGCGGTGCCAGGCGAGTTCGGTGCGTGCCGCTTGGGTGTAGTGGCGGACGACGTTGTTGCCGAGCAGGTGGTGGGCGATGGTGCTGTGCTCGAAGTGGGTGAGTGCTTCGGCGAGGTCGGCGTAGAGCGGCACGGTCGCCTGGTCTTGGTAGGCGTCGCCCTCGCAGGCTGGCCATGGTGTGAGTTGTTCTTCGATGCCGTGGGTGATGGCGGCGGTGTAGGCGGCGAGGGCGAGGTAGACGTTGGCGTCGGCGCCGGCGAGGCGCACTTCGAGGTGCGAGCCGGGGCCGTGGCCGCAGGCGCGGATCGCGCAGCCGCGGTGATCAATACCCCAGGTGTAGTGGGTGGGGGCGAACGAGTGCGGTTGAAATCGTTTGTAGGAGTTGACGGTGGGTGCGTAGAGCGGGGCCAGGTGCGGCAGCGCTGACAGCAGTCCTGCGACAGCGTGTTCCATCAGCGGGGGGAGGCCGTCGCCGCGGCGGTGGGTGAAGGCGGGTTTGTGGTTTTCGTTCCAGAGGGACAGGTGGAGGTGCAGGCCGCTTGCGACGCCGGTGGCGGGGGCGGCCATGAAGACGGGTGTCATGCCGTACCGGCTCGCGGTATGGGCGACGAGGTGCCGGAAGACGGTGTAGTGGTCGCAGGCGGCGAGGGTGTCACCGTAGGCGAGCGTCACCTCGGCCTGGCCTGCCGCTCCTTCGGCTTTGATGGCCTCGTACCTGATCCCGGCGTCGGTCAGCGCGCCGGCCAGGTGGTGGAAGAAGTCACTGATTTCGGGTGGCTGCTGCAGGGCGTAGTCGAGGTTGGCCGACCATGCCGGGGTGCGGCTGTCCCCTCCGCCGGTGTAGAGCAGGAATTCGGCCTCGATGCCGGCCTTCATGTCGTATCCCAGGTGGTGCAGGCGTGCGAGTTGCGTTGTCAGCAGCTGTCGGGGTGCCACCTCGACGGGGGAGGTGTCGTCGTGGACGGGGGTGCCGAAGATGAGGGCGGTGTGGGGCCGGTGGGGAAGCCTGTGGACCTGGTCCAGGTCGGGGATGACGAGGAAGTCTCCGAAGCCCTGGTCCCAGCCGGCGGAGTCGAATCCGTCCAGGGGCGTCATGTCGATGTCGGTGGCCAGGATGTAGGAGCACATCTCCGCGCCGCTGGTCATCCGTTCCAGGAAGACGTCCGCGTTGAAGATCTTCCCCATGAGCCGGCCCTGCAGGTCGGGCACGGCCAGCATGATGGTGGTGACGGCCCGGTCCTCGAACAGGCGCCGCAGTACGGTGCGGTTGACCGGTCCGGTGGGCCGCGGTCTCGTGGCGGGGCTGGTGGTGTTGGTCATCAGAAACTTTCGCTGAGGAGGGCTTCGCCGGGCTGGGCGGTTGCGGCGGCGGTGATCTGGTAGTCCCTTCTGCCGCGGGTGATCCAGGTGGCCCAGGCCAGCAGCAGTGCGGCCAGCAGGGTCAGTCCGGCGTAGTTGAAGGACTGCGCGGTGATAGGTGTGGACTGCGGCAGGCAGAACACCGCGGTGATGATCGCGACGTAGGCGACCGCGGCATATCCGATCGGGCGGCGCCAGCGCCCCAGGCTCCACCGGCCCGGCTGGTACGTGGCTCCCTTGCGCAGGGCGAGGAAGACGGGGATGCCGTAGGCCGGGATCATGCCGACCGCGTTGATCGCGGTGATCGCCCCGTAGGCGGCGGGCGAGAACAGGGCCGGCAGGGAGAGGACGAACGGCACGATGATGACGAACCAGACCGCGCGGGTGGGTGTTCTCGTGCGGCCGTTGACAATCCGCCAGGACTGCCAGCCCGGCAGGGCCCGGCTGCGGGAGAAGGCGTAGACCATGCGGCTGGCGGCGGCCACCTCCGCGGTCCCGCAGAACAGCATCGCCACGATGACGACCAGGAGCAGGGCCTTGGCTCCGCTCGCACCGAGGACGTCGAGGAAGATCTGCGCGGGCGGCACACCCGTCGCGGAGTTCTGCGTACCCGCGTAGTCCTGCATGGCGAACAGCAGCCCGGCCAGCAGCACGAACCCGGCGGCCCAGGACACCCAGATGGAGCGCACGATGCCGCGCGGCGCCGAGGTCTGGGCGTCGGTGGTCTCCTCGGCCACGTGCGCGGAGGCGTCGTAGCCGCAGAACGTGTACCCGGCCAGCAACGAGCCGATGAGCGCCACGTAGACGGGGTGGGAGAAGCCGGTGTCGTTGTGGAAGTGGGTGAACACGAAGCTCGGCGACTGGTGCTGGACAGGGGCGATGGTCAGGGCACCGACGATGACGGCAACGCCGCCCAGCTGCCACCACACCGAGATCGAGTTCAGCACGGTGACCAGGCGCACCCCGGCCGAGTTCAGCAGGCCGTGCACGAGCAGGATGCACCCGAAGATCAGCATGGTCGTGCCGGCCGTAGGCGTGACGCCCCACTGCATCTGCACGAACGCTCCGGCGAAGGCTGCGGCCCCGTAGTCGATCCCGGCGATCGCGCCGAGCAGGCCGAGCAGGTTGAGCCAGCCGGTCACCCAGCCCCAGCGGCGTCCGCCGAGCTTGTCGGCCATGAAGTACGGACCCCCGCTGGTCGGGTAGGCGGAGACGACGTCGGCCAGGGACAGGCCGACCAGCAGCGTCAGAAGGCCGATGACGACCCAGCTGCCGAGCATGACCGCGGGCCCGCCGTGGGACAGGCCGAACCCGAACAGGCTCATGCCGCCGGCCAGGATGCAGATGACGGACAACGAGATCGCGAAGTTCCCGAAGGCGCCCATCTTGCGGGAGAGCTCGGGCTTGATGCCCAGATGGGCAAGGAAAGCATCGTCCGAGCTGGCTGGTTCAGCCGTGCCGGCTCTTCTGTGAGACACCAGAGATCCACTTTCGAAAGGAGAAGGAGGGTGTGGGGACAGTTCAGGGCGTTGATCACGCTGGGGAGGCGGGGCCCGGCTGTGCATCGCGGCACCCCGGCTAGCGCAGGACGGATGCGCGGATGCGGAGGAACTGGTCCCTCCAGTCGCTGGAGCGGCCGAGACTAGCGTTGATGTCCTGCCACGGCTGTCGTGTGACGTAGGGGCCCATGGCCCGGAACACGCAGGCTGCGCGTTCGTTCTCGCCGCAGGCCACCAGGGCGTGCGCGAGATGGCTGAGGTCCGGCAGCGGCAGCCAGGGGTATTCGACCGGCGGAATGCGGGCGAACCAATCGTCGTACGCGTGGCAGGCGTAGTGCCGCACCTGGGCGGTCTGCCAGAACTGCAGTGCGCCGCCCCTCCCGTCTCCGTGTTTCTGCCGGTACAGGTGCATCAGCGCGTACAGGGGCATGACCTGTAACTGGGCGTTGAGTGGTGGTGACTTGCGTGAAAGTGTCCGAGGCATCTTGCGTGAAAGTGTCTGCTGAAAATGTACTTTGACCTGTGGTTATGGCGAACCAGATCTCTTTG
>NZ_JBIWPO010000054.1:0-48041 GCF_044768275.1 Streptomyces sp. NPDC101152 | reverse complement strand
TCCTCCGGCCGGCACGCCGAGAGCACGCTCCCCCACGCTCGAACAACTCGCGCGAGGGACCCCCACGACGCCGCGCGGCCGCCCTGCGGGCGACGACGCCACTTTCGCAACAGGCCCTAGGCGGGAAAGCGGCGGTCGACCCACTTCCACAGGAGTTCGAGGGCGGCCGCCGCCACCGCCGCGATGCCCACCGCGACCCACGGCATCGTCTCGCCCACCAGTTTCAGCGCGAAGAAGTGCTGGAGCCCGGGGACGATCAGGACGAACACGAACGCCCCGCCCATCGCGGCGACCAGGGCGACGCGCCACCAGGTGTAGGGGCGGGCGATGATCGCCAGGACCCACATGGAGATCAGGAAGAGGGTCAGCGTCGCGGCGCTGGTCTCCGCGTCCAACTGGCCGCCACCCGTGTAGTAGTGACGGGCGATCAGGTACGTCACGAAGGTGGCCACCGCCGCCACCGCCCCGCCGGGGATCGAGTACCGCATCACCCGCCGCACGAAGTGCGGTTTCGCCCGTTCCGTGTTGGGGGCCAGGGCCAGGAAGAAGGCCGGGACGCCGATGGTGAGGGTGGACAGCAGCGTCAGGTGCCGGGGCAGGAAGGGGTACTCGACCCCGGAGCAGACCACCATGATCGCCAGCAGGACGGAGTAGACCGTCTTGACGAGGAAGAGCGTCGCCACCCGCGTGATGTTGCCGATCACCCGGCGGCCCTCCGCCACCACCGACGGCAGGGTGGCGAAGCTGTTGTTCAGGAGGACTATCTGAGCCACCGCGCGGGTGGCCTCGGAGCCCGAGCCCATCGAGACACCGATGTCCGCGTCCTTCAGGGCCAGTACGTCGTTCACGCCGTCGCCGGTCATCGCGACGGTGTGGCCACGGGACTGGAGCGCCCCCACCATGTTCCGCTTCTGCTGCGGGGTGACCCGGCCGAAGACCGTGCCGTCGTCCAGGGACCTCGCCAGCTCCTCCTGCTCGGCGGGCAGGCCGCGGGCGTCGACCGCCCTGCCGGTCAGGCCCAGTTTCGCGGCCACCGCGCCCACCGACACCGCGTTGTCGCCGGAGACGACCTTGGCGTGGACGTCCTGCTCGGCGAAGTAGCGCAGGGTGTCGGCCGCGTCGGGGCGCAGCCGCTGTTCGAGGACGACCAGGGCGGTGGGGCGGGCGCCCCGGGCCGGCTCGGTGTCGTCCAGGTCGCGGGAGGAGCGGGCGAGCAGCAGGACCCGCAGGCCCTGCTCGTTGAGGCGGTCGGTCTCCAGCAGGGCGGGGTCGTCCGCGCCCAGCAGCACGTCCGGCGCCCCCAGCAGCCAGGTGCTGGACTGGCCGTCGCCCTCGCTGAAGGTGGCGCCGCTGTACTTGCGGGCGGAGGAGAAGGGGAGGGACTCGGTGCAGCGCCAGTCCTCCACGTCCGGGTAGGCGTCGATGATCGCCTGCAGGGACGCGTTGGGCCGCGGGTCGGACTCGCCGAGGGCGCCGAGGACCTTGCGGACGTACGACTCGTCGGCGCCCTGCAGCGGCCTGAGCTCGGTGACGTCCATGCCGCCCTCGGTGAGGGTGCCGGTCTTGTCGAGGCAGACGGTGTCGATGCGGGCGAGGCCCTCGATGGCGGGGAGTTCCTGCACCAGGCACTGTTTCCGGCCAAGGCGGATCACGCCTATGGCGAAGGCCACAGAGGTCAGCAGGACCAGGCCCTCGGGGACCATCGGCACGATGCCGCCGACGGTGCGTGCGATCGAGTCCTTGATGCCGTGCTGCTTGACGACCAGTTGGCTGATGACGAGGCCGATCGCGGTCGGGATCATCATCCAGGTCACGTACTTGAGGATCGTGGAGATGCCGGTGCGCAGTTCGGAGTGGACGAGGGTGAAGCGGGACGCCTCCTCGGCCAGTTGGGCGGCGTAGGCCTCGCGGCCGACGTTGGTGGCCTGGAAGGCGCCGCCGCCCGCGACGACGAAGCTGCCGGACATGATCCGGTCGCCGGGCCGCTTGGCCACCGGGTCGGCCTCCCCGGTCAGCAGCGACTCGTCGATCTCCAGACCGTCGGCCTCGACGCACACGCCGTCGACCACGGCCTTGTCGCCGGGCCCGATCTCGATCAGGTCGTCCAGGACGATCTCGGAGGTACTGACCTGGCCGGCCACCCCGTCCCGCCGTACCGTCGGCCGGGCCTCCCCGATCACGGCGAGGGAGTCCAGGGTCCGTTTCGCCCGCCACTCCTGGATGATGCCGATACCGGTGTTGGCGAGGATCACGTACCCGAACAGGCTGTCCTGGAACGGTGCGACGAACAGCATGATCAGCCAGAGCAGGCCGATGATCGCGTTGAACCGGGTGAACACGTTCGCCCGGACGATCTCGCCCATCGACCGGCTGCTGCGCACCGGTACGTCGTTGACCTGGCCCCGCGCGACCCGCTCGGCGACCTCGGCCGGGGTCAGTCCGCGCGTCGCCACCGGGGCGGGCACGGGGTGCACGGGGTCGAGCTCGGCGCCCGCGTCGATTCGCGTCATGCATTCGACGGTACGTGCGGTTTTGCGCCTTCACCCGCCGAGTGACGGAAAGTTCCGACCTGCGGAGGAGCAGGGGTCCTGCGGCGGTTGTAGGAAGTTACTCCCCGGCACCCGACCCCGGTACCGCCGCGCGCTTGATCGCCGCGTCCCGCTTCCTGACGAACCAGACGCCGTACAGGCCGAGCACGCCACCGGTCAGGCACGTCCACAGCCACCAGGTGTGGCCGTGGTCGTGGAACCAGCCGTAGAACGGCAGCTGCACCAGGAAGAGGACGAACCAGAGGATCGTGCCGCCGGTGATGGTGGCGACGACGGGCCCCTCCAGGGGCTCCGGCGCCTCGTGCTTCGCGGTCCACTTCGCCATGGAGGACAGCTTACGAGGCGATCGGGTCTACGCGGTTCTCCGCGGGTCCACCCCGGTCGAAGGCGGGTCTACGCGCGGAGATAGCGTCCGTGCGTTCATATGTTCATACTGAAACCGTTTGCGTCTGTCCACTTCTGCTCGTAGGAACATCCAATGTCCACCTCGGCTCCCGCCAAGGCCACCGCCCCGCAGCAGCCGGGGAACACCCCCGCGTCGGGTGTGCTCGACCGCTACTTCAAGATCTCCGAGCGGGGCAGCACGCTCCCCCGGGAGATCCGTGGCGGCTTCGCCACCTTCTTCGCGATGGCCTACATCATCGTGCTCAACCCGATCATCCTGGGCAGCGCGAAGGACATGTACGGGCACCACCTGGACAACGGCCAGCTGGTCACCGCGACCGCGCTGACCGCGGCGTTCACGACCCTCCTCATGGGCGTCGTCGGCAACGTGCCGATCGCGCTCGCGGCCGGCCTCGGTGTGAACTCGGTCGTCGCCCTCCAGCTCGCGCCCCGGATGTCCTGGCCGGACGCGATGGGCATGGTCGTGCTGGCCGGCTTCGTGGTGATGCTGCTGGTCGCCACCGGGCTGCGCGAGCGCGTGATGAACGCCGTGCCCTACAGCCTGCGCAAGGCGATCTCCATCGGCATCGGCCTGTTCATCATGCTGATCGGGCTCGTCGACTCCGGCTTCGTCTCCCGCATCCCGGACGCCGCCCAGACCACCGTCCCGCTCCAGCTCGGCGCGAACGGTCACCTGAGCGGCTGGCCGGTGCTGGTCTTCATTCTCGGCGCGCTGCTCACCCTCGCGCTGATCGTCCGTAAGGTCTCCGGCGCGATCCTGATCTCGATCGTCACGATGACCGTCCTCGCGGTGATCATCAACGCGGTGGCGAAGATCCCGTCCTGGGGCCTGACGACGCCCAAGTGGCCCGGCAACCCGGTCGCCACCCCCGACTTCGGCCTGATCGGCAAGGTCAGCCTCTTCGGCGGCTTCTCCCACGTCGGCGTGCTGACCGGGATCCTCTTCGTCTTCACGGTCCTGCTGTCGTGCTTCTTCGACGCGATGGGAACGATCATGGGCGTCAGCGACGAGGCCAGGCTGACCAACGCCCAGGGCGAGATGCCCGGCATCAACAAGGTCCTCTTCGTCGACGGCATCGCGGTCGCCGCGGGCGGCGCCAGCTCCTCCTCGGCCACCACCTGCTTCGTGGAGTCCACGGCCGGCGTCGGCGAGGGGGCCCGTACCGGGTTCGCGAACGTCGTCACCGGCGCGCTGTTCGCCGTGGCGCTGTTCCTGACCCCCGTCGCCACCATGGTCCCGTCCCAGGCGGCCACCCCGGCCCTGCTCGCGGTCGGCTTCCTGATCCTGGCCGGGTCGGTCAAGGAGATCGACTGGGCCGACCACACCCTCGCCATCCCGGCCTTCGTGACGATGGTGATGATGCCCTTCACCTACTCGATCACCAACGGCATCGGCATGGGCTTCCTCACCTTCGTGGTGCTGCGCCTGGTGGCCGGGCGCGGCCGGGAGATCCCGGTGCCGATGTACGTCGTCGCGGCGGTGTTCGGCTTCTACTACCTGATGCCGGCCCTGGGCCTCACGTGACCCCGTAGAACCTCTCGGTCTCCTCGACGGCGCTCTGGAACCGCTCGTCGAAGTCATCACGGACGAGCGTCCGGACCACATAGTCCTGGACGCTCATCCCCCTCTTGGACGCGTGGTCCCTGAGCCGCTCGAGCAGCTCCCCGTCTATTCGCAGGCTGAGCACTTCTGTCCCCATGGACACGAGGGTCGCTGCCGGGATCGGGGAGCTGGTCACTTTCCGCCGCCCTCTCACCCGTAAGGGTGAAGCTCTCGTGTCAGTGGCCAGGGTCACGGGAATCGCCCTGCGCGCCAGCTTGTTTAGCGAGAGTAATGAGTTACGCTAAAGACATGCCGGACCTCACGCATGGCGACGACGCTGCCGCCGTGAACTCCCTTCGCTCAGCCGTCATGCGGCTGTCCCGTCGGCTCAAGCACCAGCGCGTCGACGAGTCGCTGAGCCCCACCGAGATGTCGGTGCTGGGCACCCTGTCGAACTACGGCAGTGCCACCCCGGGCGAACTCGCCCGCAAGGAGCACGTGCAGCCGCCGTCGATGACCCGCATCGTCGCGCTGCTGGAGGCCAAGGGACTGGTGCGGCTGGAGCCGCACCCCGAGGACCGGCGGCAGAAGGTCGTCACCAAGACCGAGCAGGCCGAGGCCATGCTCAAGGAGAGCCGCGCCAAACGCAACGCGTTCCTGGCGGGCCTGGTCGAGGGCCTGGACGAGGACGAGTGGGCCAAACTGCGCGCCGCCGCCCCCGTGCTGGAGAAGCTCGCGCACCTGTAAGCAGCAGTACGGAGCACTGAAAAGAGGAGGCGAACCCTTTGAGTTCGGGACCCGGAGCAGAATCCGCCCCCGCACCGACCACCCCCCACACCTCCCCGCCCGCCCCCAGAGCCGCCCGCAAGTCCTCGATGTTCAGCTCGCTGAAGGTCCGCAACTACCGGCTCTTCTTCGCCGGCCAGGTCGTCTCGAACATCGGCACCTGGATGCAGCGCATCGCCCAGGACTGGCTGGTCCTCAGCCTCACCGGCTCCGCGACCGCCGTCGGCGTCACCACCGCCCTGCAGTTCCTGCCGATGCTGCTCTTCGGCCTCTACGGCGGTGTCCTCGTCGACCGTCTGCCCAAGCGCCCCACGCTGCTGTTCACCCAGTCCGCGATGGCCCTGACCGGAATCGCCCTGGCCCTGCTGACCTTCTCCGGCCACGTCCAGGTCTGGCACGTCTACGTCGCCGCCTTCGCCGTCGGCCTCGCCACGGTCCTCGACAACCCGGCCCGGCAGTCCTTCGTCTCCGAGATGGTCGGCCCGGAGCAGCTGCAGAACGCGGTCAGCCTGAACTCGGCGAACTTCCAGTCCGCCCGGCTCGTCGGCCCCGCCGTCGCCGGTGTGATGATCACCGGTGTGGGCACCGGCTGGGCGTTCCTCGTCAACGGCCTGTCCTTCGCCGCGCCGATCGCCGGCCTGCTGCTGATGCGGGCCCGGGAACTGCACGTCGTGGAGCGGGCGCCGCGCGGCAAGGGCCAGCTGCGGGAGGGCCTGCACTACGTCGCCGGGCGGCCCGACCTGATCTGGACGATCGTCCTCATCGGGTTCGTCGGCACCTTCGGCTTCAACTTCCCCGTCTACCTCTCGGCCTTCGCCGACAACGTCTTCCACTCCGGCGCCGGCGCCTACAGCGCCTTCAACACGCTGATGGCGGTCGGCTCCCTGGTCGGCGCCCTGCTCGCGGCCCGGCGCGGAACGGCGAAGATGCGGGTGATGATCGCGGCGGCGGCGGCCTTCGGAGGGCTGGAACTGGTGGCGGCCGTGGCGCCGTCCCTGTGGCTCTTCGCCCTGATCATGGTCCCGCTCGGCATGTTCGGCATGACGGTCAACGTCACCGCCAACACCACCGTCCAGATGGCCACCGACCCCGCCATGCGGGGACGGGTGATGTCCCTCTACATGATGGTCTTCATGGGCGGCACCCCCATCGGCGCGCCCATCGCCGGCTGGATCAGCGACACCTACGGCGTCCGGGCGGGCCTGGCGGTCGGCGGCGCGATCGCGGCGGGCGCGGCGGTCGTCATCGGCCTGCTCCTGGCCCGGGTGGGCGGACTACGGCTCACGCTCGGCTGGCACCGCGGCCATCCGGTCGTGCGGTTCGTGCCGCGCGAGGAACTGGCGGCGGCAGCGTGAGACTCTTCGCCGCCGTGCTGCCGCCCGAGGACGCCGTACGGGAACTCGCCGACGAGGTCGACCGCTTGCGCGCGCTGCCCGGCGCGGACCGGCTGCGCTGGACCGGCCGCCCCGGCTGGCACCTCACGCTCGCCTTCTACGGCGAGGTGGACGACGACGTCGTACCGGAGCTGTCGGCCAGGCTGGAGCGGGCGGCCCGCCGTACCGACCCCTTCCCGCTGGAGCTGCGCGGCGGCGGACAGTTCGGGCACGGGCGGGCGCTGTGGGCCGGGGTGTTCGGCGACGTCCCGGCCCTGCGGCTGCTGGCCGACCGGGCGGAGGCGGCTGCGCGGAAGGCGGGCGTGCCGATGGGCGACCACCGGCGCTACAAGGCCCATCTGACGCTGGCACGCAGCCGGGACGCGGTGGACGTGCAGCCGTTCCTGACGGAACTGGCGGGGTTCGAGGGCCGTAGCTGGACCGTGGACGAGCTGGCGCTCGTGCGCAGCAACCTGCCGAAGTCCGGCGTTCCCGGGGAGCAGCCCCGCTACGAGGCGGTCGCCCGTTGGGCGCTCGGAGGGGCCGGTTAGGCTCGGGTACGTGGACCCGAAGACCCGGAACCGGATCATGGCCGGTGCGCTCGTGCTGTTGTTCGTGGTGGTGGCGTTGGCGGCGGCGCTCGGAAAGTAGCCGAACCGACCGCCGCCGCCACACCGTCGTGCCGCCTACCAGGCGAAGGCCTCCGGGGAGGGCCCCGGACCCGGGAAGATCTCGTCGAGACCGGCCAGCAGCTCCTCGCTCAGCTCCAGCTCGACGGCGCTGATCGCCGACGCGAGCTGTTCGGCCGTACGCGGGCCGACGATGGGGCCGGTCACTCCCGGGCGGGTCAGCAGCCAGGCGAGGGCGGCCTCACCCGGCTCGACGCCGTGCTTGTCGAGCAGGTCCTCGTACGCCTGCACCTGCGCGCGGATGGTGGTGTTGGCGAGGGAGTCCGCGGCCCGGCCGCTCGCCCTGCGGCCGCCCTCGACCTCCTTCTTGATCACACCGCCCAGCAGACCGCCGTGCAGCGGCGACCAGGGGATCACCCCGAGGCCGTACTCCTGCGCGGCCGGGATGACCTCCATCTCGGCGCGCCGCTCGGCGAGGTTGTAGAGGCACTGCTCGCTGACCAGGCCGATGGTCCCGCCGCGCCGGGCGGCGACCTCGTTGGCCTGGGCGATCTTGTAGCCGGGGAAGTTGGAGGAGCCGACGTAGAGGATCTTGCCCTGGGTGACCAGGGTGTCGATGGCCTGCCAGATCTCCTCGAACGGGGTGGCGCGGTCGACGTGGTGGAACTGGTAGACGTCGATGTGGTCGGTCTGGAGCCGCTTCAGCGACGCGTCCACCGCGCGGCGGATGTTGAGGGCGGAGAGCTTGTCGTGGTTGGGCCAGGACTCGCCGTCGGCCGCCATGTTGCCGTAGACCTTGGTGGCGAGGACGACCTTGTCGCGTCGCCCGCCACCCTGCGCGAACCAGTTGCCGATGATCGATTCGGTACGGCCCTTGTTCTCGCCCCAGCCGTACACGTTCGCCGTGTCGAAGAAGTTGATGCCCGCGTCCAGCGCCGCGTCCATGATCGCGTGGCTGTCCGTCTCGTTCGTCTGCGGTCCGAAGTTCATCGTGCCGAGGACCAGTCGGCTGACCTTGAGTCCCGTGCGTCCGAGCTGCGTGTACTTCATGACCACCTAGCCAACGACGTGGAGCGCGCTCTAGGCAAGGGGCCTCGGGGCGGCGGGCTCCAGGAAGGCCACCACGGAACGGATCCGGATGCCGTCCGGGGATTCCCAGGCACCGGTCACCTGACCGGCGGCTCCCTCGGGGACGGTGTCCGGGTCGGTGGGGCGCAGGATCCGGCGGATGCGCAGGCCGGAACCGAGGGCGGTGCCGTCCTGGTCGTCGGTGACGGTGACGGGCCAGTGGGGGGAGGGGAGACCGGTGCCGGCGTAGGAGCGGGTGACCTCGTGGTCGGGGGTGTCGGTGAGGCTCTGCGCCTGGGCCTGGACGCGGCCCTCGAACAGGGCCAGGAGCTGGGCGTACAGCACCGGGTCGTGGACACCGTCGTAGGCCCAGCGGGGGCCGAGCACGCCGTGCTCCATGGTGCCGATGAGAGCGTCCTCGGCGCCGGGGAGCGGGGCGCCGCGGTAGGTGAGGGGCACGTGGTAGGCGACGGGTTCGGGGCCTGAGGTGTCGAGGGCCACCATGAACTCGATCCCGACCTCGCCCGCCGGGTCGTCAAGGCGGAACCCGCCGGCCTTGGTCAGCTCCGGCTCGCCGGCACCGACGTACCAGGGGCGGGTGGGCAGCCAGGCGGTGAGCAGTTCCAGCTTGGTGGGCTTGAGGGTGGTGTTGTGGATGATCGCCATGCGACGGATTCTGTCAGTCAGTCGCGGGGGAACTCGTCGGTCTTGAGGACGAGGTCGACCACGGTGCCGGTCAGGTCGAGGTCGGTGCCGAAGTCCACCTTCGTGGGCTCGGCGTAGTCGCCCTGCCGCGGGTCGGTGTGGACGAGACAGGTGCCTTGGTAGGGATCTGCGATGACGTACAGCGGGACCCCGGCCTCCGCGTAGGTCAGCCGCTTCGGCACGTAGTCGTTGTGGGCCGTGCCTTCCGAGATGACCTCGGCGACGAACTGGACGTCCTGGTAGCGCCACCGGCCTTTTTCGTCCTTCTTCGCCGAGTCCTTGAGCAGGGCGACATCGGGGCAGAAGCCGTTCTCGTGGCCCGGGAAGTCGATGCGGACGTCCGAGAAGACCTTGACCTTCCGCCCGAACCGGTCCTCGAGTGCCCAGAGGAACTCGCGGATGATCAGCCAGTGGGTGTCCCGCTGTGGCGTCATGAAAACGTTGCCCCCGACGATCTCGACCCTGAATCCTTCGGGGACGGGCATACGCTCAAGCCGTTCGAACCACTCGTCCAAACGCTCGGTGTCGGCGTCGGCGTCGGCCATCTCGATCCTGTCGTCAAGGACGGTCATCGTGGCGCTCCTCCCCGGCTGCCCCGTCGACGAGCAACAGCCGCGCAGTACAACGATACGCACGGTGACCAGGACACGCGGAGAGGAACACCTGCCCGATCGTTCGGGGCTACCCGCCGTACGGTCCGCCCATGTCCCAGGCCTGGTGCAGGGCGTCGGCGAAGGCGGCCGCGATCTTGTGTTCGCCGCTGGCGTTCGGGTGCGTCCCGTCGTAGGTGCCGAGGTGGATGTCGTACGAGGGCGGGGGCGGGACCAGCAGGAGCGGGGAACGGGGTTCGTCCAGGTCGGCGAGGACCTTCGCCAGCAGGTCGTTGAAGAGGGCGACCTGCGCCGCGAAGGGGCCGTCCTCGGCCGCGCGGACGTTCGGGATCACCGGGAGGACGGCCACCCGGACGCGGGCGTTGGCCGACCTCGCCTGCTCGACGAACGCCCGGACGTTGTCCGCCGTTTGCTCCGCGTTCGTGTAGAAGCCCAGGTCGATCAGGCCGAGGGAGACCAGCAGCACGTCGGCCCGGTGCGTGCGGACCGTGGCGCCGATCAGCGGGGCCATGTGCACCCAGCCCTCGCCCCAGCCGGCCAGGTGGGCGCGGGGGAAGTCCGGGTCCGCGTACGCGTACGAGGTCGGCGCGTCCGTCGCCTTGTCGTACAGCGTCTCGCGCGGGCCGACCAGGGCGAACGCGCCGCCGTGCGTCTCGCGCAGATGCTGCCACAGGCGGTACCGCCAGGTGTGTTCACCCGCGCTTCCGATCGTCATGGAGTCGCCGACCGGCATGAACCTGAGCATCCGCTCATGATGGACGATCACGAAGGGACCAATCGGACGGGCCGGGTGTGAGGCCCGCCACGGAGAGTGCGAGCGGCGCGCACGGCGGACCGGCGTCCCTGATGGCAGGCTGGGCCACATGCGCCGACCGTTCGCTCTGCCAGTGCCGGCCACGGCACTGGCCGGGGCCCTGCTCATGAGCGTCCTCGCCGTGCCCGCCTCCGCCGCCGACGGGAACGGCGACAAGGGCGACAGGGGGGACAAGGGGTTCACGATCACCGACCCGCGCGTCGCCGAGTCCAGCGGACTGGCCGCCTCCCACCTCCACCCCGGGATCTACTGGACCCACAACGACAGCGGTGACGGCCCGTACATCTACGCCGTCGACAGCGCCACCGGGAAGACGGTGGCCACGATCACGCTGGAGGGCGTCGGCACGCCGCGTGACGTGGAGGCCATCTCCATCGGGCCCGACGACCGGATCTACGTCGGTGACATCGGCGACAACCTCGGCGGCAAGTGGCCGTACGTGTGGATCTACCGGCTGCCCGAGCCGAAGAACCTCGTCGACCAGACCATCCGGGCCACGCAGTACGTGGTGAAGTACGCGAACGGACCGCGCAACGCAGAGTCGCTGGTCGTCGACCCGAAGACCGGCCGTCCGTACATCGTCGACAAGAACGAGGAGGGCGGCCACCTGTTCGAGGGCCCGGCCACTCTCTCGTCCACCCACGCCAACATCTTCCGCCCCGTCGCCACCGTCGACCTGTGGGCCACCGACGCGGCCATCTCCCCGGACGGCCGGCAACTCGCCGTGCGCGGGTACTTCGGCGGTATCTACTACGCCTGGAACGGGGGGCGGATCAAGCGGGAGGGCCAACTGGACGTGCCGTTGCAGGGCCAGGGCGAGTCCGTCAGCTACTCGCTGGACGGCACCAAGCTCCTGTACGGCAGCGAGGGCAAGAACAGCCCCGTGCAGGCGGTGGACGTGCCGGGCGGCGGTTCCAAGTCGGGCTCCGGGAGCGGCAGTTCGGGTGCTTCGGGGGCGGGTGGCGGCGGCCTGGGCGGCAACGTCAAGATCGGTGCGCTGGCGGTGGCGGTCCTGGCGGCGGGCGTGTTCGGGGTGCGGCGGCTGAGGCGACGGGACTGAGGGCGCGTGGTCGCCTTCGACCGTTCTCTTGACGCGAGCATGACCTATCTGTTTGCTGGAAGACGCGCGGGAGTGGGAGCGCTCCCACCGGTTCCGGGGCCGCGCCAACCCGAAAGGAACCAGGCACATGTTCCGCAACCTGCGAAGAGCGCTGTGCGCCGTCGCCGCGGCGCTCGTGCTGCCCCTGGCCGGCGTGCACGCGGCCCATGCGGCGGGCACGTCCGGGGCGGCCGGCGCCGGTTACTGGCACACCAGCGGACGCCAGATCCTGGACGCGGCCGGGCAGCCGGTCCGGATCGCCGGTGTCAACTGGTTCGGCTTCGAGACCGGAAACCACGTCGTCCACGGCCTGTGGTCCCGCGACTACCGGTCCATGATCGACCAGATGAGATCGCTGGGCTACAACACCATCCGGCTCCCGTACAGCGACGACGTCTTCAAGTCCACGACCGTCCCCGACAGCATCGACTTCAGCGGCGGCAAGAACGCGGACCTGCGAGGCCTCAACTCCCTCCAGGTCATGGACAAGATCGTGGCGTACGCCGGTCAGGACGGCCTCAAGGTGATCCTCGACCGGCACCGGCCGGACGCCGGCGGCCAGTCCGCGCTCTGGTACACCTCGTCCGTCCCCGAGTCGACGTGGATCGCCGACCTGAAGGCCCTCGCGGCCCGGTACCAGGGCCAGGACACCGTCATCGGCATCGACCTGCACAACGAGCCGCACGACCCGGCCTGCTGGGGCTGCGGGGACGCGGCGACCGACTGGCGGCTGGCCGCGGAGCGCGCCGGGAACGCCGTGCTCTCCGTCAACCCCAGCCTGCTGATCTTCGTCGAGGGCGTGCAGACCTACAACGGCGTCTCCGGCTGGTGGGGCGGCAACCTGATGGGGGTCGCGCAGTACCCGGTACGGCTGAACGTCGCCGGCCGTCTCGTGTACTCCGCCCACGACTACGCCACCAGCGTGGCCCAGCAGCCCTGGTTCAGCGACCCCTCCTTCCCCGCCAACCTGCCCGGCGTCTGGGACAAGTACTGGGGCTACGTCTTCAAGCAGAACCTCGCGCCGGTGTGGGTGGGCGAGTTCGGTACGACGCTCGCCTCGACGACCGACCAGAAGTGGCTGGCGGCGCTGGTGAGCTACCTGCGGCCGACGTCGACGTACGGCGGGGACTCCTTCCAGTGGACGTTCTGGTCCTGGAATCCCGACTCAGGTGACACGGGCGGGCTCCTGAAGGACGACTGGCAGACCGTGGACACCGTGAAGGACGGCTACCTGGCGAGCATCAAGGCACCTCTCTTCCCCGGCACCGGTACGGGTGGTGGCGGAGGCGGCGGGGGCACGGCTTCCTGCTCGGCCTCCTACGCCGTCAGCAGTGACTGGGGGAGCGGGTTCAACGCCCAGGTGACGGTGACCGACACCGGGAGCACGGCGCTGAGTTCGTGGAAGGTGACGTGGACCTGGAGCGGCTCCCAGCAGGTCACCAGCATGTGGAACGCGTCGTACACGCAGACCGGTACGACGGTGACCGCGGCGAACGCCGCTCACAACGGTGCTGTCCCCGTGGGCGGTTCGACGAGCTTCGGGTTCGGGGGCGCCCCGGGTGGGGGCGCGGTACCGACCCCGCAGTGCTCGGCGACCTGAGCGGGAGGGGCGTCCGGCGGTGGGTGCCGGGCGCCCCTTCGTCGTTGCCGGTGTTCAGCGCCTGGGGCCCTTTTTCACGGGCTTGATGCCGTGGATGCGGCGGGGTTTGGGGGCGTCGAGGAGGGTGACGCCGTTGTAGGCGCGGCCCTGGAGGAAGAGCGCGGGACCGACGGCGATCGCGAGGACGATCGCCCCGACGCTGATGGGGAACAGGGTCGGCAGCGACTGGCCCTCGGGCAGTGTCTTGCCGCCCTCGTGGACGACGTAGGGGAACGCCGTGAGGAGGACGAGCAGGCAGAGGGCGGCCAGGGTCAGCAGGATGACACTGGTCCGGCGGGTGCGTGCCTCGGTGCGGACCTCGGCCAGCAGGGACGCGTCGCACACGGGGCAGGTGACCTCGACGGTCTGCTTGCCCGCCTGCGGCCGGCGCACCCGGAAGATGCTGTCCCGCCAGGTGATCCGACGGGTACGGACGAGGAAGCCCGTCACCTTGTCGCTGAGGATGTGCCGCACCGCGAACTCCGCGGTGCCCGGTATCGGTCTGTTCATGCCACGGCCGTACCCAACAGCGAGGGCCCTGTCACCGACAGGGCCCTGCAACAAGCTGCGCCACAAAGGGGATTGACCAAGGGGCTGACCAGGGAGTTACAGCCTCTCGATCACGTAGTCGACGCACTTCGTCAGCGCCTCGACGTCCGCCGGGTCGATCGCCGGGAACATCGCCACGCGCAGCTGGTTGCGGCCCAGCTTGCGGTAGGGCTCGGTGTCGACGATGCCGTTGGCGCGCAGGACCTTGGCGACGGCCGCCGCGTCGACCTCGTCGGCGAAGTCGATCGTGCCGATGACCGCCGAGCGCTTGGCCGGGTCGGTGACGAACGGGGTCGCGTGCTTCGACTCCTCCGCCCAGCTGTACAGGCGGGTCGAGGAGTCCTTCGTCCGGGCCGTGGACCAGGCGAGACCGCCCTGGCCGTTGATCCACTCCAACTGCTGGTTCAGCAGGAAGAGGGTGGCGAGGGCCGGGGTGTTGTACGTCTGGTTCTTGCGGGAGTTGTCGATCGCCGTCGGGAGCGAGAAGAACTCCGGGACGTGGCGGCCGGACGCGTGGATGCGCTCGGCGCGCTCGATCGCGGCCGGGGAGAAGACGCCGATCCACAGGCCGCCGTCGGAGGCGAAGGACTTCTGCGGGGCGAAGTAGTAGACGTCGGTCTCCGACACGTCCACCGGGAGGCCGCCCGCGCCGGAGGTCGCGTCGACCAGGACCAGTGCGCCCTCGTCGGCGTCGGCGACCCGCTTGATCGGGGCGGCGACACCGGTGGAGGTCTCGTTGTGGGTGAACGCGTAGACGTCGACGCCCGCCTCGGCCTGCGGCTCGGGGTGGGTGCCGGGGTCGGAGGCGATCACGGTCGGCTCGGCCAGCCAGGGGGCGAGCTTCGCGGCCTTGGCGAACTTCGAGCTGAACTCGCCGAAGGTCAGGTGCTGCGACTTGTTCTCGATCAGGCCATGGGTCGCGATGTCCCAGAAGGCCGTCGAGCCGCCGTTGCCGAGGACGACCTCGTAGCCCTCGGGGAGGGAGAACAGCTGGGAGATGCCCTCGCGGACCTGGCCGACCAGGTTCTTCACGGGGGCCTGGCGGTGGGACGTACCGAGGAGGGAGGTACCGGTCGCGGCGAGGGCGTCCAGCGCCTCCGTCCGCACCTTGGAGGGACCCGCGCCGAAACGTCCGTCCGCGGGCTTGATGTCAGAAGGAATCTGGATCTCAGCCACGAGCCGGAGCGTATCCCCTCGGCGAAACCGGACGGAAACGTGTCCGTTCGATGAGACGACTCCTCCGGTTCGTGGACTTGTCGGAACCCACCAGGATCTACCTGGTCAGGCGGACCGGCAGTTCGAAGAGGTCGTTCTGGGTGACCACCGGCTTGTGGCGCAGGGCGGTGGCCGGGACCGCCAGGTCGAGGTCCGGGAAACGGGCGTACAGGGCCGGGAGGGCGACGCCTGCTTCGAGGCGGGAGAGGGCGGCGCCCGGGCAGACGTGCGGGCCGTGGCCGAAGCTGATGTGCCGGTTCGGGGAGGTCCGGGTGACGTCGAAGTCCCCGGCGGTCGGGCCGTGGGCGTGCTCGTCGCGGCCGATGGCGGCGTACGACACGATCAGCGCGTCGCCCGCGGGCAGGGTCCGGTCGCCGACCTGGACGTCCTCGGTGGCGAAGCGGATCAGCACGTGGGAGGTGGGGGTGGAGTGGCGCAGGGTCTCCTCGACGACCAAGGACCAGTCGGCCTTCCCGGCGAGGACCAGCGCCCGCTGCTCCGGATGGAGTGACAGCTGCACCACCGCGTTGACGATGAGGGAGATCGTCGTCTCGTGGCCCGCCGCGACCATCAGCTGGAGCGTGGAGACGATCTCCTCGTCGGTGAGGTGGTCGCCGTCCTCGGAGGCCAGGATCAGGGCCGAGGTGAGGTCGTTGCCGGGCTCGGCACGCTTGGCGGCGACGGTGTCCGCCATGATGCCCGCGAGTTCGGTGAGGGTGGCGACGACCTCGTCGGGCGGGGTCTGCGTCGAGAAGAACTTCTCGAACAGCTCCTTCAGGCGGGGGAGCCGGGCCTCGTCCATGCCCATCAGGTCGGCGATGACGTACATGGGCAGCGGGTAGGCGAAGGCGGCCTTCAGGTCGACGACCTCGCCGTCCGAGGGGAGCTTGTCGAGCAGCCCCTCCGTCAGCTCGGTGATCCGGCCGCGCATCTCCTCCACGCGGCGCGGTGTCAGTGCCTGCGCCACCAGCGTGCGCATACGGCGGTGGTCGGCGCCGTCCACCGTGAGCATGGAGCGGCCGGGGTTGGCGAGGCCGATCAGTGGCCAGTCCGCGGGGATCTCGCCGCGCTGCCAGGCGCCCCAGACGTCGATGTCCTTCACCAGCCGGGGGTCGGTCAGCAGCTGCTTGGCCTCGGCGTGCCGCGTGACCGCCCAGACGGGGACACCGCCGGGAAGCTCCACGGCGGCCAGCGGCCCGGCGGCCCTGAGGCGCGCGCTCTCGCCGTCGAGGTCGGCGACGAAGGGGTCCAACGCGATGCGGGTCTCCTCGGTACGGGTCTCTTCGATGCCGGTCGTCGTCATACGGGTGCCTCCCGAGGCAGGGGTGGGGTCGGACGGGCAGGGTGGTTCGGCCGGGCGGGGCGTGGGGTCAGAGGACCGGTACGGGGGTGAAGCGGACGGGGAGGGCGGTCAGGCCTCTCAGCCAGGGGGAGGGGCGGCGGGTGAGGGACTCCGGTGCGGCCGCCAGGTCGATGTCGGGGAGGCGGTCCAGTACGACCTCGATGGCGGTGCGCGCGATCACCTCGGCGATCTCCTGCGCGGGGAACGGGCACCGGTGCTCGCCGTGCCCGAAGGAGAAGTGCGCGCTGTTGCCGCCGGTGAGCGCGGAGCCGTCGGTGCGGACCTGCGGGTCGGAGTTGGCGCCCTGCAGGCCGAGGATCAGCAGGTCCCCGGCGCGGATGCGACGGCCGCCGAGCTGGGTGTCCCGCAGGGCCCAGCGGCCGGCCACGTTCTGGGTGGGGGTGTCCTCCCACAGCACCTCGTTCATGGCGTCGGCGACGCTGTTGCGGCCGCCGAACAGGGAAGCGGCGAACCGGTCGTCGGTCAGCATCAGGCGCAGCGAGTTGCCGATCCAGTCGGCGGTGGGCTGGTGGCCGGCCGCCAGCATGACCATCAGGTCCTGGATGATCTCCTCGTCGCCGAAGCCGGCGCGGTTGCCGAGCATCCGCGACACGACGTCGTCCGCGGGCGCCGCGCGGCGGTCGGCCAGCAGCCGGGCCATCGACGTGGCCAGGTGCGTCTGCCCGGCGATCGCCCGTTCCCGGCCGTCGACCATGTCGTTGAGGGCGGCCACCAGACCCGGACCCTGCTCGTCCGCGAAGCCGTACAGGCGGGCCAGCACCCGCACCGGGAGCAGCATGGCGTACTCCGCGACGAGGTCCGTCTCGCCCCGCGCGCAGACCGCGTCGATCAGCTCGTCGGCGAACCTCTCGGCGTAACCGCGCAGTTCGGAGGGGTCGACGGCCTCCAGCGCGTCGCTGATCATCGCTGCCCGCTCGCGGTGGCGTTCGCCGACGGTGTAGAGGATCGACGGCTGTCTGCGGCCGATCATCGGCAGCAGCGGCCAGTCGGCGGGGATGCGATCCCACTGGTTCCACAGCTCGGAGTCCCGGCTGAAGAGCACCGGATCGCCGGTCACCTGGTGCAGTTCGCGGTAGCCGAGCACCAGCCACGCCGGTACGTCGCCGTCGAGCAGCACCGGTGTGACGGCGCCGTGCTCGCGCCGAAGCTCCCGGTACAGGCGGGCCGGGTCGGCCTGGAAGCCGGGGCCGCCGAGCGGGACGGGGGGTGGGGGCACGCCGGGTGCGGTGCGGGCGGTGGGGGCGGTCACAGTGCCAACTCCTGTTCGGTGACGGGGGCTTGGCGGGCGTACCGGTTCCTGACGTGCTCCACCAGCGTGATCAGCACCCGCTTGCCGGAGGCGCGGGAGCGGGCGTCGCAGTCGAGCAGCGGGACGTCCGGGTCGAGATCGAGGGCCTCGCGCAGGCGCCCGGGCGGGTGGGCCGGGCCGCCGAAGTCGTTGCAGGCCACGATGAAGGGGGTGCCGCGGTGTTCCAGGCGGTCGATGGCGTACCAACTGTCGTCGATGCGGCGGGTGTCGACGAGGACGACGGCGCCGAGCGTGCCGGAGAAGAGGCGGTCCCACAGGAACCAGAACCGTTCCTGGCCGGGGGCGCCGAACAGGTACAGCACGTTGCGGGCGTCGAGCGTGATGCGGCCGAAGTCGAAGGCGACGGTGGTCGCCCGCTTGCCGCGGACGCCGTCGGTGTCGTCGACGTGCTCGCCGGCCTCGGTCATCGTCTCCTCGGTGCTGAGGGGGCGTATCTCGCTGACCGAGCGGACGAGGGTGGTCTTGCCGACGCCGAAGCCGCCGACGATCACGATCTTCAGGCCGTTGTCGGCGGTGGCGCCGAGGGGGCTGCGCGGAGGGTCAGAGGTTACGGAGTCCAACGAGCACCTGTTCCAGGACGTCGGGGTCGATGACGGCGGCCTTCTTCGGGTGGCGGGCGCTGACCCGGCCCGCGGCGAGGAGGTCGGTGAGCAGGATCTTGGTGATGCTCACCGGGAGGGACAGTTCGGCGGCCAGCTCCACCACGGAGGTGGGGTGCCGGGTGATCCGCAGGATCTCCGCGTGCTCCGACTGCATGCCGGGTACCGGGGCGGACTCGGCGACCACGAGGGTGACCAGGTCGAAGGGGCTGTCCGGGGCGGCGTGGGCGCGGCCCCCGGTGAGGGTGTAGAGGCGGTCGGGTGAGTCGTCCCTGCCGGGGCGGCTCATGAGGTCCGGGGACGCGCGCTCAGGTGTTCGCCGAGTTGCTCCACGAGTTCGGTCATGTTGTGGCCGACGAGGCCGGCGTCGGCGTCCTCGGTGGTGATGACGGCCAGGTGGGCGCCGTCGCCCGCCTCCACGATGAACAGCACGCCGCCGTAGAACTCGGTCATCGCCGAGCGCACGCCGCCGGTGCCGTCGCCGAACTCCACGGAGGCGCCGTGCGACAGGGACTGGATGCCGGCGGCGATCGCGGCGAGCTGGTCGGCCTGGTCGGGGGTCAGCGCCGGCGTGCGGCACAGCTTGAGCCCGTCCCGGGACAGCACGAGCGCGTGCCGCGCGCCGGGGGTGCGCTCCAGCAGGCCCTCGATGAGCCAGGTGAGCTTCTCGTCGGCGGTGGTCGTGCCGGTCATGAGGCGGGGGTGCCTTTCGGGTGAGGGTCGGGTGCGGGGTCGTGGCGGCGCGGCGCGTCCGTCGACGGGGCGTCCGCCTGGCGGTGAGGTTCGGCGGCCCCGGGGTCGTCGGGGGCGGCCTGGTCCGACAGCGAGCCGTGTACGGCGCGACGGAAGCTGCTGAAGCGGGCGGCGCGGGTCAGGGGGTCGTCGAGGGTGACGGGTGCGGGGCCGGCGTCGACGTCGGCGGCACGCGCGCGTGCGCGGTCGCGTTCCCGCTCGGCCGCGGCGAGCGCTTGGCCCCGGCGGCGTTGGGGGAGGTCGTGTGCGGAGGGGAGGGGCGGGTGCGACTCGTGCGCCCGAACACGGGCGGAGTCCGGTCCCGTCCCGGCGACGCCACGGTGCCCTTCGTACGCCTCGCGCAACGGATCCCCACCGGACGGCCACGGCTCCCCGTCGGCCGGCATCCAGGACTTCCCCCCGAGGGCCCCGCGCACACTGCCCGCACCACTGACGGACGCGTCCGCTGCTCCGCCGGGCGGTAACCCGGTCCCACCTTCGCCGGTCAGGCGCGTGCGGCTGTCGGCCGGGGCGTGTGCGGGCCCGTGGCCCGGCGGGGGGACGTCCCCTTCGGCAGGCAGATGCGTCCGCCAGCCGTCCGGCAGGCGGTTCCCGCCTTCGGTAGGCGCCGGCGTCCGTCCCTCGCCCCGCGGGTGCGTGCGGTTGTCGGCCGGGGCTGCGAGCCCCGGGCTGGACAGGGGTGGCCCGTCTTGGCTGGGCAGACGGCGCTCCGCTGTGGTGGGCAGTCGTGTTTGCCGGCCATCGGGCTCGTCGGCCGGCGTCGGCGTGCGGCCGCCGGCCAGCGGGAGCGCGCGGCTGTCGGCCGGGGCTTGTGCCGGCCCGTGGCTCGGCAGGGGGACGTCCCCTTCGGCAGGCACTTGGCTTCGCCAGCCGCCCGGCAGACGCGTCCCGACCTCGCCGGGCGCTTGTGTCCGCCCGGCGCCCGACAGGCGGGCCTCCTCGGTCGGCGTTTGTGTCCGCTCGTCGCCCGGCAGGCGGGTCCCGGCCTCGCTCGGCGTACCTGTCCGTCCGGTTCCCGGCAGGCGGGGCTCGCCCTTCCCCGGCAGAGACGGTCCGGCCTTCGTCGGTGTGCCCGTCCGGCCGTCGGTCGGGCTCGGGGGCTTGGTGGGCGGGAGGTCCTGGAGGGGCGGCGGGGTCGGCTGCGGGGTCGGGACGAGGATGTCCTGGGGGATGAGGAGGAGGACGCCGGTGCCGCCGCGGGCGGAGGGGCGGTAGGAGACCTTGAGGCCGTGTTTGCGGGCCAGGCGGCCTACGACCGCGAGGCCGAGGCGGGTGCCGGTGAGGCCGCCGAGGCCGTCCGTGTCGCCGGAGACGGCCTGCTGGGCCCGGCGGAGCTGGACCTCGCCCATGACCAGGCCGCTGTCCTCGACGGACACGATGACACCGGCCGGCACCTCCTCGACGTACACGTGCACCTCGGCGCTCGGCGGTGAGAAATTGGCCGCGTTGTCGAGGAGTTCGGCGAGGGCGTGCATCACGCCCTCCGCGGCGTGCCCGGCGACCGCGGCCTCGCTGGCGGAGTGCACGCGCACGCGTCGGTAACCGCTGATACGGCCCATCGCACCGCGCAGGATCGACTCCATGGCGATGGGACGGGCCCAGCGCCGCCCGGAGCGCGCGCCCGCGAGGACCGCGACGGAGTCGGCGAGCCGGCCCGCCTGGGCGGTGCGGTGGTCGAGGTGGAGGAGGTCGGCGAGGACGTCCTCGTCCGAGTGGCGCTCTTCCATGGCGCGCAGGTCGGCGAGCGTGCCGGTGGCCAGCGCCTGCATCCGTCCGGCCGCGTTGGCGGTGGCCGAGACGGCGGCGGCGCGGTCGTGCTCGGCCTGCCGGGCCCGCTCGGCCAGCCGGGCGTTCTCGGCGGCGAACCGGGCCCGTTCCTGGCCGAACTCGGCGCTCAGCCGCGCGCGTTCCCGCGCGATCTCGGCCGCCACCCGGGCCCGTTCATGGGTGAGTTCCTCGGTCAGCCGCACACGCTCCTGGTCGAACTCCGCGCTCTGCCGGATCCGGTCCTGCAGCAACCGTCCGGTGTCCGCGGCGACCGCGTCGAGCCTGCGCCGGGTCAGCCGCGTCGTCTGGACCGCGTGCGCGGCCACGGACACGGCCGCGACGAGCAGGACGGCTCCCACACCCGCCCCGATCGTGAGCGGAACCCGTTCGGACAGCGGTACTCGGGCGACCGCGCCGGCCACGGCGATCGCGGCCAGCAGGGCGGCGAGCAGCGGCGCGGGCATGACGCTGCGCAGGGTGGGGCGTTCGCCGGGCGGCGTGGGGGCGGTCATGAATCGGGTCCTCGGTCGGGGTCCTCGGTCGTTCGGTCGTGCAGTTCGTGCCGTCGTGCCGATCGTTCCGGTCGTGTCCCTGGCGAGAAGCGACACCTGGTGCTCAACTGGCCGTCACTATATGGGAGTTCGTGATCGAATTGGGACGGTTCTGGAGGCGTTCACAGATTCCGCCGCTCGCGCGGCGCGGTTCGCGTGGACGGGGGCGCCGTGACTGTCAGTGGTCGGATGCATGCTGGGGGCATGACGGATCTCGAGGCGGAGCTGCGCGGAGCCGTCCGGGGTGAGGTCGGGTTCGACGTCACGTCCCGGGCGCTGGCCACCATGGACGCGTCCAACTACCGGCGCGTCCCGCTGGGAGTGGTGGCCCCACGGGACGCCGAGGACGTGGCGGCCGCGCTGGCGGTGTGCCGGGAGCGCGGGGTGCCGGTGGTGGCGCGCGGCGGGGGCACGTCGATCGCCGGGCAGGCGACGGGCGTGGGCGTGGTGCTCGACTTCACGCGCCACATGAACCGCCTGATCTCCCTGGATCCCGAGGCGCGCACGGCCGTCGTGCAGCCGGGTCTGGTCCTGGACCGGCTCCAGGAGGCCGCCGCGCCGCACGGTCTGCGCTTCGGGCCCGACCCGTCCACGCACAGCCGCTGCACGCTCGGCGGCATGATCGGCAACAACTCCTGCGGCGCCCACTCGGTGGCGTGGGGGACGACCGCGGACAGCGTGCGGGAGCTGGCCGTCGTCACCGCGCGCGGGCACCGGCTGCGGCTCGGCCGGGACTGGACCGGCGCCCCGGAGGGCCTGCGCGCGCTGGCGGAGGGGGAGTTGGCGCGGCTGCGGACCGGGTTCCCGGAGCTGCCCCGCCGTATCTCCGGCTACGCGCTGGACGCCCTGCTGCCCGAGCGGGGCGCCGACGTCGCCCGCTCCTTCTGCGGCAGCGAGGGCACCCTGGGGGTGCTCACGGAGGCGGTCGTACGGCTCGTGGAGGCACCCCGCGCGCGTGCGCTCGCCGTGCTGGCGTACGCCGACGAGAGCGCGGCGGCCGAAGCGGCGGCGGGCCTGCTGCCGTACGGGCCGCTCACGGTGGAGGGCATGGCGGCCGACCTGGTGCGGTCCACGGTGGGGCTGCCGCGGGGCGGGGCGTGGCTGTTCGTCGAGACGGGAGGGGAGTCGGGGGCGGAAGCACGCGCGCGGGCGGAGGCGGTCGTGCGGGCCGCCGACGTCGTGGACGCGCTGGTGGTCACCGACCCGGCCAGGCAGCGGGCCCTGTGGCGCGTCCGCGAGGACGCCAGCGGTACGGCGACCAGGATGCCGGACGGCTCGGAGGCCTGGCCCGGCTGGGAGGACTGCGCGGTGCCGCCCGCCCGGCTCGGCGCCTACCTGCGGGACTTCCGCTCCCTGCTGTCCTCCCACGGACTGCGCGGCACGCCGTACGGGCACTTCGGCGACGGCTGCATCCACGTACGCATCGACTTCGACCTGCTCACCGAGGCCGGCGTCGCACGCTTCCGGCGCTTCTCGGAGGAACTCGCCGACCTGGTCGTCGCCCATGGGGGCTCCCTGTCCGGGGAGCACGGCGACGGACAGGCGCGGGCCGAACTGCTGCCGAGGATGTACGGCCCCGAACTGGTCGCCCTCTTCGAGCGCGCGAAGGCCGTCTGGGACCCGGACGACCTCCTCAACCCCGGCATGCTGGTCCGCCCCGCTCCCCTGGACGCCGACCTCCGGTTCTCCGTGCTGCCCCGGGAACCCGTCGAGGTGGCCTTCGGCTACCCGGCGGACGGCGGCGACTTCTCGGCGGCGGTCCGGCGTTGCGTGGGTGTCGCCAAGTGCCGTACGACGGCCGCGTCCGGTGCGTCGGTCATGTGCCCGTCCTTCCGGGCGACCGGCGCGGAGGAGCACTCCACGCGCGGGCGTGCCCGGCTGCTGCACGAGATGCTCGCCGGGGAACTGGTCACCGACGGCTGGCGGTCCACCGAGGTGCGGGACGCGCTGGACCTGTGCCTGTCCTGCAAGGGCTGCCGCTCCGACTGCCCGGTCGAGGTCGACATGGCCACGTACAAGGCGGAGTTCCTGCACCACCACTACGCGGGACGCCGCCGCCCGGCCGCCCACTACAGCATGGGGTGGCTGCCGAGGTGGTTGCGGCTCGTGGAGCGTACGCACACGGCGCGGCTGGTCAACTTCCTCGCCGGCGTGGGCCCGCTCGCGGCCCTCGGCAAACGGCTCGGAGGGATCGCCGCCGAGCGGGCGGTTCCGCGGGTGGCGGAGGAGACCTTCAGCCGGTGGTACGGACGCCGGGTCAGGGCGAGCGGGCGACGGGAGGCCGGTGCGGGAGCGGCGTACGAGGAGCATCCCCGGGAAGACGCCGGCGGAATGCTGCCGCGGCGGGTCCTGCTGTGGCCGGACACCTTCACCGAGCACCTGTCGCCCGACGTGGGCAAGGCGGCCGTGCGGATCCTGGAGGCGGCCGGACTCGGGGTGGTGCTGATCCCGCGCATGTCCCGGCCCGTCAGGCGGACGAGGGAGAAGGACGGCAGCGCCGGGTGCACCGTCAACCTCCTGCGGCGCCGCAGCCCGGTCTGCTGCGGTCTGACGTACCTCTCGACCGGCCAACTCGACCGCGCCCGCGCGGTGTTGCGCCGCACGCTCGACCTGCTCGACCCCTACCTCGCGTCGGAGACCGGGGAGGAGCCGGCGCCGGTCGTCCTGGAACCCAGCTGCGCCGCGGCCCTGCGCACCGACCTTCCGGAGCTGCTCCACGACGACCCGCGCGCGGCCCGGCTCGCCGCCTCGGTGCTGACCTTCGCGGAAGCCCTGGAGACATACGCACCCGACTGGACGCCGCCCCGGCTGGACCGCCCGGTGACCGGCCAGACCCACTGCCACCAGCACGCGGTCCTCGGCGACGGCCCCGACCGCCGCGTGCGGGAGGCCGCCGGCCTCGGCGGCGACCTCCAGGGCGGCTGCTGCGGCCTGGCCGGCAACTTCGGCTTCGAGAAAGGGCACTTCGAGGTGTCGTCGGCCTGCGCGGAGGACCAGTTGCTGCCCGCCCTACGGGAGGCGCCCGACGGGGCGGTGGTCCTCGCGGACGGCTTCTCCTGCCGTACCCAGCTGGAACACCTCGCCGGGGTGCGGGGCCGGCATCTGGCGGAGGTGCTGGCGGCAGGGCTCGACGGAGAGGAGAGCCGATCAGGTGTCTGAGCCCGTGACGGAAGGGAGGGCGGCAGACTCGGACCCATGCCTGAAGCCGCTGGTCGCCGTCCTCTCCGACGTCCACGGCGTGCTGTCCGCCCTCGAAGCCGTCCTCGCCCAGCCGGAGGTCGCCGCCGCCCGCGCCATTCTGCGCGACTCCCCGGTCCTGGTCCGGGACGAGCCGACGACCGGCCTCGACGCGATGGCCGCCCGCCGGGTGGTCAGACCCCTGCGGCGTCTGATGGCCGGCCGTACGACCATCATGATCACCCACGATCTCAACTTCGCCCGACGCCGACCGCATCCTGGTCGTCGACCGCGGCCGGATCGTCGACACCGTCGTACAGCTACGACTACGGCGCCTACGGCGGCCACGGTGGCGGGGAGCCCTGGACGGGCGGCTGAGTCCAGCATCCGGGACAGTTGCAAAACGGGTTCACACGCCTGACCGAGTCTATTACCGTAGACCTGGCAGTGCATCATGCTGAACGAACCCCGAGCCGAGCACCTGGACCGCCCGTGACCACCCCCAGCACGACCACTTCCTCGCCGACGGCGACGTCCACCTCCGCGCCCCCGCGCGGCCGGGGCTCGCTCGGCCCGATCGGCCTGGTGCTGTCCGGCGGCGTGTCCGTGCAGTTCGGTGCGGCGCTGGCGGTGAACCTGATGCCGAGGGCGGGCGCGTTCGGCGTCGTGACCCTCCGCCTGCTCGCCGCGGCCGTCGTCCTGCTGCTGGTCTGCCGCCCCCGGCTGCGCGGTCACTCGCGCACCGACTGGGGCACCGTGATCGCCTTCGGCGTCACCCTGGGCGCCATGAACGGCCTGTTCTACCAGGCCGTCGACCGCATCCCGCTCGGCGCGGCGGTCACCCTCGAGGTCCTCGGCCCGCTCGCCCTGTCCGTTCTCGCCTCCCGCCGGCTGGTCAACGCCGTGTGGGCCGCCCTCGCCCTCGCGGGCGTCTTCCTCCTGGGCGGCGGTGGCTTCGGCGACCTCGACCCGGTGGGCGTCGCCTTCGCACTGGGCGCGGCGGCCATGTGGGCGACGTACATCGTCTTCAGCGCCCGTACGGGGCGGCGGTTCCCGCAGGCCGACGGGCTGGCGCTGGCAATGGCGGTGGGTGCGCTGCTGATGCTGCCGCTCGGGATCGCCGAGTCGGGCACGAAGCTGATCGACCCGGTGACGATCGCGCTGGGCTCGGCGGTGGCTGTGATGTCCTCCGTCCTCCCGTACACCCTGGAACTCCTGGCCCTGCGCCGCCTGCCCGCGCCCACCTTCGCGATCATGATGAGCCTGGAACCGGCCCTCGCCGCGACGGCCGGCTTCCTCATCCTGGGCCAGACCCTGAGCCTCCTGCAGGCCGCCGCGATCGCCCTGGTCATCGGGGCGAGCATCGGAGCGGTGCGGACGCAGGCGGGACGGGGGAAGGCGCCGCTGCCGGAGGCCTGACGGCCTCTTTCCGGACGCGGTCAGCCGGCAGACTTCTCCCAGACCGACACGTGCTGTCGGCTCTCGCTCGTGAAGGGCTCCCGGGTCCAGCCGTCCCACCGGTCGCGCAGCCGCATCCCGGCCAGCCGGGCCATGAGGTCGAGCTCCGAGGGCCAGACGTAGCGGAAGGGGACGGCGAGATACGAGCCGTGGCCCTCCCCGTCGACCCGCACATGGTGCGAGCTCATCGACTGGGTGGCGACGTCGTAGAGATCGAACCCGAGCCGGCCGTCTCCGACATGGAACGGCACGGCGTTCTGCCCGGGCGGCAGTCGGCGCAGATCGGGAACGCCGACCTCGATGACGAAGCGGCCGCCGGGTTCCAGGTGCGCGGCGACGTTGCGGAAGCAGTCGACCTGGGCGTCCTGCGAGGTCAGGTTGTTGATCGTGTTGAACACGAGGTACGCCAGCGAGAAGGTGCCCGCCACCTTGGCCGTCGCGAAGTCCCCGATGGTCACCCCGATCGCGTCACCGCCGGGCTTGGCCCGCATCCGCTCGACCATCGCCCGGGACATGTCGATGCCGTGCACCTCGACGCCTCTGCGCGCGAGCGGCAGAGCGACCCGCCCGGTGCCTATGCCGAGTTCCAGCGCCCGCCCGCCGCCGGCCAGCTCCGCCAGCACGTCGACAGCCGGATCCAGCCTGTCCGCCGCGAACATCTCCGCCGACGACTCGTCATACCCCGCCGCGACGGACTTCCCGAAGTACCCGTCCTCATCGATCACCGGGGGACCGTACAGCGTGGCGGCGGACGGCGCGCGTCAATTTCCGTTCTCGACGGCACCCCGGACGAAGGCGGAGGAGGTGGCCGGGCTGAGGGTGACGACCCCTGCCGGGCGGTTTTTGGAGTCGCGGACGGCTATGACGGCTGTGTGGGGGGCGAGGTCGGCGACCTCCACGCAGTCGCCTCCGGTGTCGCCGCTGTACGACGACTTAAGCCACCGCGCCCCGGTCAGGTCCTGATGGTTCTGCATACCGTTCCTCCCGTACGCCGGCGATCAGCGCCGCCGAGTCCTCGACCGAGAGGGCCGCGGCCTGAAGATGATCGTAACGGGCTGAACCTTCCTTGAAAGCGTCCGTGTTGGCCGTCATGTGCCCCTGGATGAAGTCCTCCGTGTAGACGAGGTCCGGGTCGTCCGCGAAGCGCAGGAGGTTGAACGAGCCCATCAGCCCCGTGTGCGCGCCTGCCTCGAACGGCAGCACCTGGATGTCCAGCCACTGGCGCTTCTGCATGGTCAGCAGATGCGCCAGTTGCTCCCGCATGACCTCCCGGCCACCGATTTCCTGATGCAGCACTGCCTCGCTCAACACCCACATCATCGGCGGTTCGTCCCGGTTCAGGATGCGCTGCCGATCCAGCCTCGCGGCCACCTTGGTGTCGAGGTCGCCGTCCTCGCGGACCCCAAGAAGCGCTCGCGCGTACGCCGGGGTCTGCAGCAGCCCGTAGACCACCTGAGCCTGGAACGCGGAGATGTACGCCGCCGTGCCTCCATCTCCGCATACGGCTGAAACCAACTCGGCAACTGGTTGCGTAGAACCAACCCCACCAGCCTCGAAAACGTCCCGTCCGTCCCCAGCGCCGCATCCACCCGCTCGGAGAACTCCCGCGTCGGCACCCTCAGCGTCGTCTCGACCTGGCCGATCAGCGACCCCGTACAGAACACGATCGAACCGAGCGCCTGTTGGGTCAGCCCCGCTGCCTCACGGGCGCGCCGCAGCTCGAAGCCGTAGTAGTCCAGCGGCGACGCACTGGGATCAAGTTCGCGGATATGCACGGCGACCACCTCCATTAACTGAGAGTAGCCACTTGGCCGCGCACAGGTGCCAGACCTGTGGAAAAGGAATAATGCAAGCACGCTTGCTTGTTTCTGGCGGCCCTGCCATGCTCGCCCCATGGCTGACCCGACGCCCGTGATCGACGATCTCTGCGCGGAGAGCGAGGAACTCGACCTGCTCGTGGCCGAGTTGAGTCCGGAGCAGTGGGCGCTCGCGACCCCGGCGCCCGGCTGGACCGTCGCCCACCAGATCGCGCATCTCGCCTGGACCGACCACTCCTCCGTGCTGGCCGTGACCGACCAGGACGCCTTCGCCCGCGAGGTCGAGAAGGCGCTGACCGCACCCGGCGACTTCGTCGACAACGGCGCGCAGGAGGGAGCCGGAAAGCCGCCCGAGCAGTTGCTCGCCGACTGGCGTGCCGGACGCAAGGCGCTGGAGGAGGCCCTGCGCACCGCACCCGAGAACGCCCGTTTCCCCTGGTACGGCCCGCCCATGTCCACCGCCTCCATGGCTACCGCCCGCCTGATGGAGACCTGGGCGCATGGCGGGGACGTGGCGGACGCGCTGGGCGTGGCACGCACCCCGACCGACCGGCTCCGGCACATCGTCCGCCTCGGCGTCCGCACCCGCGACTTCGCCTTCGGCGTGCACGGACTGCCCGTACCGTTCGAGGAGTTCCGGATCGAACTCACCTCCCCGTCCGGCGAGTTGTGGGTCTACGGCCCCGAGGACGCCGACGACCGCGTCACCGGCCCAGTCCTCGACTTCTGCCTCCTGGTCACCCAGCGCTCCCACCGCGCCGACCTCGCCCTCGAAGCCTTCGGCCCCGACGCCGACCGCTGGCTGGACATCGCCCAGGCCTTCGCCGGCCCCCCGGGCGCCGGGCGCACGCCCAAGGGGGCCGGGGAATGACGACTGCCTTGCGCATCGGCAACGCCTCCGGCTTCTACGGCGACCGTTTCGACGCCATGCGCGAGATGCTCACCGGCGGTGAGCTGGACGTGCTGACCGGGGACTATCTGGCCGAGCTGACCATGCTGATCCTGGGCCGGGACCGGCTCAAGGACCCCGGTGCCGGATACGCCCGCACCTTCCTGCGTCAGTTGGAGGAGGGGCTGGGGCTCGCCCACGAGCGAGGGGTGAAGATCGTCACCAATGCCGGGGGGCTCAACCCCGCCGGACTCGCCGGCGCCGTACGGCAGTTGGCCGACCGGCTCGGCATCCCCGTCCGTGTCGCCCACGTCGAGGGCGACGATCTCAAGGCCCGCCATCCGGACAGCCTCGCCGCCCACGCCTACCTCGGCGGCTTCGGCATCGCGGCCTGTCTGCGGGCGGGCGCGGACATCGTGGTCACCGGGCGCGTGACGGACGCCGCGCTGGTCACCGGGCCCGCCGCCGCGCACTTCGGATGGGGGCCGGGGGAGTACGACCGGCTCGCGGGGGCCGTCGTCGCCGGGCACGTCCTGGAGTGCGGGACGCAGGCCACCGGCGGCAACTACGCCTTCTTCGCGGAGGGCGGCCGTGACGTGCGGCGGCCGGGCTTCCCGCTCGCCGAGATCCACGAGGACGGCAGCTCCGTCATCACCAAGCACCCCGGCACCGGCGGCTTCGTCGACGTCGGGACCGTCACCGCGCAGCTGCTGTACGAGACCGGGGGCGCCCGGTACGCCGGGCCGGACGTCACCGCCCGCCTTGACACCGTGCGGCTCACCCGGGAGGGGCCGGACCGGGTGCGGATCGACGGGGTGCGCGGCGAGGCGCCGCCCCCGACCCTCAAGGTCGGCCTCAACCGCCTCGGCGGCTTCCGCAACGAGGTCGCCTTCGTCCTCACCGGCCTCGACATCGAAGCCAAGGCGGCCCTCGTACGGGAGCAGATGGAGCCGGTGGTCAGCAAAGTGGCCGATGCACGTTGGGAGTTGGCCCGGACCGACCGGCCCGACGCGTCCACCGAGGAGACGGCGAGCGCGCTGCTGCGGCTCGTCGTGCGGGACCCGGACGAGGGTACGGTCGGGCGGGCGCTGAGCGGGGCCGCCGTCGAACTGGCGCTGGCCAGCTACCCGGGCTTCCATGTGCTGGCGCCACCCGGAAAGGGCGCGCCCTACGGGGTCTTCGAGGATGTGTACGTCCCCCATGGTGCCGTCAACCATGTTGCCGTCCACCACGACGGACGCCGGGAGCCGGTGGCGCCGGCCCACGACACCCTCGTACTCGAGGATCCACCGGAGCCCGAGCTGCCGCCGGAACCACTGCAGGACGGCCCCGTCCGGCGCGCGCCCCTCGGGCTGGTCGCCGGGGCCCGCAGCGGGGACAAGGGCGGGAACGCCAACGTGGGGGTGTGGGTGCGCGGTGACGAGGCCTGGCGGTGGCTCGTGCACGAGCTGTCCGTGGCCCGGTTCCGCGAGCTGCTCCCCGAGACCCGCGACCTGCCCGTCACCCGGCACATCCTGCCCAACCTGCGCGCCCTGAACTTCGTGGTCGAGGGGATCCTCGGCGCGGGCGTCGCCGCCCAGCACCGCTTCGATCCGCAGGCCAAGGCCCTCGGCGAATGGCTGCGCTCCCGCCACCTGGACATCCCGGAGGCTCTCCTGTGACCGTCATCCACTCCGGCCTGGACATCGCCGGTCCGGACTACCGGGCCAACCGCGAGGCCATGCTCGCCAAGCTGGCCGACCTGGAGGCCGAACACGCCAAGGCGCTGGCGGGCGGGGGCGAGAAGTACGTCCAACGGCACCGCAAACGCGGGAAGTTGCTGGCCCGCGAGCGCATCGAGCTGCTGCTCGACCCGGACACGCCCTTCCTGGAGCTGTCGCCGCTGGCCGCCTGGGGCAGCGAGTACGCGGTCGGTGCCTCGCTCGTCACCGGTATCGGGGTGGTCGAGGGCGTCGAGTGCCTGATCACCGCCAACGACCCGACCGTGCGCGGCGGCGCCAGCAACCCCTGGTCGCTGAAGAAGGCCCTGCGCGCCAACGACATCGCCCTCGCCAACCGCCTGCCCTGCATCAGCCTGGTGGAGTCCGGAGGCGCCGATCTGCCCTCCCAGAAGGAGATCTTCATTCCCGGTGGCGCCATCTTCCGGGATCTGACGCGGCTTTCGGCGGCCGGGATCCCGACGATCGCCGTCGTCTTCGGCAACTCGACGGCCGGGGGCGCGTACATCCCCGGCATGTCCGACCACGTGATCATGGTCAAGGAGCGCGCCAAGGTGTTCCTCGGCGGGCCGCCCCTGGTGAAGATGGCCACCGGCGAGGAGAGCGACGACGAGTCCCTGGGCGGCGCCGAGATGCACGCGCGCGTGTCGGGCCTCGCGGACTACTTCGCCGTCGACGAACCGGACGCGCTACGACAGGCACGGCGCGTGGTCGCCCGCCTCAACCACCGCAAGGCGTACGGCGATCCGGGTCCGGCCGAGCCCCCGAAGTACTCCGCCGACGAGCTGCTGGGCATCGTCCCGGGCGACCTGAAGACCCCCTTCGACCCGCGTGAGGTCATCGCCCGGATCGTCGACGCCTCGGACTTCGACGAGTTCAAGCCGCTGTACGGGACGAGCCTGGCGACCGGGTGGGCCACGCTGCACGGCTATCCGGTCGGCATCCTCGCCAATGCTCAGGGGGTGCTCTTCAGCGAGGAGTCCCAGAAGGCGGCCCAGTTCATCCAGCTCGCCAACCAGCGCGACATCCCGTTGCTCTTCCTGCACAACACCACCGGCTACATGGTCGGCAAGGAGTACGAGCAGGGCGGGATCATCAAGCACGGCGCGATGATGATCAACGCGGTGAGCAACAGCCGCGTCCCGCACCTGTCGGTGCTGATGGGCGCCTCCTACGGCGCCGGGCACTACGGCATGTGCGGGCGGGCGTACGACCCGCGCTTCCTCTTCGCCTGGCCCAGCGCCAAGTCGGCCGTCATGGGCCCGCAGCAGCTCGCCGGCGTCCTGTCGATCGTCGCCCGGCAGTCGGCGGCGGCGAAGGGGCAGCCGTACGACGAGGACGGGGACGCCGCCCTGCGCGCCATGGTGGAACAGCAGATCGAGTCCGAGTCGCTGCCGATGTTCCTGTCCGGACGGCTGTACGACGACGGCGTCATCGACCCGCGGGACACCCGCACCGTCCTCGGCCTGTGCCTCTCGGCCGTCCACACCGCGCCCTACGAGGGCGCGCGCGGCGGCTTCGGCGTCTTCCGGATGTGAGGGATCCAGTGACTTCCATGATCACTTCTGTCCTTGTCGCCAACCGGGGCGAGATCGCCTGCCGGATCTTCCGCACCTGCCGTGAGCTGGGCATCCGGACGGTCGCCGTGCACTCCGACGCCGACGAGAACGCGCTCCACGCGCGCGTGGCCGACACGGCGGTACGGCTGACGGGCGCGGCGCCCGCGGAGACGTATCTGCGCGGCGACCTGATCGTGAAGGCGGCGATCGCCGCCGGCGCGGACGCCGTGCACCCCGGCTACGGCTTCCTCTCCGAGAACGCCGACTTCGCGCGGGCGGTCGTCGACGCCGGGCTGGTGTGGATCGGGCCGTCCCCGTCCGCCATCGAGGCCATGGCGTCCAAGACCCGCGCCAAGGAGCTGATGGGGCTAGCGCCCCTGGCCGACGTGACCGAGGCCGACCTGCCGGTGCTGGTGAAGGCGGCCGCGGGCGGGGGCGGGCGCGGGATGCGGGTCGTGCGCCGTCTCGAGGAGCTGAGCGGCGCGCTGGAGGGCGCGCGCGCTGAGGCCGCGAGCGCCTTCGGGGACGGCGAGGTGTTCGTCGAGCCGTACGTCGAGAACGGCCGCCATGTCGAGGTGCAGGTGCTCGCCGACACGCACGGCACGGTGTGGGCGTTGGGCACGCGCGACTGCTCCCTCCAGCGGCGCCATCAGAAGGTCATCGAGGAGGCACCGGCGCCCGGACTCTCCGCGGAGCTCGAAGAGGAGCTGCGCGTGCTGTCCGTACGCGCGGCGCGCGCCGTCTCGTACGTCGGCGCGGGCACGGTGGAGTTCCTGGTCGCCGCCGACAAGGCGGACTTCCTGGAGATGAACACCCGCCTTCAGGTCGAACACCCCGTCACGGAGGCCGTGTTCGGCATCGACCTGGTCGCCCTGCAACTCCGGGTCGCCGAGGGCCACGCACTCGACTCCGAGCCGCCACGCGCGCGTGGGCACGCCGTCGAGGCCCGCCTCTACGCCGAGGACCCCGCGCACGACTGGTCCCCCCAGACCGGCACCCTGCACCGCCTCACCGTCCCCGGCATCCGCCTCGACACCGGCTACACCGACGGCGACACCATCGGCGTCCACTACGACCCGATGCTCGCGAAGGCGGTCGCCCACGCCCCCACGCGCGCGGAAGCCGTCCGCAAACTGGCCGGCGCCCTGGAACGCGCCACGCTCCACGGCCCCACCACCAACCGCGACCTCCTGATCCGCTCCCTGCGCCACGAGGAGTTCACCTCGGCCCGCATGAACACCGGCTTCTACGACCGCCACCTGCTCGATCTCACTGCGCCCGCCCCCGACCCGTACGCCCCCCTGGCCGCCGCCCTCGCCGACGCGCGCTCGAACGGCTCCCGCTTCGGCGGCTGGCGCAACCTCCCGTCCCAGCCGCAGGTCAAGCGGTACGCGACGGGGGGCGAGGAGCATGAGGTGCACTACCGGCACGCGCGCGGAGGCGCCCTGGAGGCGGAGGGGGTGCGGGTCGTGCACGCCGCGCCCGACCTCGTCGTCCTCGAAGTGGACGGCGTCCAGTGGAAGTTCGCGGTGTCGCGGTACGGCGACGAGGTGTACGTGAACGCGGACGCCCTCAAGGCGCTGCCCCGCTTCCCCGACCCGGCCGCCCAGCACGCCCCCGGCTCCCTCCTGGCCCCCATGCCGGGGACGGTCGTCAGGGTGGCCGAAGGACTGGCCGTGGGAGCCGCCGTACGGGCCGGAGAGCCCTTGCTGTGGCTGGAGGCGATGAAGATGCAGCACAGGATCACGGCACCGGTCACGGGGACGCTCAGCGCCCTGCACGTGAGCGCCGGCCGGCAGGTGGAGGTCGGCGCGCTGCTGGCCGTCGTGGAGGAGGAGCAGTGAGCGTCATGCTGGAGACCGAGGAACACAAGGCCCTGCGCGCGGCCGTCGCCGCCCTCGGCAGACGCCATGGCCGAACCTTCGACCGTGAGGCGCTCTGGTCCGAAGCAGCAAAGCTCGGCTACCTCGGCGTCAACCTCCCCGAGCAGTACGGAGGCGGGGGCGGCGGGATCACCGAACTCTCCATCGTCCTGGAAGAACTCGGCGCCGCCGGCTGCCCGTTGCTCATGATGGTCGTCTCCCCGGCGATCTGCGGCACGGTCATCGCCCGCTTCGGGACCGACGCCCAGAAGCGCGCCTGGCTGCCCGCCCTGGCCGACGGCACCCGCACCATGGCCTTCGGCATCACCGAACCCGACGCCGGCTCCAACTCCCACCGCATCACCACCACCGCCCGCCGCGACCCGGACACCGGCGACTGGCTGCTCAGCGGCCGCAAGGTGTTCATCTCCGGCGTCGACATAGCCGACGCCACCCTCATCGTCGGCCGCACCGAGGACGCGCGCACCGGGCGCCTCAAGCCCTGCCTCTTCATCGTCCCGCGCGATGCCGAAGGCTTCACCCGGCGCCAGATCGACATGGAACTCCAGGCCGCGGAGAAACAGTTCGAGCTGGTCCTGGACGACGTACGGCTGCCCGCCGACGCCCTGGTCGGCGACGAGGACGCCGGTCTCCTCCAACTGTTCGCCGGCCTCAACCCCGAGCGGATCATGACCGCCGCCTTCGCGATCGGCATGGGCCGCTACGCCCTCACGCGCGCCGTCGAGTACGCGCGCGACCGCGCCGTCTGGAACACCCCCATCGGCGCCCACCAGGCCATCGCCCACCCCCTCGCCCAGGCGCACATCGACCTCGAACTCGCCCGCCTGATGATGCAGAAGGCCGCCCACCTCTACGACGCCGGGGACGACGCCGGCGCCGGTGAGGCCGCCAACATGGCGAAGTACGCGGCGGGGGAGGCCTGCGTGAAGGCGGTCGACCAGGCCGTGCACACCCTCGGCGGCAACGGCCTCACCCGCGAGTTCGGGCTCGCCTCGTTGATAACCGCGGCGCGCGTGGCTCGTATTGCTCCCGTGAGCCGGGAGATGATTCTCAACTACGTCTCCCACCAGACCCTGGGCCTGCCCAAGTCGTACTAGGAGGAACCGTGTTCCGGAGCGAGTACGCCGATGTAGCGGCCGTCGACCTGCCCATCCACGACGCGGTGCTGGGCCGGGCCGCCGAGTACGGCGACGCGCCCGCCCTGATCGACGGGACCGACGGCACCACCCTCACGTACGAACAACTCGACCGCTTCCACCGGCGTGTCGCGGCGGGGCTCGCCGACGCCGGCGTCCGCAAGGGCGACGTCCTCGCCCTGCACAGTCCGAACACCGTCGCCTTCCCGACCGCCTTCTACGCGGCCACGCGCGCGGGTGCCTCCGTCACCACCGTGCACCCGCTGGCCACGCCCGAGGAGTTCGCCAAGCAGCTGCGGGACTCGGCGGCCCGCTGGATCGTCACCGTCTCCCCGCTCCTGGAGAGTGCGCGCAGGGCGGCCGAACTCGCGGGCGGGGTACGGGAGATCTTCGTCTGCGACAGCGCGCCCGGCCACCGCTCCCTCATCGACATGCTCGCCTCCACCGCGCCCGAACCGGTGGTCGACATCGACCCCGCCGAGGACGTCGCCGCGCTGCCGTACTCCTCCGGTACGACCGGCATCCCCAAGGGCGTGATGCTCACCCACCGGCAGATCGCCACCAACCTCGCCCAGCTCCAGTCCGTCATGCCGTCCGGCCCCGGCGAACGCATCCTCGCCGTCCTGCCGTTCTTCCACATCTACGGCCTGACCGCCCTCATGAACGCGCCCCTCAGGCTCGGCGCCACGGTCGTGGTCCTGCCCCGCTTCGACCTCGACACCTTCCTCGCCGCCATCCAGAACCACCGCATCACCGGCCTGTACGCCGCCCCGCCGATCGTCCTCGCCCTCGCCAAGCACCCCGCGGTCGAGCAGTACGACCTGTCGTCGCTTCAGTACATCCTCAGCGCCGCCGCACCCCTGGACGCCCAGCTCGCCGCGGCCTGCTCCCGGCGGCTCGGCCTGCCGCCCGTCGGCCAGGCCTACGGCATGACCGAACTGTCCCCCGGCACCCACGTCGTCCCCCGCGAGGCCATGCGCGACGCCCCGCCCGGCACCGTCGGCAAGCTCATCGCCGGCACCGAGATGCGCATCGTCTCCCTCGACGACCCCGACAAGGACCTCGGCGTCGGCGAGTCCGGCGAGATCCTCATGCGCGGCCCCCAGGTCATGAAGGGCTACCTCGGCCGCCCCGACGCCACCGCCGCGATGATCGACACCGGCGGCTGGCTGCACACCGGCGACGTCGGCCACGTCGACGCCGACGGCTGGCTGTTCGTCGTCGACCGGGTGAAGGAACTCATCAAGTACAAGGGCTTCCAGGTCGCCCCCGCCGAACTGGAGGCCCTGCTGCTCACCCACCCCGGCATCGCCGACGCGGCCGTCATCGGCGTCTACAACGACGACCACAACGAGGTCCCGCACGCCTACGTGGTCCGCCAGCCCACCGCCACCGACCTCTCCGAAGGCGAGGTCATGATGTACGTCGCCGAACGCGTCGCCCCCTACAAGCGCGTCCGCCAGGTCACCTTCATCGACGGCGTCCCCCGCGCCGCCTCCGGCAAGATCCTCCGCCGACAGCTGCGGAAACCCCAGGAGCGCGCATGACGTTGATCGGACACACGCGCGCGCGGGGAGTCGAGACCCTCAGCCTCGACTCCCCGGCCAACCGCAACGCGCTCTCCGCCGCCCTCGTGGCCGAACTCGCCGAAGCGCTCACCGACTGCGCCAAGGACAGCGACGTCCGCGCGGTCGTCCTCACCCACACAGGCAACACCTTCTGCGCCGGCGCCGACCTGCGCGACCCGCCCCACCCGGACACCCTCGTGGCACTGCTGCGGCAGATCGTCGAACTGCGCAAACCGGTCGTCGCCCGGGTCACCGGCCACGTCCGCGCGGGCGGCCTCGGCCTGCTCGGCGCCTGCGACATCGCGGCCGCCTCCACCCCGTCCACCTTCGCCTTCACCGAGGTCCTCATCGGCGTCGCCCCCGCCGTCATCTCCCTGCCCCTGCTGCCCCGTACGGACCCCCGCGCCCTCGCCCGCTACTACCTCACCGGCGAACGCCTCGACGCCGCGGAGGCCGCCCGCATCGGCCTCGTGACCGCCGCAGGCGACGACGTCGACGCCGTACTGGAACCCGTCCTCGACGGACTGCGCCGAGCCTCCCCGCAAGGCCTGGCCGAAACGAAAGCACTGCTCACGGCCAGAGTGCTGGAGGCCTTCGACCGCGACGCGGCCGACCTCACCGCGCTCTCGGCCCGGCTGTTCTCCTCCCCGCAGGCCCGCGAGGGAATGACGGCCTTCCTGGAACGACGGGACCCCCTATGGGCACTGTGACCACCGCGGACGAACGCGAGGAACGCGAAGAACGCGCCGAGCGCGTGCCCAAACAGGACCGCAGCCGGGCCACCCGGCAGCGGCTCCTGGAAGCCGCCGTGGCCTGCCTCGCCGAACACGGCTGGGCCGGCTCCACCGTCACCGTCGTCGCGGAACGCGCCGGCGTCTCCCGAGGCGCCGCCCAACACCACTTCCCCACCCGCGAGGACCTCTTCACCGCCGCCGTCGAATACGTCGCCGAGGAACGTTCCACCGCCCTGCGCGCCCTGTTCCCCGAGGGCGCGGCGGGCGACCGCCGCGCGGTGATCGCCGCCCTCGTCGACCTCTACACCGGCCCCCTCTTCCGCGCCGCCCTCCACCTCTGGGTCGCCGCCTCCAACGAGGACCAGCTCCGCCCCCGCGTCACCGAACTCGAAGCCCACGTCGGCCGCGAGACCCACCGCATCGCGATCGACCTCCTCGGCGCCGACGAATCCCGCCCAGGCGTCCGCGAAACCGTCCAGGGCCTCCTGGACATGTCCCGCGGCCTGGGCCTGGCCAACCTGCTGACCGACGACGGGGGGCGGCGGGAGCGGGTGGTGGCGCAGTGGGCCGACATCCTGGACGGGGTCCTCGGCCGGGGGACCGCTAGGGACTGAGCCGCTCCACCCGCCAGCTCCCGTCCGCCTCCGCCACGTACCGCAGCCGGTCGTGCAGCCGGTTCTCGCGGCCCTGCCAGAACTCCACCGTCTCCGGGGCCACCCGGAAGCCGCCCCAGTGCGGCGGGACGGGGACCTGCTCACCCTCCGGGTAGCGGGCCGCGAGCTCGGCGTAGGAGGCGTCGAGTTCGGCGCGGGAGGGGATCACGCTGGACTGGGCGCTCGCCCAGGCACCGAGCTGGGAGCCGTGCGGACGGCTGCGGAAGTAGGCGGCGGTCTCGTCCCGGCCGGTGCGGCGGGCTACGCCGCTGACGATGACCTGGCGGGCCATCGGGTGCCACGGGAAGAGCAACGAGACGTACGGGTTCTCGGCGAGGTCGCGGCCCTTGCGGGAGTCGTAGTTGGTGTAGAAGACGAAGCCCTGCTCGTCGAACTGCTTCAGCAGCACCGTCCGGGAACTGGGGCGTCCCTGCGCGTTCGCCGTGCAGACGACCATGGCGTTCGGCTCGAACAGATGGGCCTCGGTGGCGGCCTGCGCGAACCAGTGCGCGAACTGTTCCACGGGCGTCGCGGCCAGCTCGGACTCGGCGAGGCCCTCGGCCCGGTACTGCTTGCGCATCGCGGCGGGATCGAGGGGGACGGCGTCTCGGTCGGTCACGCGGTCATCTTGCCGTACGCCCGGATGCCGTATCGCAGGGCCTCCATGGCACTGAGTGCCGTGAACCCTCCCCAAAAGTGACACCCGGGGATATCGTGCTGGTGCCGTTCCGGTTGCCGTACCACCTCACGAGGAGCCGCCTGATGTCCGACTTCGTACCCGGGCTCGAGGGAGTCGTCGCGTTCGAGACGGAGATCGCCGAACCGGACAAGGAGGGCGGCGCCCTGCGGTACCGGGGCGTCGACATCGAGGACCTGGTCGGTCACGTCTCGTTCGGCAACGTCTGGGGGCTGCTGGTCGACGGCGCCTTCAATCCCGGCCTGCCGCCCGCCGAACCGTTCCCCATCCCCGTCCACTCCGGCGACATCCGGGTGGACGTCCAGTCGGCGCTCGCCATGCTGGCGCCCGTGTGGGGCCTCAAACCGCTCCTGGACATCGACGCCGCCCAGGCCCGCGAGGACCTGGCCCGAGCCGCCGTGATGGCCCTGTCGTACGTCGCCCAGTCGGCGCGCGGACAGGGGCTGCCGATGGTCCCGCAGCGCGAGATCGACAAGGCGCAGTCGGTCGTCGAACGGTTCATGATCCGCTGGCGCGGAGAGCCGGACCCGAAGCACGTCGCCGCCGTCGACGCCTACTGGACGTCGGCCGCCGAGCACGGCATGAACGCGTCCACGTTCACCGCGCGGGTGATCGCGTCGACCGGCGCGGATGTCGCGGCGGCGCTCTCCGGCGCCGTGGGAGCGATGTCGGGCCCGCTGCACGGCGGCGCCCCCTCCCGTGTCCTGCACATGATCGAGGAGATCGAGCGCACCGGGGACGCGGAGGCGTACGTCAAGCAGGCCCTCGACCGGGGCGAGCGCCTGATGGGCTTCGGGCATCGCGTCTACCGCGCCGAGGACCCCCGCGCGCGCGTGCTGCGCCGCACCGCCCGCGAACTGGGCGCGCCCCGCTTCGAGATCGCCGAGGCTCTGGAGAAGGCGGCCCTGGAGGAACTCCACGCCCGCCGCCCCGACCGCGTCCTGGCGACGAACGTCGAGTTCTGGGCGGCGATCATCCTGGACTTCGCCGAGGTGCCGGCGCACATGTTCACGTCGATGTTCACGTGCGCGCGCACGGCCGGCTGGTCCGCGCACATCCTGGAGCAGAAGCGCACGGGCCGACTGGTGCGTCCGTCGGCGCGCTACGTGGGCCCGGCGGCACGCGGCCCGCGCGAGATCGAGGGATACGACAGCATCGCCCACTGAACGCAGACGACCCGCGAGCTCTGGTCCCTCCGCCTCGGCGGAGAAGCCGGCCGGACATACCGGCGAGCTCGCGGGTCGGGTGACTGCTTGGGATTGGGCCGGCTGCGCGTTTCGCTCACGCGCTGGTCCGGCACCGCACTCGGTGTGGTGGCGAGCCGCTAGCCCGCAGCCACCTCACGCGTCCGGTCTTCATACATCTTCCGAACCACCTCCCTTCCGTGTACCCCACACCCTAGGAACGGCTCGGCCCCCGATCAACCGCTTTTTTCGGGAGAAGGACCCAGGGCGCCTCGATTAGCGTTCCGCGCATGACACAGCGACGCGCGGTTCTCAGTGGTTCTTCGTTCGAGGAGCAGATCGGGTATGCCCGGGCCGTGGTGGACGGGGACTGGGTGCACGTGTCCGGGACCACCGGGTTCGACTACGCGGCGATGACGATCTCCGAGGACGTGGTGGAGCAGGCCGAGCAGTGTCTGCGGAACGTCGGGGACGCGCTGGCCGAGGCCGGGTGCACGTTCGAGGACGTGGTGCGGGTGCGGTATCTGCTGCCGGAGCGGGAGGACTTCGAGCCGTGCTGGCCCGTGCTGCGCCGGGCGTTCGGGGAGGTGCGGCCGGCGGCGACGATGATGGTGTGCGGGCTGGCGGATCCGCGGATGCGGATCGAGGTCGAGGTGTACGCGCGGCGACGGGAGCTGCGGATCGAGGCCGTGCACGGGGAGGACATGCTGGAGGAGTGGCGGCATGTCCACAACGTTGTCGTGCCGCCGGCGGCCATGTCGCTGGACGAGGCACGGGAGCGGCTTGGGCGGTACCGGCTGGAGAACGCGTATCTCGGGGATGTGCTCGTGGGGTGTTCGACCGTGCGGCCGCCGGAGGGGGAGGGGGCCGTCGCGACCGTCATCGCACGCGTGCTGCCCGAGTACCGGGGGCGGGGGTTCGGGGCCTGCCTGTACGAGCGGGGGCTCGCGCACGCGCGTGTTCTGGGCGCGCGGGGTGTCGAGACGTGCGTGCTGGCGGCCAATGAGGACGGGTTGCGGTTCGCGCAGAAGCTCGGGTTCGTGGAGATCGAGCGGTATGTGCTCGACGGGGAGAGTGATCTCTGGGTTGATCTTCGTCTGGGTCAGGGGTGATGGTGGAGTTGATGCGGTCGGCAACGATTCCTTCAATCTTGGGGAACTCGGTGTGTGCTGCGTCACGTTCCAGTTAGATGATTGCGAGTGAGTGAACCGACGCGCCGTACCTGCGGACGCAGCTTGGCAGGGGGTCCAGGTGAGTGCTTCCCGGCGTAGTGGGACCACCGATGAGCTGGGGCCGGACGAGCCCGAGCGGGCCGGTCCCGTGGGCCCTGACGGCTCGGACCTGCTGGCCGCGCTGCTCGACGGGATGGACGCGGCGCTGTGTGCCTTCGACGCGGGCGGGGTCGTCACCCACTGGAACCGTGAGGCGGAGCGGATCCTGGGGTGGACGGCGGCCGAGGCGGTGGGGCGGCACGGGTTCGCCGGGTGGGCGGTGCGGGAGGCCGACGCCGAGGAGGTCGAGGGGCGGCTGATGTCCGCCATGGAGTCTCCCGGGCGGCAGGTGCACGAGTTCGCGTTGCTGACGAAGGACGGCGGGCGGGTGCTCGTACGGACGCAGTCGGCCGCCGTGCGGGGGCCGGACGGGAAGCCCGCCGGGGTCTACTGCGCGTTCAGTGAGGTGCACACGCAGATAGATCTGGAGCGGTCCATCGCGCTCAGTGAGGCGTTGTTCGAGGACGCCAGTTGGGGTGTGGTGCTCGTCGACGCGGATCTGCGGCCCGCGGTGGTGAACGCGCACGCGGCGCGTGCGCTCGGGATCGGGCGTACGTCGGCGCTGGGGCGGCCGCTCGGCGAGTTGCTGGCGCAGGGGGTCGAGGAGCTGGAGAGCGCGCTCACGCATGTGCTGGCGGAGGGCGCGCCGCCCGCGCCGGCCGAGATCTGGGTGAGTGTGCGGACGTCGGAGGGTGAGCAGCGGCGGTGCTGGCGGTGCGGGTTCGTGCGGCTGGCGTCTCCGTTGGCGGAGGAGCCGGTGCCGTTGGGTGTGGGCTGGCTGTTCCAGGACGTGACGGAGGGCAAGCAGGGCGAGCAGGAGGCTTCGCTGCAGCGGTTCCGTACGAACCAGTTGCACCGGGCGGCTCGGGCGGCGGCGGAGTGTGAGGATCCGCTGGAGGCGGCGACGGTCCATCTGGACTTCGCGCTGGCCGGGTTCGCGGATCACGCGTTGATCGACCGGGTGGCGGGGGGTGCGGTGGTCGACGGGGCCGTGGAGGCGCCCGTGCGGCTGGTGCGGGTGGCCGCGACGCCTTCGGGGGCGCCGGGGCCGAGTCTGCTGACGGGGCGGGCGGGGTTGCCGGTGCGGTACGGGCCGGGGCATCCGGCGCTGCAGTGCGTGGAGCGGGCGGGCTCGGTGCGGGCCAGTGTGGGGGCGGTGGCGGCCGAGCAGGCGCGGGAGTGGGCGGTGGCCCGGCAGTGGCCGTCGGACGCGGTGCACGCGTTGTGCGCGGTGTTGCGCAGCCGGGGGCGGACGCTGGGTGTGGTGACGTTTCTGCGGGGGAGCGGGCGGAGTCAGTTCGAGCGGGCCGACGCGGTGTACGCGGAGGACGTGGCGGTGCGGATCGCGGTGGCGTTGGATCTGGCGGGAGCGGTGGGCGGGGGCGGCTGAGGTCCGGCTGCTGCCGGGAGAAGGTCCGATGACCGCCGGCAGAAGCTCTCGCTAGCGCCGGTAGAAGATCCGGTCGCCGTATTCCTCCATCACGCGGCCGTTCCATTGGTGGCCGCCGTCCACGTTGCCGGAGCGCAGCAGTGGGGGTTCGATGCCCCGTTCCGCGAGGGCGCCCGCGGCCGTGGCCATCACCGACTGCATGATCGCGCTGGTGACGACCGTGGAGGCGGGGGCGAAGGGGGCCGGGACGGTGTCGAGGGTGAGGGTGGCGTCGCCGATGGCGATCTTGGAGTCGAGGACGACGTCGCAGTGGTCGCGCAGGTAGGTGCCGGAGGCGTGGCGGGAGCTGGTCTCGGACGCGTACGCCACCGAGGTCAGGCCGATGACCTTGACGCCGAGGGCGCGGGCGTTCACGGCCATCTCGACGGGGAGCGCGTTGCGGCCGGACAGGGAGATGATCACCAGGGCGTCGCCGGCGCGCAGCGGCGAGGTGTCCAGGACGGCGCTCGCGAGGCCGTCGACGCGTTCGAGGGCGGAGCCGAGGGTGGCCGGCATGACGTCGACGCCGACGACGCCGGGTACGGCGAGCAGGTTCATCAGGGCGAGGCCGCCGGCGCGGTAGACGACGTCCTGGGCGGGGAGGGAGGAGTGGCCGGCGCCGAAGGCGAAGAGGCGGCCCCCGTCGGCGACGGTGTCGGCGAGCAGGGTGCCGGCCGCGGCGATGTTGTCGGCCTCCTCCTCGCGGACCCGTCGCAGGAGGTCGATCGCGGCGTCGAGGAACCGGTCGGCCAGTGTGCCGTCGCTCATGCGGGTCCTTCCGGGGCGGCGTGGGGTGTCGGTGTCGCGTCGTGCCGCGGATCACGGTGCGGTCTGGACCAGTGCCGTGTCAATACGGGCGCCGGGGGCGGTCGGTGCGGGGTGCGCGGCTGCCGGTACCCGGGCGTAACCCCGTGGTTCCAACGGTGCGGCACGGTTGTCAGTGGTATGCGTCAGAATTGAAGTCAGGGCCAGCGCACGCGCCGGGAAGCTGCTCGTGCTTCCGGCAGATCTCATCGAGGGGCACGTATGTCCGGACTGATCGACACCACGGAGATGTATCTCCGCACCATCCTCGAGCTGGAGGAGGAAGGTGTGGTCCCCATGCGCGCCCGGATCGCCGAGCGGCTGGACCAGAGCGGGCCGACCGTGAGCCAGACGGTGGCGCGGATGGAGCGGGACGGTCTGGTCGCCGTGGCCGCCGACCGGCACCTGGAGCTCACGGACGAGGGCCGCCGGCTCGCCACGCGCGTGATGCGCAAGCACCGGCTCGCTGAGTGTCTGCTGGTCGACGTGATCGGCCTGGAGTGGGAGCAGGTGCACGCGGAGGCGTGTCGCTGGGAGCACGTGATGAGCGAGGCCGTGGAGCGGCGTGTGCTGGAGCTGCTGCGGCACCCGACGGAGTCGCCGTACGGCAACCCGATCCCCGGCCTGGAGGAGCTGGGGGAGAAGGACGGCGCCGATCCGTTCCTTGACGCGGGCATGGTCTCGCTGGCCGACCTCGACCCGGGCTCCGACGGGAAGACGGTGGTGGTGCGCCGTATCGGCGAGCCGATCCAGACGGACGCGCAGCTGATGTACACCTTGCGTCGCGCGGGTGTGCAGCCCGGTTCGGTGGTGAGCGTGACTCAGTCGCCGGGTGGTGTGCTGGTGGGCAGCGGCGGTGAGGCCGCCGAGCTGGAGGCGGACGTGGCCTCCCACGTGTTCGTCGCCAAGCGCTGACAGCCGACGGTTACTGCTCCGGTCGGTTCGCGGGGGCTCGGGTCACAGCCGGGATTCGGTGCGTCGAATGCGGGGCGTGTCGCGGTCTCGCGTGCGAGGCTGTCGCGTGAGGCATATGACCGAGGGGGGAGTGGGATGTGCCGCGGACGTGTGGATGGCCCCGGCGCCGTGTGGCGCCGGGGCCTGTCCTCCCCTGTGCTGACCCGGAGCCCCGAGCTCTCAGGGTCATCCCCCTCGGACCGTTTTCCCCGAGCGGTCCGCCTCCCGCTGAAGATCTCCCCTCGGCGGCGGCGATCATTCCTTGACTGTGGTCACTCGAACGAGGGGTGTTGCTCGCGGAAACGGCATTTTCGAATACCCATTCGATAGTCTGCGGGTGACGGGACAGGCGGGATCCGCGCTTCAGGAGTGAGTGCACGGCAACGGCGGAGCAGGGGGGCCAGGACCATGGCGCGACGCATCGACGTGACCGGGGCGGGCGGCGTACGCCTCGCGGCCTGGGAGTTCGGGGACCAGCCCAAGAGCGACCCGGCGCACGGGGGCGAGTCGGCCGTCGACCAGGAGCGGGCCCCCGCGGTGCTGTTATTGCACGGCCTGATGGGCCGCGCCTCGCACTGGGCCGCCACCGCCCGCCGGCTGTCCGGGCGGCACCGCGCCGTCGCTCTCGACCAGCGGGGCCACGGCCAGAGCGAGAAGCCCCCGCACGCCGCGTTCACCCGGGAGGCGTACGTCGAGGACGCGGAGGCGACGCTCGAGCAGCTCGGTCTCGGTCCGGCCGTCCTCATCGGTCACGCCATGGGCGCCCTGACCGCCTGGCAGCTGGCCGCGAAACGGCCCGATCTGGTGCGGGGCCTGGTCATCTGCGACATGCGGGCCTCCGCGCTCGGGGCCGCCTCGCAGCGGGAGTGGGCCGACTGGTTCGCGTCCTGGCCCCTCCCCTTCGCCACGTTGGCCGACGTACGCAAGTGGTTCGGCGAGGACGATCCCTGGGTGGAGCGGCCGAATCCGGCGCGCGGGGAGTTCTACGCCGAGGTGATGCACGAGTCCGCCGACGGCTGGCGGCCCGTCTTCGACCCCGAGCAGATGCTCAGGTCCCGGGAGACCTGGGTGTACGACGCGCACTGGGAGGAGCTGGCGCAGGTGCGGTGCCCCGCGCTGGTGGTGCGGGGGCTCGACGGCGAGCTGGGGCGGGCGGAGGCGCAGGAGATGGTGCGGGTGCTGCCGCGCGGGGAGTACGCGGAGGTGACGGACGCCGGTCACCTGGTCCACTACGACCAGCCGGAGGCGTGGCTCGCGGCCATCGAGCCCTTTCTCGACACCGTCCTCAGCACCCGGTGACCCTCACCCCTTGCTGACCGCCGCCAGGATCTCCGGCAGGCGGGCCGCCGTCCGCGGTGCCGCCAGACGCAGTCCCGCCCAGGTGATCGTCGCGCCGTAGGCCGCGCCCACCGGCAGCAGGAGCCAGCTCCACCGGTCGCCGCCCTCCGCCACGTTCACCCAGATCGTCGCGGCGATCACCGGGGCGGACAGCAGGGCCGCGGAGACCATGCCGCCGAAGATGGAGATCCAGGCGAGGCCGGTCTGGCCGGGGGCGACGTTCTTGTGGCCCTCCTGCGGGATGGAGTACGGGAAGCGGGCCGAGGTCCACGCGCCGGTGGCCAGCATCGCGCCGAGGAGCGCGATGGAGAGCCCGAGCACCTCCGGCAGCCGCGGCCAGTCGCCGAGCATCGCCGTGGTCAGTACCGTCACGAGCGCGGCGTACGGCAGGGTGATCACCAGCAGGGCCAGGGCCCGCCCCCGCAGCTCGACGTAGGCGTCCTGGGCGGAGGAGATGGTGGCCGCGACCATCCAGAACGCCGAGGTGTCCTGCCCGAACTGGTTGTACATCTGGATGCCGAGCATCCCGGCGGCGAAGCACGCGAAGTAGATCGAGCCGGTGCCCTGCAGCGCGTTGAACACCGGCACGATCACGCCGATGGCCAGGGAGGTGACCCAGGCCGCCTTGGTCTTGGGGTCGCGCCAGACGTAGCGCAGGCTGCGTTCCATGACGGTGCCGGTGCGCCCGGTGGGCAGCAGCCGGGCCAGGCCGCCGGAGGCGCGCTCACGGGCGCCCGGTTCGGCGGCGGGCTGCAGGGTCGAGCCGTCCGGCGAGGTCATCAGCCGGGTCAGGTGCCGGGACCATACGGCGATCAGCGCCACCAACGCGCCCGCTGTCAGGGCGAGTTGGGCGGCAGCGGTGCCGTAGGAGCCCTTGCTCGCCGAGTCCACCGCGCCGATCGCCGACGCCGGCGGCACCCAGCGCACGACGTCCCCGACCGGCGCGAGTGTGCCCAGCCCGCTCGAACCCAGGCGCTGCGCCCCGAAGTTGACCAACTGCGCGCCGATCGCGACGACCAGCCCGCTCAGCACCGCGAGATCACGCCCCCTGCGGCTGGTCAGCAGCCGCACGTTGGCGGCGGCGACGGCCCGCGCGAGGGCCACGCACACCAGCAGGGCGAGGACGACGGCGACGACTCCGACGGCGTACGCCGTACCTCCGTGGGCGACCGCGACCGTCGAACCCGTCAGCAGGAGCAGCGTGAACAGCGGCCCCAGGCCGACCAGCGAGGCGACCAGCAGCGCGCGCACCAGCGGCCGGGGCCGCAGCGGCAGCATCACCAGCCGCGTCGGGTCGAGGGTCTCGTCGCCGCTGGGGAAGAACAGCGGCATCACGGCCCAGCCCAGCGCCAGCACGGCCGTCAGCAGCACGACCACGGCCTCGACGTGCGCGTGCCCGCGCAGCGCGACCAGCCCGATCAGCTGCAGCGCCCCGAAGAGCACCACGACGACCGCCGAGGCGACGTAGGCGGCCCGCCGTCCCCCGGACCGCCGCAGCCCGTTCCTGAGCAGCGACAGCTTCAGCTGTACGACGGTCCGGGTGATGTCGGCGGTCATCGGGCCCCGCCGCCCAGCCAGTCCAGGTCGGTGCCGGCGTCGCGGCCGCCCGCGCCGACGAGCTGGAGGAACGCCTGTTGCAGGGATGGAGCGTCGCCGCGGACCTCGGCGAGGGGGCCGTGGGCGCGGATGCGGCCGGCCGCCATCACGGCGACCCAGTCGCACAGGGACTCGACGAGTTCCATGACGTGGGAGGAGAAGACGACGGTGGCGCCGGAGGCCGTGTACCGCTCCAGGACGCCCCGGATGGTCTGCGCGGACACCGGGTCGACGCCCTCGAACGGCTCGTCCAGGAAGAGCACTTCGGGATTGTGGAGGAGTGCGGCCGCGAGGCCGATCTTCTTGCGCATGCCGGTCGAGTAGTCGACGACGAGCTTGTGCTGGGCCCCGGCCAGGTCGAGCACGTCCAGCAACTGCGCGGCCCGCTTGTCGACCTCGGCCCCGGGCAGCCCGCGCAACCGGCCGGAGTAGCCGAGCAGTTCGCGCCCGGACAGCCGCTCGAACAGCCGCAGCCCCTCGGGCAGCACACCGATCCGCGCCTTCACGGCCACCGGGTCGCGCCACACGTCGTGCCCGACGACCTCGACGGTGCCCTGATCGGGGCGGAGCAGGCCGGTCACCATGGAGAGAGTGGTGGTCTTCCCGGCCCCGTTCGGCCCGACCAGTCCGATGAACTTCCCCGCGGGCAGTTCCAGATCGATCCCGGCAACGGCTATCTGCTGCCCGAACCGCTTCCAGAGCCCCTGTACACGTACGGCGGCTGACGTCATGCATGAACCCTACGGCCGGGTCACGGCGCTAGGGCCTGTTGCGAAAGTGGCGTCGTCGCCCGGAGGGCGGCCGCGCGGCGTCGTGGGGGAGCGTGCTCTCGGCGTGCCGGCCGGAAGG
>NZ_JBIWPO010000053.1:7798-53997 GCF_044768275.1 Streptomyces sp. NPDC101152 | reverse complement strand
CACGGCTGCCGACCTCTGCCGCCGCCACCTCGCAGCTGCCTCCGAGCAGGAGTGACCCCCGCTAACCCGGTAAACCTTCCCGGTCAGAGCACTAGCCCTGCTTCCCCTTCTTCTCCTGGTAGGCGCGGATGGCCTGCTCCAGGGCGTCGAAGGCGGGCTTGCGCCGGCCGTCGTAGTACATCAGCCCGTAGTGCTGCGACTTACGGCTGGTCGCAGTCTCGGGCGCCACGTCCTGGTAGGAGAACCAGAACACGACATCCACCGAGGGGATCGCCGCCGCCGCGGTCACCGTGTCCTTGGCGATCTCGGCCTGCAGCCGGGGCGTGGCATGCGTGGTGTCCGGTGCAGACGGGGTGTCCGCCGCCTTACCGGGAGCCCACGTGGGCGCGCCGGTCTCGGTGAGCCAGATCGGCATGCCCCGCTCGCCGTACCGCGCGAGGACGGCGACGAGACTGTCCTTGGTGCGATCGATCTCCTCGAAACGGGTACCGGTCGCGGTCCTCGTACTGGGCAGCAGGGGAAACGTGTACGGGTGGTACGAGATGGCGTTCACCTGCTTCAGGGCCCCGAGCCGGCCCAGCTCCGCGAGGAACGTCTGATGGGACACGTACTGCCGCGACGGAATCGTGTCCACTGCGGCGAGCCCGCCGAGCAGCAGGTAGGCACGGGGGTCGGCGGAGCGGATGGCGGGAGCGGTCGCAGCCAGGAGCGCGGCGTAGCGGCCGGCGTCCGGGCCGGTCCGCCAGAACGGCTTGATGTTGGGCTCGTTCCAGATCTCCCAGGTGTGCACGCCCTTAGGTGCGTACCGCTCGGCGGCCTGCCGCGCGAACTCGGCGAACCGGCCGTCGTCGGCGGGCGGGCACGTCGGGCTCGTGCTCGCGCAGTTCGGGTCGGCGGCCCAGCCCGGGGTATAGGAAATCGTGGGCAGGACGTCCAGCCCGTGTGCGCGGGCCGCGTCCACCACACGGTCGAAGCGCTCCCACAGGTACTGGCTCGGAGAATCGGGCTGGATGGTTCGCCACGACAGGTCCACCCGCAACCAGCGGACGCCCAACTCCTCGGCGTCATCCATCGCCTTGGCCAGCTTCGCGTCCGTCGTCCAGGTCAAGGTGTCGCCGAAGGAGAGCCCGAACCTCAGATCCCGCCCGCGGACGCCCGCCGAGGCAGAGGCGGCCGAACCCGGCGCGGAGGCCGACGCTCCGATGCCATCGTCAGGCATACGGGACAGTGAGCCGCCCCCGGTCAGAGCCACCGCCCCGGCCACGGCACCACTGAGCACGACGACGGACACGACCGCGCCGAGGAGGCGTCGTCTTATCCCCGACCGGTCTGCGTAGAAACGCCGGCGGCCGGGGACGGGCGATACGGGCTGGTGAGACACCTGTGCAGCCTAACCTTCACGCTTGAGCGTCGAGCCCGGCGTCCGGGACGCGAGCGGCATGCGGAACGACTGGTGTCCCAGGGCAATCTGTTCGTGCGGCACACAGGGATTTTCCAAGGACTTCACCAGCGGCAAGCTCACCATCGAGCGCGTCTACCTGATCACCAGCCTGCTGCCCGGCGCGGTCACCGGCGCCCAGCTCGCCGACTGGATCAGAGGCCACAGCGGATCGCGGCTGCGCAGTGGGGTGTCCGGCGTGATCGGTGGGGTGGTGGGCTGCTGTCTACGGGTGGGCCCGGGTCGCGCCCACGGTTCCTGGGTGCAGGGTGTCGCTCGGCTTGGTATCTGGCTGTTCACGTCATGGGGTAGTAGCCGTAGGAGTGGTCGCTGGGGGTGTCGGACTGCGCTGGGTCGCCGGCTGCTGCGGAGTGGCCGGGGCTGGAGGGGCTGGTGGAGTCTGGGGTTTTGGCCAAGCGGCTGGAGGTGTAGGGGACGAGGGTGAGCAGGAGGGCCAGGCCGGTGGCCATGCCTGCGATACCGGATGCGGGCCAGCCGTGGCCCTGTTCGACCTGGCTTGTCCCCCACAGGAAGCTTCCCACCGCCGCCGCCAGGCTGCTCATGGCTGCCAGGAACCACCGGATCTCTTCGCGGTTGCCCGCCGGTTCCTGGGCGCCCTGGCCTGCTCGCCTCCTGCGTGGAAGTTCACCACTCGGCGATGGTGCAGCAGCCGCACCGGCAGTCTGAACTGCGCTTTCAGTGACCGGTGTGGAGCCGGGGGCGGTGACGGTTGCGGATGCTGCACCAGCTTTCCCCGGCTGCTCTGCGCACCGATACTGAACTTCCCGTTCCTGCTGGTAGGCGCTGATCTGGCGGCGCAGGAGTGACACCTCTTGCTGCAGGCCGCGGTGAGCCCGTGCCAGGTTCTCGCCCGAGCGTTCCTTGTCCGCGAGCTGGGTGTGGAGATCCTGGACGTAGGCCGATGCGGCCTTGAGCTGCCGCAGCAAGGTGGCGTTGTCCTGTTCGGCCTGTTCCCTTCCCGCCTCGGCCTGCTCCCGCGTGTCCTGGGCCAGGCTGAGCTGGTCGCAGACCGCGGTGAGTCTGCGCTGCAGCTGCTCGAAGCGGTTCAGCAGCCCGCGGTGCTCCTCCAGCACCGCAGCTCGCAGATGTTGCTGCACGTCGATCAGTTCTCGATCCAGGATCCTCTGGAGGCGCAACCCTTCCACGAGGACTTCCAGTTCCTTGACTGTTGCCTGCAGCTGATAGGTGTTGTTTCCGCTGCTGCGCAAGGCGGCGGTGCGCAGTGTCCGCAGTTCCTGCAGCTTGGCCGGCGCGATGGGGCGATTGCCGTTGATGCCGGCGTCCTGCTCGAGACAGCGCAGGAAGGCCTCGTCGGGGAGTCTCTTCCCCGACAGGTAGCGCGAGACGGTGCCGTGGTCGATCTTGACTCGGCTGGCGAACGCGCGCATGTTCCCGGGTCCGTACACGCTCAGGAACTCTTCCTTCAGCGCCTGCGCGAACGCCGTCTCCTCCTGCGTCTGCTCCCGTCCGGTGTTCTTGTCTGCAGCTCCGCTGTCTGGCTGTTTGTCCGGCATAGCACAATCGCCCCCCTTGAAAGTTGACCGATTGTACTTGGGATAGCACTGAGAGTGGGAGGCGGTGTGGTGCTCGACCGGCACCACCGCAGCCTCTGGTGCCTTTTGTGCTGCACCGCTGGTGCCTCTTCCGCCCCACTCACAGCCCTTGTGTCGTGGTCCGTGGACACCCCGACACAGGAGGAATCGTGGACGATATACGCCTTCGGCTCGCCGTAGCCCTGCTCGGCACGGCAGTTGCCGCCCTGATCGCCCAGGAGCATCCCGAGCTCATCCCGGTCCTGACGCTCGCCCTCACCGTGTGGGTGGTCCTGGCCGCCTTCCTGGAGCTGTAGGGCCCGGTGGTCGCAGTGGAGAGCAGACGATGCCCGCCGTCTCACAGTGCTCAGGTGCCGCGGGCTCCCCACGGTGTGGCCGGCCAGGACCGGTCCGGTTCCGGGGCGGTGGGCTGCACGGGGGCAGCTGGATGGCGGTAAGAACCCATCCAGCTGACCCGCTGCTCAGGGTCCTGGATGGGCCGCCACACGGGCGCTGACGGCCCGTCGCGCAGGAGGTCGACCAGAGGGGATGCCAGGATAGGAACGGCGCGCCGCAGACCGTGCAGGCCTGCGACTTCGGTGGTGCTGGCGTGCAGGGCGCGGATCCGTGCCTCGATGCCGGCGGGCCCGGTGCCGTCCAGGACGAACAGCAGCCGCGGGAAGCGCGCGTAGCGGCGCTTCCACGACTGCCCCGGCGGCGTCCCGGTGACCCGCAGCCGCGGCCGCCCGACGGGCGTAGGGACGTAGTCGTGCAGGCGGGCGTAGGCGGTCAGCTTCGCCGCCAGCCGCTCGGGTCCCATGGTGGCCCGGTCGACTTCCACGAACGCCCGCAGCATCGACCCACCCTCACCGCCGTCACCGCCGCGCCGGTAGTACAGCAGGCGTCGGGGATGACCGCCTCACCGTTACCGAGGGGGTGGTAGACCTCGGGAATCCAGTCCAGGGGCCGGCATACGTCTCCGCGCCGGCGGGCGTCCTGCACGAAGGCGAGGCCGGTCTCCGTCACTGTCAGCGTGTGCCCGACCCGCAGCCGGGCGGCGGTCCGGTCGGCAACCAGCCGCGGCGGCCGCCACTCCCGCAACTCCGGCCACTCCGACGCCACCTCCACCCCGTACTCGGTGGCAAACCACACCCGCGTCCGGCCCGCGCGCGGCAGGGTGATGCGGTCGACCAGGCCCTCCTCCCGCAGCTTCGCCAGCCGACGCCTCGTCTGCTCGATCCGCACCCCCGGCGCGATGACCAGATGCATCTGCTCGGTAGTGGCCATCCGGTACTGCGCCACCACCGCCAGCGCCAGCCGGTCCGCCCCGCCCGTATCCACGTTCACCATCGCCCGTGCCCTCCGTACGGTGCGGCACCGTCCCTCCGGCGCCGCGCGTACCACCCAGGCCAACAGCCACCCCCGACCACGATCCCGACCATCAAGACCCGACCAGCGTCACGAAGCGATAACCCCGCCCCCGACCACGCCCACAACCGATCCGAATGCCCCTCCGGCATCCCCACCCACAACTGACCGCCTTTCTCTGGCAGGTGACGACGTATCCGCTGCTCACCACGCCTTTCCGGCGTGGTCGCCAGCCCGACATCCCCCTCTGCACACCTCCACGCCCCTGCCAGACAAGAAAAAAGAAGGGAAGGGCGGGCGGGACGGGCCGGTGCGCCTCGGGGGATCGGGCGCCCTCTCCTCTCGTTGCGCGTCGGCGGGGCCTCCGCGCTCAAGTACCGGACGGGGCAGGCCAGTGACGGTTTCACCCGGGCAGGTCCCGCCGCTGGGAAACCAGCGATACCGTGGTCAGGCACGCCGTTTTGCGCATGGGGAGTCCTCGATGACCGAACAGCCGGCCCCCGCTGACCACGTCCGCCAGCAGCTGGAGCCCGCGGCCGCCGACGCGGTCCGCGCCTACGCCGCCCGCACCCGCGCGAACGCCGACCAGCTCGCTGCGGTCCTGGAGGACATCGCCGAGAACGGGCTGCCCTCGGTAGAGGACTGCACGCCGCGGGAAGAGCTGCGCGAAACCCACCTCGCCCGCCTCGCCAAGCAACGCCCGGCCGTCGCCTGATGCCCCCACAGCACGGCCCACGCCGCGCCCGCATCGCCTTCTCCGACACCGCCGCGAAGCAGCTGGAGAACATCACCACCGAAGCGGAAATCCACGCCCTGGACCGCACCCTGGTCGTCATCTCCGTCGACCCGGACGCCGGATCCCGACCACCGGGTCCCGACCAGAGTCACGATGCGATAACCCCGCCCCCGACCAGGCCCAAATCCCCGACCACAACCCCCACCGACAACCCCGCCCACAACCCACCGCGCCCTCAGGGCAGGTGGCGACGTTTCAGCAGGTCACCACGCGATCCGGCCGTGGTCGGGGTGCCCGACATCCCCCTCTGCACACCCCCGCGCCACTCCCAGACAGAAAAAAAGGAAGGGAAGGCGGGCGGGACGGGCGGGCGCGCCTCGGGGGATCGTGGCGCCTCTCTTCTCGTGCGAGTCGGCGGGACCTCCGCGCTCGAGCGACGGACGGGGCCGACGCGGCAACAAGGGGCAGGCCACAGGGCGCTACGTCGGCGACCATGAGCGAATGGGGGGTTGCACTGACACGGCAGCTGTAAGTCTTGATCTGTGACAGAGCGCTTCAGTTGGCGAGTTCGCTGTTGAGGTGTCGAGTTGAGCGCATCGTCCGGCCGGGGCGATGGGCCTGGCCCATGTCCTGTCCGATGGCGCAGACGTTTCCGGCTGAACCGTCAACATCGCGGGCCGAAACCCAGTCGAACGACAGGGCCCCCCGAACCTACGATGACACCTGTGCACCCGCCCTGGTTCGAGTTCGACGAACACGACAAGACCCCGGAGAACTGCGACCCGTCCCAGCGCGAGTTCCTGCGCCTGGTTCGAGAGGGAGCCCAGGAATGGCCTTGCCGGCCCAGCGACACCTACGTACTGTTCTTCCCCCGCGACGAACTCGATGAGGACGGCAACACCGCGGAGCACGACGAGATGCGTCTCGTGGTGGACCTCAGCCACCACCGAGTGCACTTCCTTGCACTCGGTGCCTCCCTGGAGGCGGACACCGTACGGTGCAGCGAACTGCACATCTGCAACCTCGCGTTGACGCAGGAGCGCCCGGACATCGTGCCGCGCGAGCGTACCGGACCGGTCGAGGACCTGGCGGCCTTCACTACCGACTGGCTCGGCGAGATCCTGCGCCGACCGGCGCTACGGTACGACGGCCGCCGATACTGACCGACGCGCCGCTCGCGTCTGGGTGACAGCGTGGCGCGTCGGGCGCGCGCTGTCGCCCGCGGCGGTGGCCATGTTCGGCACCGCGCCGGCGACAGCGGCAACGACCGACATGGTGGCCAGGGCTGTCGCAGCGCGCCGGGAGATACGGATACGTCGCTTGGTTGAGGACATGCTGATTCCTTGGGGTCGGACCGAGGTCTCCGCCGGCGCGTTGAACCTGCTGTGCGCTGCGCGTCCGGATGTTCTGCGGGACGCACGGATCGTGGGGGCTGTTCCTGACCCGGCGACTTCGTCGAGCCGGGCCCGCCGCCGTATGGATCTGAAGGCCCGGCTAGGGCAGGTGACCTCACGATCGGATCGGGGCCGGAGGTCAGGGACTGCACAAGTGCGGGGAGCGGGGAGTGACCGCGCCGGTGAGCCAGGGGCCGAAGAAACGCCCGCATGATCGACGTGTACCGAAGGTTCCCGGGCAGCCGGCCCTCAGGGCAGTTCCGGGTAGAGCGCTGTGACGCCTCCGGCCAGTCCGGCCTGGACCTGACGGCTGATGTCGTCCGCGAGGATCTCGTACGCGTCGGCGGCGATGCCGTCGACAGCGAGCCGGGCGACCTCGGCGGGGGCGGTCTTGGGTCCGGAGACCTCCCGGATCATGTCGGTGTCCATGGGCCCGACGTGCAGTCCGGCCACCCGGATGCCCTGCTCGGCGAGTTGCGCGCGCAGTGCGTTGGTGAGCGACCACTCGGCGGACTTGGCGGCGCAGTAGGCGCCGGACTGCGGGAAGCTGAACCAGCTCAGGACGGACAGGACGTTCAGGATGGTGCCGCCGCCGTTGGCCGCGATCTGGGGTGCGAAGGCGCGGACCACGGAGAGGGTGCCGAAGTAGTGGGTGTCCATCTCCAGGCGGACGTTGTCCAGGTCACCCGCGAGCAGGTCGGTGGTGGTCCCTATGCCGGCATTGTTGATCAGGACCGTCACGTCACCCGTGGCCTTGGCCGCATGCGCGACCGAGTCCGGGTCCGTGATGTCGAGCGCGATCGGCCGGACGCCCGGCAGGTCGACCTTGTCGGGGTTGCGGGCCCCGGCGTAGACGGTGGCGCCGCGGCTGAGCAGTTCGGCGGCGAGTGCGCGGCCGAGGCCGCGGTTGGCGCCGGTGACGAGGACGGTGCTGGTGGAGAGGTCCATGAGAAGTCCCTGGTGCGTTGAGTGGGGGGAAGGTCAGGCGGTCGGGTCGGTGCCCCTGGCGGCGTGCTGACTGATGCGCGTCGGCTGGTGACCGCCGACGGGGAAGATCTGGCAGCTGGTGGTGGCGTGGGCGAGCAGCCTCCCGTTGAGGTCGGTGATGGTGGCGGTGGCGTAGGCGGTGCGCCGGCCGATGTGGAGGGCGGTGCCTTCGCAGCGGATACGGCCGGTGTCGACGGTGACCGGGCGCAGGAAGGTGACGTTGACGCCCTGCGTGGTGTAGCCGGTTCCGGCTGGGAGGCTGCTGTAGACGGCGGCGCCCAGCGCGTTGTCGGCGAGGGTGGCAAGGACGCCGCCGTGGACGGTGCCCAGCGCGTTGTAGTGCCATTCCGCGGGGGTCATCTCGAACACGGTGCGGCCCGGTTCGACTTCGCCGAGCTCGATGGCGAGGGTCGCTGTGGCCGGAGGTGGCGGCAGCGTTCCCTTGCCGAAGCTCTGCAGCACCTCGAGGCCGCTCAGATGCTGGATGGCCTCGACGGAGGGACGGGGGTCCTGCCAGGTGTAGGCGCGGTGTCGGGGCGTGGGGCGCGTGTTCATGAGGCGGCGGCGGTGGTTGTGGGGGTGGGCATGGGTGTTCCGTTCTGGTGGGGGCGGTTGTGTACGGCGGTCAGGGCCGTCACGGCGGCGGCGAGGAACACGGCGGCGGTGACGGCCAGGCCGGCGTGTATTCCGGCGGTGAAGGCGCTCTCTATCGCCGCGCGGCCGGCGCTGGACAGAGGTCGGGTTCCGGTGCTCCCGGAGGCGACGGCCGCCTCGACGGGCGCTCGGGCGGCAGAGGGGACGTCGTGGGCGGCGAGCTCGTGCGGCAGGTCCGCGGTGACGCGGCTGGTGAACAGCGAGCCGAGCAGTGCGGTGCCCATGACCGCGCCGACCTGCCGTGCGGTGTTGACCGCGCCGGAGGCCATGCCCGCACGCTCGGGAGCCACACTGACCAGCGCGGCGGCTGTACTGGGCGCGATGACCAGGCCGCAGGCGGCCCCGAACAGGACGAACAGCGGCCATACCTGGCTGTAGGGGGTGTCCGGCCCGATCGTGGTCAGGCCCAGGACAGCGAGAGCGCAGAGCAGCAGGCCGAGCGTCAGGGGTGCCTTGAAGCCGGTACGGCGGATCACGCGGCCGGTGAGGTAGGCCGAGCCGACGTAGACGCCGAACAGCGGCAGCATCCGCCAGCTGGTGTCCAGTGCGTTCAGGTGCTGGACGTTGTTGTAGAACATCACGACGAGGACGGCCACGCCGGTGAAGCCGAACAGTGCCACCGCGGCAATGATCATCACGGCGCTGAACGAGCGCGAGGCGAACAGCCGCACATCGAGCATCGGCGCCGCGACCCGCAGCTCGACGACGACGAACGCCGCCACGCCGACCGCGGCCACGATGCAGGCGGTGATGACGGGGACGGCGGTGTATCCGTCCCGGCCGCCCTGGATGAGCGCGTAGACGAGACTCGCGATCGCGACGGTGCCGAGCAGGGCGCCGGGGATGTCGAGGCGCCCGCCGGGGCCCAGGGACTCCGTGGCGAACGGGACCGCGACCAGCAGGGTGATGACTCCGAGGACGGCGTTCGGGACGAACACCGCCTGCCAGCCGGAGCGGCCGAGCAGGACGCCGGCGAGCAGCGGGCCGATGGCCAGGCCGATGCCCGACGACGCCGCCCACACGGTGATCACCTCGGTCCGCCGGTGCGGATCGGTGAAGGTCGCGCCAAGGATCGCCAGGCTGTTGGGCAGGATCAGCGCACCGCCGACGCCCGAGACCAGCTGTGCGGCGATCACCATGGTGGTAGTGCCGGCGGACGCGGCCAGCAGACCTCCACCGATCATGACGACCACGCCGACACAGAACATCCGCTTACGGCCCCACAGGTTGCCCAACGTGCCGGCCGACAGCACCAGACTGGCCACGACCAGCGTGTACGCGCTCGGGATCCAGATGAGCGCGCTCGGGCTGACGTGCAGAGCGTCCCGGATCGCCGACAGCGCCGAGATCGTGGCGGTGACGAGCAGGAACGTCATCATCACGCCCAGGCACATCGCCACCAGCGTCAGCGTTTCCCTGCGCCGTGCGGACGTTTCCGGATCTGTGCCGGCCCTGCGGCCGCCTCCGCCAGTCGGCAGTCGGTCCGAAGCCGGCGCGGAGGTGCCAGCCGAGCGACTGCTGCGGACCCGGTCCGTGGTCATGGAGAATCCTTCATCGTTCGGCGAGGAAGTCGGGGACAACGGAACGAGCGCAGCCGTGCCGATCGTTCACCGTCCTCGCACGGTGAACCGCGTTCTTCTCTCACAGGGGAAAGGGCCACTGGGAGAAGCCGCCGTGACTGCGGCAAGAGACGAATTCCTCATTGCACCCAGTCACGACGTACAACGGGTGGCGCGTGGCCGGTTCAGCCCCTGTCGGGGTCAGTCGGCGGCCATGCGCGTGGCCGCTTGCGATGAAAGGATCTGCACCGCGTCGGCGGGGCGCATCATCACCATGAAGTCGGTGATCTTGCCGTCGTCGTCGAACTCGACGAAGTCGGCGCCGGACAGGCGTGCGTCGCCGACGCGGGTGCTGAACTCCAGAACGTAGCCCGTTCCGCTGCTGAAGTGCCTCAGGTAGGTGAAATCCTCCATGATGCCGAACACGACACGCAGGATCGCCGCCATCGTTTCTTTGCCCTGGTACGGCTCGTAATCCGCAGGAGAGCGGTACGTGACGTTCTCCGCGAGCAGTTGGGGGAGCCGGTCCCAGTCCAGCTCCGCGACGATGCGTCGCCACTCCGTGATTCCAGCCTGTGCCGCCTTGGGCGGCTGGGCCGTCTGCATGTGAGCCATGATGTCGATGTCTTTCACTTCGGGTTCGCTGCGGGTGGTCGACGTGCTTCTCGCCGGTTTCCGTACGGAGGGAGGCGACGCGAAGCGGGCGTCATCGCGAGTGGACGGCGTTTATGCCTGTTCGTTGATGAGGCCGGCGTAGTGGCCCAGGTTCCGCTCGATCTCCTCGAGGCCGACCTCGGCGATGGCCTTTCCCAGCTGCGGCACGCGCGCCTGGAATCCCGGCCAGTTGACCGATTCCGCGAACTCTGCCCAGGACGCACGCAGATCGGCGACCGGCGGCAGGGTCGACCGGTTGATCTGTGTCTTGGCACCCAGGACGGACTGCTTGTCGAACGAGGCGATGCGCGCTGCCACGCTGCTCACGAGGTCGTCGAGTTCGGCGTCGGCGACGGCCCGGGTCACCCATCCGTACCGTTCGGCTGTGTCGGCGTCGAAGTCCTGGCTGGTGAGGATCGCTTCGAGTGCGCGGTCCCGCCCGAGCAGCCGGGCCAGACGATCGCTGCCGCCACCGCCGGGGACGATGCCGATCGCGACCTCGGGCTGGCAGAAGAACGCCTCCTCGCGGCTGGCGTAGCGCAGGTCGAAGGCCAGGGTGATCTCGTCCCCGCCGCCCCGCGTGCGCCCGCGGATGGAAGCGATGCTGATGAACGGGGCACTGGTCAGGCTCGTGACCAGGTCGACCCACGTCGGCGTTCCGTCGGCGCTGTTCAGCGCCAGGAGTTCGGGCACTTGGCCGAGATCGGCGTGGTTGAAGAAGTATCCGGGCGTGCCGCTGTCGAAAATGACGACCTGGACCTGCTCGTCCCGGCTCAGCTCACCGACAACGTCGACCAGTTGAGTGACAGTGTCCGCGCCGACGACGTTCACCGGCGGATTCGAGAAGGTGACCTTGCGGATCTTCGGCGCCACTGTCTCGATACGGAACATGCTGTGCTGCGTCATGGTGTGCTCCAGTGCTGAAGTTCTGAAAGTGCTGCGGGGACGAACGGGCGAAGGAAGGAATCAGGGGGGCGTTGTCAAGGTGTTCGGGGAGGCTGTCGTCGGCGGCCTCTCGTGGATGGGGATGGCGGCGCGATGTACGTACGCCGGCGGGACGTTCGGCCACACCACCCGACTGCGCTCGACGGTGGAGAATCGCGCGCCCAGCTCGGCGGCGAACCGTCGGGCCGGCGGTGTCCACGCCGCATGCACGTACGCGAAGGTGCTGAACCGGCCGCTCGGGCCGAGTGCGCCGGCCGCCGCGTCGAGGATCCGGCGCTGCCGCTCGTGCGGCATGACGGTCCACGGCAGACCGGACACGATGACGTCGACCGGATACGGGACGAGCGTCGCCAGCTCCTCGGCGGAACCCTGGACCACCTCGACGGTGCTGCCCTGGTATCGGTCCGCGAGCCGGCGGGCGAACACCGTGTTCAGTTCGACCGCCACCAGCCGAGCCCCCGGAGCCAGCCGCCGCAGGATGGCCCCGGTGATCGCGCCAGTGCCGGGCCCCAGCTCCACGACGACTTCGGCGCGGTCCAGGCCGAGTCCGGAGGTCATGGCCTGAGCGAGGGTGGAGGAACTGGGAGCGATTGCACCGGTGAGTCGGGGGCGGCGCAGGAACTCCCGCATGATCGACATGCCCCGAACCTAGGTATCGGCTGTGTCGTCGGGCGTCCTCCCCAGCGCCCGACCGGTTCATCCACCAGGACGAACCAGCCCGCTCTCGTAGGCCACGACAACGGCCTGTATGCGATCACGGATATGCAGTTTGGTGAGAATCCGGGCTACGTGGGTCTTGACCGTGGTCTCGCCGAGGAACAGCTTCTCGGCGATCTCCACGTTGCTCAGCCCGCGACCGACCAGCCCCAGTACCTCCCGCTCGCGGTCGGTGAGTGTGTCGAGGCGTGCGTCGGTGAGCGGAGCGACGGCGCCTGTGACGTACCGGTCGACGAGCCGCCGCGCCACCGACGGGGCGATCATCGTGTCGCCGCGCAGCACACCGCGGACGGCTACGAGCATCTCGGCGGCCGAGGCGTCCTTGATGAGGAAGCCACTCGCTCCGGCACGCAGCGCCGCGTACGCGTACTCGTCGCGGTCACAGGCACTGAGCACCAGTACATGTGTCCCGGGCAGTTCGGCGCGGACCTGTGCGGTCGCCGAGATGCCGTCCAGACACGGCATCCGCACCCCCATGACGACGAGGTCCGGACGCAGCGCGAGTGCCCGCGCCACAGCTGTCTCGCCGTCCCCGGCCTCGCCGACGACCGTGAGGTCCGCCTGGCTGTCGACCACCCCGCGCAGGCCGGCCCGCATCAACTCCTGGGCGTCACAGATCAGTACGCCGGCTTTTGTCATGGCGCCCCGCCTCCTGACACGGCCACCCGCTCACGCGCACCGCTCCGCCTGTGTGTGGACACCGGATGGTCGGGGTTGCGGGTACCAGCGTGGACGGCCGTGCCAGGGCCGAACGGCTCGAGGGCGGTTGTCGGGCCAAGGCCCTGGTCGGCTTCGGTGGCGAAAACGGTGCTGGTGGACAGGCCCATGAAATCCTCCTGGTGCAAATGGGGTGCGTGAGAGGCGTGCTGGTGTGACCTAACGGCTTGCCGATCTTCTGTGCGGACCGGACGCGTGTACCGGGGGTCAGGTGATCTGGTCAGTTGTGTGGGCGGCCTGAGGGGGCCGGCCTCGCATGCGCGTCGCCGGTCGGACGGCGTTCTTCGAGCGCGGCCAGTGCGACGACGATCGCCGCGGCGACGACCGCCGCCAGGTACGCGGTGGCCGCCAGCGTGAGCATGCCTGCGATGACCAGAGCGGACAGGGCGAGCAGCCGTGACCAGTGCAGGTCGTCGAACAGGTTGGCCCCGTGCCAGGTCTGCGTGGCGATGAAGAGGGCCGGCCCGCCGAACAGCAGCAGGTTCGTGGTGAGGCCGACGTGCTCCATGGGGTGTGCGATGACGCGTTCATCGGCCACAGCGGCGGCGATCAACCCGGTGACGGAGGCCATGAGGCTGATGACGCCGCTGCGCCCGGCCCGCATCGGGTCTTCGGTCCGCTCGTAGTGGCGCACGACACGTTCGGAGCGACTGAAGAACAGCCAGAACAACGCGATCGTGCCGGTGAGCGCCACGCCTGCGGTCAGGAGGGTCATCGGCTCGTGCGGCGCCGCGGTGAGCGCGGTGCCGGTGGTCATCACCGTCTCGCCCAACGCGATGATCATAAACAGGCGGCCGCGTTCCAGCAGATGCCCGCCGGCGAAGCCGACCTGCCGGGACTCCAGCCTGCGGCCGGGCAACGGATGCGCCGTCCAGGTACCCGCCAACTCGACCAGGGTCGCCGCCGCCCACCACGCCAGCCGCGCGCCGTCGCCGACCGCCGCGCCGGTCAGCCACAGGGGTGCGGCCGCGATGAACCAGATCAGTACGCGAACGAAATGCTCCTGGTTGACCTCATCGAGGCCCACCCTGAGCAGCCAAACCGTCCGGCCGATATGAATCAGCAGGAAGGTGGCGACGAAGACCCACCCGGCATCGCTGAAGGCTCGTGGGATCGCGGCGTTCATGAACAGCCCGACGAGCATGACCGCCAGCAGCATCCGCCGGGTCCGCGGGTCCTCGGCCGGGACGAGGGTGACCGCCCACGTGGTGTACGCCCACGCCGCGTAGACCGCGAGGTAGAGCACGAGCGTCTGGGCCGCGCCGGTCCACGTCGGGTGCGCCAGCAGCTGATGCGACAGCTGCCCGATCGCGAAGACGTAGACCAGGTCGAAGAACAACTCCAGCGGCGTGACCTCCCGGCGCGCCGGATTACGGGTCAACTCCACGGGGTCTCCTCGGTTGCACGGTCTGAGAGCGATGTCTGGCAGTTGCCGGCCAGCCGCCGGCGGAACCGCTCACGGATATGTCGTCAGGGGAGGCGGGCCTGGGCCTTGGCCATGACCGGGGAGGCGTTGCGGTTTCCGGGCTGTCGGGCCTGGGGCGAGTGGTCAGTCGGCGAGGAAGGCCGTCACCTGGGCGGTGAAGTCCTTGGCGTGCTGGAAGAGGAAGGCGTGGCCGGCGTCGCTGTAGGCGACGAGGGTGGCGTTGGGAAGGTGCTGTACCGCGGTGTAGGCGGCCAGCGCGGGGATCATCACGTCCTGCATGCCGGTCGCGTACAGGAGGGGCTGCTGGATGCTCTCCAGGTCCGCTCGCACCTGCTCGAAGGGAATCGCCGCGTCTTTCCCGATCGCGGTGATCTGGCCCGTGGCCGCAGCCTCGGACACCTCGGGGACCCCGGTGGCCAGCCGGGTGGCCACCCTGGCGAGGTGGGCGTATCCGGCGGCGCGCCCGGTGTCCGTCTCCGGGAAGAACAGAAACACCAGGTCGTCTCCCGTGACCTCGGGCTTGGTCATGGTGGCGCGCACCTTCGGGTTCGGGTCCGGGGCGCCGGGCACCGTGCCGCCGGGGTTGGCGGCGGCCACGACCAGCCTGCGGACCAGGTCGGGCCGGGTGCGGGTGACGTGCTGGGCGACGGTGCCGCCCAGCGTCCAGCCGAGTAGGTCGACCTGCTTGAAGCCGAGGGCTTCGATGAACTCGACGGCGCCGTCGGCGAGTCCCGCGACAGAGTTGCGCGGGGTGCCGGTGGTGTAACCGGTGCCGATGTTGTCGAACACGATCACGTCGTGCTCGGCGGCCAGGTGGTCCAGGAGTTCCGGGTCCCACCAGTCGAGGGTTCCCCGGACCCGGTTCAGAAGGATTAGCGGGGTGCCGCCGGTCGGTCCGAGGCGCCGGTAGGTGAACGTCGCGGAGGGACCTTCGGCGGTGAGGTTCTCGGCTGCGTCTGCCAGGTAGGTGCTCATGGCGAGCTTCGCTTTCCTGTCGCTGTCGTCAGGTGGTGGCTGTGTGGGTGGTGGGGGTGTCAGGCGGCGGGCAGGCGGTTCAGCTTGCGCAGCTGTTGGTCGAACATGCGGGTGGGGACGATGCGCCGCATGGTGCGGACGCGTCCGGTGATGGCGCCGGCGGTGTAGCGCAGCTTGGGCTTGGCGTCGGTCGCGGCGGCGACGATCTCCTTGGCGACGACGGCGGGGTCGTCGCCGTCCTTGACCGCGCCGGCCATGTACTCCTCGAAGACGTGGCGCTGGTGGGCGTAGACGTCCAGGGGGCGGTCGGGACGCACGCTGGCCGCGTCGAACGCGGTGTTGGTCCAGGCGGGTTCGACGAGCAGGACCCGCACGCCGTACTCGCGGACCTCGTGGTCGACGGACTCCGAGTAGCCCTCGACGGCGTGCTTGGAGGCCGCGTAGGCGGCCATGTAGGGCTGCGGCATGAACCCGACGATGGACGAGATGTTGATGATGCGTCCGCTGCCCTGGGCGCGCATGTATGGCAGGACGGCGTTCGTCATGCGGATGACGCCGAAGACGTTGATGTCGAAGAGGCCCTGCGCCTGCGCGGCGGAGCTTTCCTCGGCGGCGCCCGCCGAACCGATGCCCGCGTTGTTGACCAGGACGTCGATCCGCCCGAACCGGTCCATGACCTCTGCGACCGCGGCGGTCACTGAGGTGTCGCTGGTCACGTCGAGGTCGAGGAAGGTCACGCCCTTGAGTGCACTGGCGTGCGCGGTGTTGCGGCTGGTGCCGACCACCTCGTAGCCCGCCGTGGCCAGCGCGAGGGCAGCCGCCTTCCCGATGCCGGAGGAAGCACCCGTCACGAGGGCTACCGGCCGTGTTGTCGTCATCTTGAACTCCTGATTCCGGGACCGGGGCGACCCCCGATCGGTATCACTAACGTATCAGTTAATTCAGAAGAAGCAACAAGAGAGCATCAATTAATAAGATAGCCGTAGCGTTCACGTATCCTCTACAGAGGGTCAAGACGTGAGCCGACGAGACAGGAGACAGACATGGGCCGAGCACTGCGGGCAGATGCCGAGCGCAGTGTGCGCGCGATCCTGGAGGCGGCCGAGCGAGTCCTCGCCCAGGACGTGAATGCTTCGATGGAGCAGATCGCCGAGGCCGCGGGGCTGACCAGGATCACGGTGCACCGGCGGTTCGCGAACAGGCAGGCACTCCTGGAGGCGCTCGCCGTATCCGCGAAGCAGCAGCTCATCGACGCCATCGAGGAGGCCCGCCCCGACGCCGCTCCCGCCCTCGTCGCCCTGTACCGGGTGACCGCGAATGTGCTGCGGGTCAAGAGCGCCTGGCGCTTCACCCTCAGCCACGCCACGGCTCACACCGAAGCGGCCGCCGCTCTCTGGGCCGAGATCAACGCCCACACTGTCAAGCTCTTGACCCGCGCACAACACGAGGGACTCCTCGCTCCGGACGCGGATCTGGAATGGACGGGGCAGGTGTACTACGCCCTGATGAGCGAAGCCCTCAACAGGCCCAGCGCCGACCAGGACCCTGCCGCGCAGGATCCGGACACGCTGGCCACACTCGTCATCGACACACTGCTGCACGGCGCCGGACCACACGACTGAGCCTGGCTGCTCGGCCGAGTGAGTTCGACGCCCCCGCCTCGCGGACACCCTCGCGGTCGTCCTGTTGCGCCTGCCCAATCTGCACTCATCGTTGTTCCGGCGTTCTTCGACCGGCCATGGGGCGTGCCGCATCCGTGCGGCGTGGTCGGCGTAGATCGTCGCCGAGCGCATACGGCACTTCGTCGACCTGCTGCTGGACCGCTCGGGACCTCGGCGAGAAGGTCGACGTCGGCCAGGGCGGCCGTGGTGGGCTTGTCTTTCGACTGGCCGACGGCAGAGCACGGCACGTCGAGGCCGCTCCCGGCGTGGCTGATCAGCCTGATGCGCCGCGGTCGGAGAAACAGCGGCGGGATGCCTGCCGGAGGTTCCTGCGGTGGCGGCTGCCTGCCACGGCAGTGGGACGCGCTCCTCAGACCGGCATACACGTGCGGGTGATGTGCCGCCTGCGATACATGCGGCGTTGAGACAGCGAGTTCTGCCTAACAACGGTGACTGGCCACTCGGTGAGCTCCGACTCGCCCTGAAGGAGTGCCCTGGGGCCGTACCAGGGGCTGATGCCGCAGCTGGCGTCGTACGGACCGGCGGGGCAGCGGGTCAGGGCAGCCACTGCCCGGAGCATGGCCGCGGCCGAGGGCCGCGTCGCGATCAGGCTGTCGAAGGGGCCAATGACGCGCACCGCACGGCCGCCGCGTCGACGACTTCCACCTCGCCGATGAGGCCACGCGATGGAGCCTCTCCAGCCATAGTCACACCGCTTCCCCGCCAAGAGCCCGTCGGATGAACTCCTCACGGGTCGCATTGGAGGCGCGCGAGACAGCCGCATGACCCACCGACATGTCGAATCCGTGGAAGGCTCCGCCCCACATGTGGAGATCAACGCTCACACCCGCCTCGGACAAGCGGCCGGCGTAGACCAGGATCTCGTCGCGGAACCCCTCGGCCGAGCCGGTGTCGATGTAGGTGCGCGGCAGCCGGCTGAGGTCCTCAGCACGGGCCGGCGCGGCGTACGGCGACACCTCCAGGCCGCCGCGCCGCTCGCCCAGGACGGAGGTCCACGCGTACAGGTTGCTGTGGCGGTCCCATACGCCTTCGCGGTCCACCATGCGACTGCTGTGCGTCTCGAAGCGATCGTCGAGCATGGGGCAGATCAGAACCTGGTGGCTGAGCCTGGGAAAGGCACGGTCGCGGGCGAGCAGCGCAGTCCCCGCCGCGAGACCGCCGCCGCCACTGACTCCGGCGATCAGAAGCCGCTCGGGGTCGATGCCGAGCTCGGCCGCGCTCTTCGCCATCCACACCAGCCCCGCGTAACAGTCCTCGACCGGCGCCGGATCGGGGTGATCCGGCGCCAGCCGGTACTCGACCGACACAACGACCGCACTCCCCTCGATCACATGAGGAAGGAGATGACCCACATGGTCCCGGCGTCCCCCCATGATCATCCCGCCACCGTGGAGGCTGAGGATGCCTCCCCTGGGGCCTCGGTCCTCGACGGGACTGAGAATCAGCACAGTGATGTCCGGCGCCCCCTCCGGCCCTGGTACCTGGCGCTCTTCCACCCGCACTCTGCCGCCCGCCGTGAGTGCCTCCGAATCCAAAGCGGGGGAACCCGCGGCGATCTGCCGCCGGAGCTCTGGCAGGGTCTCGTCCGACAGGGCCGGGAAAAGAGCTCCCCGCGCCTCCTCTACAGGCGCGAGCTCCGGGTCCAGCGGAGGCCGGGTGGTCAAGGCACCAAAGAGGTCTGCCGCTGTCCGGTCCGTCATCTGTTCGCTCCTTCGGAAACGACGGGGAGCGGCGGCGCTCACCGCCGGGTGAGGTACTCACTGGGCACGATGTGCGGGTTCGAGCCGATCAACTCGAGATGCGTCACCTGGTCGCGTCCCGCGATCCGTTTCAGTCGTCCAGGACGACGACGTGCTTGCCCGGCGTGGTGCCGGACTCAAGGTCGGCCTGGGCGTCACGGACCTGCTCCAGGCCGTAATAGACCTTCGCGACCGGGACGTTGAGGCGTCCTTCGGCGATGGCCTGGAGCTGGTGGGCGAGGACGTCGGCCGGGAGGTCGGCGGCCTCGCCCGCGTAGCTGGTCAGCCGCACCCCGCCCGGGATCATGAACGGGGAGAAGTCGGGGATGGTCCACTGGCCGGCCAGGGCTCCGGTGAAGCAGACCATGCCGTGCCGACGAACGGTGCGGAGGGTGTCAGCGAGGACCGAGCAGCCCACCAGCTCCAGTGCGGCGTCGACGCCGTGCGGCATCAGCTCGCGCACCTGGTCGGCGAGGGTTCCGTTGTCGACGAGGGGATAGTCGACGCCGACGGCCCGCAGTTCCCCGGCCCTCGCCTCGCTGCGGGTGGTGGACAGCACGGTGGCTCCGAGGTCCTTCGCGATCGTGGCCGCGCTCAGCCCGACCGTGGAGGTGCCGCCGCGGATCAGCAGCGTCTGGCCGGGCTTGAGGTCCAGGCCGGTGGCCAGCGATCCGTAGGCGGTCTGGAACATCTCCGGAAGCGCGCCGACCACGTCCCACGGCAGGGTGGTCTCGAACGGGATGACCTGCCCGGCGGGGACGGTCACGTAGTGGGCGTACGAGCCGTCGTACGAGCGACCCATGCCGCCCATCATCGTGGCCACCTGCTGTCCCGGCCGCAGCCCGCTGTCCTCGTCAGCCTCGTCGACCAGGCCGACGCCTTCGATGCCGGGGATGCGCGGGTAGGTGACCTCCGCGTCCGACTCGCCTTTGCGGGTGGTTACTTCGGACTCGTTGACGCCGAACGCCTTCACCTGGATCCGCACCCAGCCGGGCTTGCGGACGGGCACCGGAACATCCTTGATCTGAAGTGCGTCCGGGCCGCCGGGGCGGGTGACGACGACGGCCCGCATCGTCGCCGGTGCGGCGCCGCCCATTGCTTTTGGTCGGCTCATGTCGAGTACCTCACTCCGTGTTGTTCCGTATCGCCCGTCGGTCGTCAGGGGCGGTCGATGCCTTCCCACAGGTCGAGGACCTGCTGGTAGTGGGCGGTGCCCTCGAAGGGAGAGTCGCCGACGGTTTCCGAGGTCGGCTGGTCCGTGACGGCGGGCCACAGGCGGGAGTGCTCGCCGGTGGCGAAGTCGAGCACGATGTCGCGGATACGGGTGTCGCGCTCGGCCTGCTCCGCGCTGCGGCCCGGCTTTTCCTGGCCGACCAGGGCGTACATCTCGGTGCCGTGCACGGCGGGCGCACCCTCGGCGGGACCGATCATCAGGAGGTGGGCGTTGCCGCCGGCGTCGGCGTGGGCCAGGGCGCCGCGGGCGGCGGGGATCGCGAAGAGGTAGTCCGCCATGACCGCGGCGCGGACCTCGGCCGGGGTGCGGCCGCCCTGGTCGTAGGTGTCGACGATCTTCCGCGCGCGGGAGCGGGAAACGCGCCACCCCGCGACCTCGTCGACGACGCGGCCGACGGTGCCCGGGTCGAAGCGGTCGAGGTCGTTCGCCACCCACCAGCCCATGTCGTCGCTGGCCATGCTCAGCAGCACGTCCACGTCGCGGTGGGCGCCCGAGGCGAGGACGTCCAGGGGGTGGGCGTGCACCACCGCGCCGGGCTGCCCGATGTCCAGGACGACGCCGGTGGCCTTGTTGTCCACCCCGCCGCGGACTCCGAGGTCCGTCGGGAGGACCTTACGCAGGGCGTCCCGCAGGGAGAGCGGGTCGAGGTCGAGCACCTTCTCCGGGTTGTCCGCCACGCCGAGTTCGGTGACGAACAGGTGCGCGAGTTCCTCGGCCCACCAGGCCGGGACGGAGCGGGCCGGCCCGCCGGAGAACCCGGCCAGGCGCCGGTACAGGCCGTCGGCGGAGGAGGCGCCGAGCAGCCCGAAGGTGGAATAGGCGCCGCCGCTGTGACCGTAGACGGTGACGTTGTCGGGGTCGCCGCCGAAGTGGGCGATGTTCCGCTGGATCCAGGTGAGCGCGGCGATGATGTCCTGGAGGAAGAGGTTGCTGGCCTCGGCGAGCTTCCCGCCGTAGTGCGAGAGCGAGAGCGGGCCCAGGGCGCCGAGCCGGTAGTTGATAGACACGCCCACCACGCGCCCCGTCGCGGCGAGACCGGCGACGTTCGAGGTGATCTGGGTGTTGGCGCCGTACTCGAATCCGCCGCCGTGGATGTACACGGTCACCGGCAGCGCCTTCGAAGCCGGCTGCTCGGGGGCCCACACGTTCAGGTTCAGGCAGTCCTCCCCCATCCCGCTGTCCGCTTCGAGCCAGTCGCCGCTGTCGGGCTGGATCGAGACGACGCCCTTGCGGTCGTAGGGAAGGTTCGGGTCGAAGTCCGCGACCACGGGACGGCGGTACCGCTCGGCGGTGGCGTACGGGATTCCCCACCAGGACCGCACCCCTGGTGCAGTCGGAGCCTTGGGAGCGGAGGCGGTCATGACATGTCCTTCCAGCGCGTTGCGGATGCTTCGCGGGGTGAGTCGGCGGCTCGTCGCTCGCGGTGACGGCTCCCATCGTTTCCCGGGATCCGACAAAACGCCTGGCGTACAGCGGTCACCTGATGGTCAACAGGTGACACTTCCATGCTTGTCTTTCTCTCATGGCCCAGGCAGCCGAGGGGAGGTCCCCGTGGCCGGGTCTGCCATCGGCGGGCCCGGAGGAGCTTGGGAAGTCGGCCGAGCAGGTACGGCATGGGGCGGCGGCACTGGGGAGCTGCGGTCGAGGTCGGCGCGCAGCTCTACGGCAAACAGCTGGAGGGCGGGCTTTGCCAGCCGGGCTGAAAAGCCAGAGCGGTGCGCGACCTGGTGTTCGCCAGTCAACCGCAAGCCGGGCCCCGGCAAGGTGGTCGGCCCGCGGGTGGTCAGAGGGGGGTGCGCCAGCCGCCGAGCTCCACTCACGGGTGGGTCGGGGCCTCGCTGGCCGCGAAGGCGGCGGGGGTGAGGCCGGTGCGGTCGCGGAAGAAGCGGCCGAAGTTCGCGGGATCGGTGAAGCCAAGGTGGACCGCCACGGTCCGGGCGTCCCACCGCGCACCTCCCAGCAGGCGCCGGGCTTCGAGGAGGCGCCGCTCGTCGATGAGTTCACGTACCCCCTTTCCGGTGGCCTGCCGGGCCGTACGACTGAGGGTGCGGACCGAGCAGCCGAGCAGCTCGGCGTAGTCCGCGGCCTGGTGCAGCTCGCGGAAGTGCAGCTCCAGGGCGTCGAGGAAGCGTCCGTACCTGTCGGCTCGGCCGGTGCCGGCCGTGGCCGCGGCGGCGGGGACGATGCCCGGGGAGTTGGCCAGGCGCAGCAGCAGCGATTCGAGCAGACTGCGGCGCAGGGAGTGGTGGACGTCGAGGGGGCGGCGTCCCAGTGCGCGGTGTTCGTCCAGGAGTTGGAGTGCCGTCTGCTGGAGCCAGGCGGTGTCGTCGGGGCGGGGACTGAGCACCGCGGGGGCCTCGTGCGCGGTGAGCGGGGCCAGGAGACGGGCAAGGTCGGGCCGCAGCACGTCCGGTTCGAACAGGATGAAGGTGCCGCGGGCCGCACCGGGCGGATGCCAGCACTGCGCGTGCCCGGGACGCACCCACAGCCACTGGCCGGGGGTGACGGTCCGCGTGACGTGGTCGACGTCGTGCCGCAGCTCGCCCTCGGTGACGGCGATGAGGTAGTGGAAGGTGGCACGGCCCGGACGGGGTGGGTTCCACGGCCAGTCGTCGTCCTGGACGAAGAAATCCTCGACGGTACTCACTTCCAGGCCGTAGGGAGTACCGACCGGGGGCTTGAAACCGTACAGCGGAACCGCAGCCGGCCCGGCCTGCCCCCGGGACCCTGAGTGTCGCTTGCCGACCATCACGTGTCCGCACCTTACCCCCTGTGTGGTCGGCTTCGGCGGAAGGATGGGCCCTGCCACCGCGCCCGCCCGGTGCGCCCTCCCCCTCCTTCGATGCCACAGCCCGCCACCACCCGAGAAGAGCTCGTCACCCATGAACGGACCGACCCTGCACAAGACCGCCGCCGACTGCGCGGAAGAACTCCCCGGAGCCCAGCTAGAGCACCCCTTCGGTCCCGACTGGGAGGTCTACAAGGTGCGCGGCAAAGTGTTCATGCTGATGACCGAGGTCCCGGGGCGTCCCGTGGTGATCCTCAAGGCGGACCCCGACGAGGCGGACGCCCTGCGGGAGCAGTACAGCCACATCTCACCCGGCTACCACATGAACAAGAAGCACTGGATCACCCTGGAGGGCGGGGAAGACGTCGACAAAGAGCTCGTCAGGGAGCTCGTCACCGACTCCTACCGGCTCGTCGTCGCTCATCTGCCCAAGGCCGAACGGCCCGTCGACCCGAACACCTACGGCACCGGAACGCAGCCGGCCCGGTGAGCGCGGCCGGCGACCGGCTCCAGGACACCGCCCGCCGGGCGGCCCTTGCCCTCCCCGAAGTCAGTCACGGATACCCCTTCACCCCGGGACTCGACGTGTACAAGGTCGCGAGCAAGGTGTTCCTGATCGTCACCGACGACCCGGACGAGCAGATCATCACGGTCAAGTGCGAACCCGAACACGCCCGCGCTCACGTACGCGCCTACGCCTCGATCACACCGGGCCGCTACCTCGACAAACGCCACTGGATCTCCCTCGGGGCAGGCCCCGGCATCACCGAGCAACTGGTCACCGACGCGGTCGAGGACTCCTACCACCTGGCCGTCGAGCGGCTGCCGCGACGGGACCGCCCCGGGGCTCGATGAGTTCCGCGAGCCTCCCCACGAGCGGCTGAGCCGACGCCTGAACTGAGTGTCGGCATCAATGTCAGTGCCCCGTGCGAGGCTCGCCACATCCGTACCCCCTCCGCCTGCGACCCGAGAGACCGATGGAACCGACCGAAGCGCCCCTGCCGCTCTTCGGCGAGGAGCCCGCCCGGCCCCTCGCTGACCGTCTGCGCCCCACCCGGCTGGAAGAGGTCGTCGGGCAGGACCACCTCCTGGCCCCAGACGCTCCGCTGGGCCGCATGGTCGATCGGCAGCGCCTCAGCTCCGCCGTCCTGTGGGGCCCGCCCGGCGTCGGGAAAACGACCATCGCCCGGCTCCTCGCGGACGCCGGCGACCTGGCCTTCGAACCGGTGTCGGCCACCTTCTCCGGCGTGGCCGACCTGCGCAAGGTCTTCGCCGCCGCACGAAGCCGGCGCGGCATCGGCCAGGGCACCCTGCTGTTCGTCGACGAGATCCACCGCTTCAACCGCGCCCAGCAGGACAGCTTCCTCCCCTACGTCGAGGACGGCACCGTCACCCTGATCGGCGCCACCACGGAGAACCCGAGCTTCGAACTCAACGGCGCCCTCCTCTCCCGCACCCAGGTCCTCGTCCTCAAACGCCTCGACGAAAGAGCGCTGTCCACGCTCCTCGACCGTGCCGAACAGCTCACCGGCCACCGTCTGCCCCTGGACGACAACGCCCGCCGCGCCCTGATCGCCATGGCGGACGGCGACGGCCGCTACCTCCTCAACATGGCCGAACAGCTCCAGGCCCTCCCGGACACCGCAACCACCCTGGACACCGCCGGGCTCGCCCATCACATCCAGCAGCGGGCCCCGCTGTACGACAAGACGCAGGAGGGCCACTACAACCTGATCTCCGCGCTGCACAAGTCGATGCGCGGCTCCGACCCGGACGCGGCCCTTTACTGGCTCTCCCGCATGCTCGACGGAGGCGAAGATCCGCTGTTCGTCGCCCGCCGTCTGATCCGCTTCGCGAACGAGGACATCGGCATGGCCGATCCGCACGCCGTTCAGCAGACCCTGGCCGCCTGGGATGTGTACGAGCGACTCGGCTCCCCCGAGGGCGAGTTGGCGATCGCCCAGGCCGTCATCTACCTCGCCACCGCCCCCAAGTCCATCGCCGTCTACCGCGGCTTCAACGCGGCGCACCGATCCGCCCGGCACACCGGCTCGCTCATGCCGCCCGCCCATATCCTCAACGCCCCGACCCGGCTGATGAAGGACCTCGGCTACGGCAAGGACTACCAGTACGACCCGGACACGGCCGACGGCTTCTCAGGTGACGACTACTTCCCCGACGACATGGACCGCGAGACGTACTACCAGCCCACCCGAAACGGCTACGAAGCCCAGATAAGCGAACGCCTGCGCCACTGGGCCACTCTGCGCGCCCGTCGGCAACGCGGCTGACGCGGACACGAGGGCCGGCCCAGCAGTCAGCACACGGCAGATGTCGTGCACCATACGTAGCAGCCACCTTGTGGGCGAATACTGCAACTCTCGAATACCGACACGCCACCAGTGGCATGTCGACACGGTGGACACGGAGATCGTGGCGATCGCGGGCTCCCCGGCCCGCCCCGCCTACCTCGTCGTCCGGCTCCCGGACGGCACCCTCGCCCAGACAGCGCAGCTGGACAGCAGGCAGTGCGCCGCCGTCGGCCGGGCGCTCGCGGACGGCGTCCGGGAGGCGCTGCCCGGCGGGGGCCACCGGGTGGTCACGCCGCTGCTCGCTGAGATCGAGGTGGGCACCACCCGGCACCGCACCGTGCGGTTCGTTCGTCTCCGCGAGGACCTGGGGCCGGCCGAGCCGGGGCCGTCCGGGTGAACAGGGCGGTGTCACCAGCGACCTGACCGGAGCCCGGACGCTACAAGGAGGGAGAACCGGCGCAGCAAGGAACGGGCGGAGGGCCGATGGCGACACGGCAGGACGAGCCGCGCCCGGGAATGGCGCCAGGCCGTGGACACGGCCGACCGTGTCCGTGTCCACGGCCCAGGCGTCCCCCGGGCGAGCTGCCGGGCTACCTCCAGGGCTGTGCTGCGATCGGCGAGGTGGTGCGGCTGCTGGCCGACCCCACCGTGCCCGGGGCAGTGACCGCGGTCCGCTCGGCCATGCGGCGCGCACTGCGGGTGATGCCGCAGTCCGGGCCTGACCAACTGTGCTACGAACAGCGCTGGCGCGGACGCCCATCGCTGCCGGCTGCTGGACCCCGGCGGTGTAGTGCCCTGCGTTGACAGGACCGCAGGGCTCGGGCGGCCCCGGCACTCTGCGCCCTGGGCCGGGGGCCGCCCCTCCACCTACGCCTGGTCGCAGTACATAGGTGCGCTGTATGAGGGGCGTCGGCCGATGAACCCTCCCATCAGCTTTCCGTGAGCTCAGAATCTGTGTGGCCAGGAGAACGAGTCAGGGACGCGAACGGCGGGCGGCCTGCGGGGTGTGACGACACCGAGGGCGTCTTCGGCGGCCCGCAAGGCCAGTTCGTGGGTGCCGCTGCCGAGGTGATGAGCAGCGCAGTTTCTGCAGTCGCCGGTTCCGGCGTGCCCGGGACCATCGCTGAGGCCGCGTACATGGGCGAAGGCGTGTTCGGGGAAGTCGGCCCGCACCGTGTGCCAGGTGCCGCTCTGCTCTTCTGCGGTGAGGCCCGCGGCCACTTCCGGGTGCATCGGCGCGTACACCTGACCGTCGTGCTCGCGGAGCATGAAGACGCGGTCGACGTAGTCGACGGTGTCCCCCCTTCGGCACCGGAAAGGGCGTGCAGACCCGGCGCGTGGAGCAGCCCTGTGCCCGCCAGTTGCGCGGCCTCACACCCCGCGCTGCTGCGTGCGCCGCCTGTGCCAGGACCGTTTGCGGCAGCGGAGAGAGCAGTACCTTGCCGAGGCGGGATGTTCGACGCCGGACGTCCACGACTTCCCGCACTCCGGACAACTGGACGTCCGGTCGGCCTTCACCGCCTCGGTCCTCGGAGGCCGACCTGGTGCGCGAGCGCACCATGCAGCGCACCGACTCCACCCACGTCCTGGCCGCGGTCCGTGACCTGACCCGGCTGGAGATGGTCACCGAAGCGGTCCGCGCCGCGCTGGAGGAAGTGGCCGGCACCGCCCCGCACCTGCTGGACGAGGTGGCCGACGAGGATTGGGGGCGCCGTTACGGCCGTCCGGTCCGCCTGGGGAAGAACCCCACCAAGCCCAAGACCAGGATTCTCGCCACCGGCGACGACGCCGTCCAGCTCCTGGAACACCTCTACCGGCACGGAGCGGACCGTGCGTCGGGCCCTCGTGTCCAAGCCCTGCGCCAGATCCTGGTGTAGAACTATCACCGCGACGCCGCGGGCCGCCTGCGCTGGCGCACCGCCGAGACCGAAGGCGGACCCGGGCTGCCGCCCTCGTCCCGGGCGATCGTCTCGCCCTACGACATCTCGGCACGCTATGCCCGTCACGGGCACATCATCAGCTGGAAGGGGTTCTCCGCCCATCTGACGGAGACGTGCGCTCCTGATGGCCCCAACGTGATCACGGACGTGGCCACCACCGCGTCCACCACCCATGACAGCAAGGTCCTGACTGGCATCCACGCCCGCCTGCACCGCCGTGGCCTGCTGCCCGCCGAGCACCTGATCGACAGCGGCTACACCTCACTGCCCCACCTTGCACAAGCCGCACATGACCACCAGGTCACCGTCTCCGGGCCGCTCCGGGGCAACCCCACCCGGCAACACCGCCGTGGTGAAGGCTTCGCCCGCGACGACTTCCACATCGACTACGACCGCCAGCAGGTCACCTGCCCCCAGGGGCAGGTCAGCCAGGGCTGGCACGGCCCCTACCCGACCTCCTCACCCACCGCGGCCCCGCTGATCGTGGCCCGGTTCACCAAGAGCCAGTGCCACCCCTGCCCGGCCCGCGCCCAGTGCACCACCTCCCGCGAAAGCCACCGCACCGTCGGCTTTCCCCCGCGAGAACTCCGCGACCTGCAACTCCGCGTCCGTGCCGAGCAACAGACACCTGAGTGGAAGGCCCGCTACGCGGTCCGCTCCGGAGTAGAGGGAACGGTCAACGAGTTCGCCCATGGACACGGCATGCGCCGCTGCCGCTACCGAGGCCAGGGCAAGGTACATCTCCAGCACGTCCTGACCGCCATCGCCATCAACATCGAGCGTCTCAGCGGTCTCCCACCGACCGAGGAAGCACCCCCTCCCCGTCGGCCGACCGCCTTACAGAACTACCTTGATCAGCGCGAGATCCCCCGGCCGAAGTCCTGGCGGACCCTGGGTACCTGACCTCAGCAACTCCAAGATCCCCGACACAGTCAAGCTCAGTAGCTGTTTCTGATCCCCGGTTCTCAGTAGCCTTGGACCCTAGGCTGGGCTGGTGTCCGAGGACGCCGGACGGGCCGGGGAGAGGAGCTGTCGGGCTTGTGGCGAACGGCTGAGGCCAGACGCCCGGCCTGGAGCCGTGTTCTGCTCGGCAGCGTGTCGTTCCAGGCAGTGGCGCAAGGAACAGCGACTGCGCAAGCGGCTGGCGGCCGTCCAGGGCGAGGCCGGCGCGGCGGAGTGCCCGGAGTGCGGGGCCCGGTGGGTCCCCGGCGTGGATCGCTGCTCGGACGCCCGCTACTGCTCACGGCGATGCGTCGTGAGGGCCTGGAGGCGGAGGAAGGAAGCGTTCGCGGACCGGTCACAGTGACCGCTGATCGAACGCATCGTGAGCCCAACTCCGTTCAGAACTCGGTCATTTGCGGTCGTTCGTTGTGAGCGGCGAGCTCGCGAGCCCGTCCCTCGCCCGGCACCCCGTGCAGCATGAAGTACACCGGGCCCGCAAAGGCGTCCGAGCCGGCCTCCCGCGCCCTGACCAGGCGGACGACGGCGGCCCGCAGGGCAACGTTCACCGCGTCGTCGACGACATGGCCCCGGGCCGGCGGTCAGCGCATCCGCCTTCACCGTCCACCGCTCACCCTCGCGCTCAATGCCCACGAACACGGCACCCTGCGCCTTCGCCGCCCGATAGGCAGCATCGAAGCGGTGGGTGGCATCCGGGATCAGATGGCCCGGGCAGGGGATGGGCAGCTGTTGCATAGCGGGCATGGTGCCAGGAACCGGTGTGATTCGTCGCAAGCGTCCCGCAGTGCGGACCAAGAGGACCGCCCTACATTCCGGCCTCCGGCAACGGCCGTTCTTCCAGCACCTCAAGGACCTCGACCTTGGCCGCGGGGACGATATGCGCTGCGGGGGATGTAGTGACTCGTGGTCCACCAGGCGTCCCTAGGCCTTTGCGCTGCTGCTCGCGGGTGGCGATGGAGTGGTGGTTGGCCGGTGGGGGCGGGTCAGTGGTGCCTTGCCGGTGCCAGGCGGAAGCTGACCGCGGCGGCCGCGAGGGCGACGGCGGCGGCGATGAGCAGGCTGGTGCGCATGCCGGTCAGGAAGCCAGCGGGTTGGGCGAGCAGGGCGCCGAAGACCGCGACGGCGAGTGCGCCGCCGACCTGGCGGCTGGTGTTGAACACGCCGCTGGCGACGCCAGCCTGGTGGGCGGGGACGGCGTTGAGCAGGACGGCGGTGACCGGCGGCATGACCAAGGGGCCGGCGAGGCCGACAAGGACCATGAGTGCGGCGATCTCCCACACGGGTGTGGAGGCGGGCAGTACGGCGAGCAGGACGAGTCCGGTGGCCATCAGGGCCAGGCCGCCGATGGCGAGGGTGCGGGTGCCGGCCCGTTCGGCGAGGCGTGCGCTGAAGGGGGTCAGGGCGGCGCCGATCAGCATCATGGGCAGGAACGCCGCGCCGGTGGCCAGCGCGGACAGGCCCCTGACCTGCTGGAGGTAGAGGCTGATGACGAACGGCAGACCGTAGTACCCGACGATGAACGCGAACCCGATGACGACGGCGACGCTCACCGTGCGGGAGCGGAACAGCTCTAGCGGCATCATCGGGTGGCGGCCGCGGGCCTGGGTGGCGAGGAACGCGGCGAGTGCGGCGGCGGCGAGCGCGAACGCTGTGATCACTCGCGGTGCGGTGAAGCCGGCGCTGCCGGCCTCGATCGCCCCGTAGGTCAGGGCGCCCATCGCGATCACTGCGGTGGCCTGCCCGGCCCAGTCGAGGGGGACGCGCCGGTGGGGCGAGCGGGGGGTTCGGGCGAGCAGGAGTAGGGCGGCCACGGCGACGGGCAGGTTGATGAAGAAGATCCACCGCCAGGACAGCTGTGTGAGCAGTCCGCCGAGTACGGGGCCGGAGGAGGACGCCACCGCCCCGCCCATCGCCCAGATCGCCACCGCCCGCGCTCGGCTCCGCGCATCGGGGTAGGCGTGGCCGATCAGTGCCATGGAGGCTGGCATCATCACCGCGGCCGCCGCCCCTTGGACGAAGCGGGCGGCGACCAGCGCCCCGATGGCGGGGGCGAGGCCGCAGGCGGCCGATGCGGCGGCGAACACCGCCAGGCCCGCGGCCAGTGCGCGGCGGGCGCCGATGCGGTCGGCCAGGGAGCCGGCGGACAGCAGCAGCGCGGCGAACATCAGGGTGTAGCCGTCCACCACCCACTGCAGGCCGGTGATGCCGCCGCCGACTTCGTGCCGGATGGAGGGCAGGGCGACGTTGACGACGACGGCGTCGAAGGTGATGACGAAGAAGCCGAGCACCGCGGCCGCCAGCGCCGCCCGGGCGGCGCCGCTTGGCCGGGCCGGCGCGGCAGTGGCGGCGTGCGGGCGGGTGAGCGCGGTGCGGTGCATGGCGGCGGGTCCTCGTATCGGGATGGGGCAGGGTTCAGCAGCGTCTTGACGGCGCGGCGCGCGATCTGGCCCGGTGCTCGCGGCCGGGCCGGGCCGGCGTGAGGTGGCGCCGGTCTGGCGTCACTTTCCGCTGTAGACGGGGAAGGCGCTGTGCTCGCCGTAGTCCACGTCGCGCAGGTCCCGCAGGACGTCCATGTCGTCGCTGGAGATCTCGAAGTCGACTTCGGCGTTGGAGCGCATGTGCTCGGGGTTCGCCGTCTTGGGCAGCGACACCGTGCCCAGTTGCAGGGTGTAGCGGATGCACAGCTGGGGGACGGACACGCCGTACTTCTGTGCCATCGCCTGGACTTCGGCGTTCTTCAGGATCGCGCCGTGGGCGATCGGCGAGTACGCCTCGACCAGGATCTGCTTGCTCTCGCAGTAGGCCAGCAGGTCGGAGGGGGTGTTGCCGGCGTGCACGAGCAGCTGGTTCACGTGCGGGGCGACGCTCGCGCCGCGCAGGATGTTCTCCAGGTCGTGCTGCTGGAAGTTGGAGACGCCGATGGACCGGATCTTGCCGGCGCGGTGGGCGTCCTCCAGGGCACGCCACGCCTCGCGGTTGCCCTGGGCGTAGTCGCCGCCGCGGAAGTCGTCCCACGGCTGCGGGCTGTGGACCAGCATCAGGTCGACGCGGTCCAGGCCCAGTGCGGCCAGGGAGCCGTCGATCGCGGTGAGCGCCTGGTCGTAGTCCTTGATCTCGGCGGCGAGTTTGGTCGAGACGAACAGCTCGTCCCGGGGTACGGCGGCGGTGCGCACGCCGTCGCCGACGCCGCGCTCGTTGCCGTACGCCTGGGCGGTGTCGATGTTGCGGTAGCCGATCTCCACGGCTGCGCGGACCGCGTCGGCCGCCTTGTCGTCGTCGATGAACCAGGTGCCGAGCCCCAGCTTGGGGATCTCGACTCCGTTGGACAGTGTGTAGGTCTCGTCCAGGAGGGTCATGCGTTCGCTCCGTTCTTCGGCAGCTTGCCGTACACCTCGTCGGTGACGGGCTCGAGCCATTCGTTGCTGACGTTCTCGCCCGGCGTGATGAAGGCGACGTGGGAGAACCACGAGTCGGCCTTCGCGCCGTGCCAGTGCTTCGTGCCCGCCGGGACGCGGATGACCGTTCCCGGCTCCATGCTGACGGGCTCTTCGCCCTCGGTCTGGTACCAGCCGCTGCCCGCCGTGCACAGCAGGATCTGGTCACCGCCGCCGCCCGTGCCGTGGTGGATGTGCCAGTTGTTGCGGCAGCCCGGCTCGAAGGAGACGTTGCTGACGGGCACAATCCCCGAAGCGAGCGGGGCCAGGTAGCTCTGGCCGATGAAGTACGGCGCGAAGGCGTCGTTCTTCTCCCCGAGGGGGAAGATCTGGTCGAATCCGTTGTCAGTCATCTGTCGATCTGCTTCTTCTCGGGAGGTGGGGGTGGGCTGGTTGCCGACAGGTGTCAGCGGCTGGTAGACGCCGAGACCTGCTCTTCGCCCGGTGCGTGGGCGGGAGCGGTGCGCTGGGCGACGATCCGGGGACTGCGCCGGGCGCCGGTGAGGGCCAGCGCGGTGAGCGGCAGGAGGGTGAGGGTGGCGCAGACCGTGCCGACCAGGGCCGGGCCGGTCAGGCCCAGGGAGCTGTTCAGCGCGGTTCCGGCGAGCGCGGAGCCGGCGGCGATGCCGGTGTTGTAGGCGGACGTGGTCAGCGCCGAGGTCAGGGTGGGGGCGTGGCCGGCGAAGCGGACGGCGAGGGTGGTGACCACGGGGTTGACGGTGAACCCGGCCAGGGCCATGAGGAAGACCAGGGCGACGGTGGCCACGGGCCCGGTGGACAGCGGGATCAGCGCAAGCAGGGCCAGGGCGGTCACGGCGGCGGCGGTGAGGGTGGTGGCCATCGGGCGGCGGTCGCCGAGCCGGCCGCCGATCGCTGTGCCGCCCAGCGCGCCGAGCCCGAAGACGATCAGGACCAGCGGCACGGCTGCGGCCGGGATGCCGGCGCGGTCGGTCAGCAGCGGCGTGAGGTAGGTGTAGGTGGCCAGGACCCCGCCCATGATCAGCACGGCGGCGGCCAGCGCCAGCCAGAGCCGGCCCTGGCGCAGGGCCCGGACCTCGGCCCGCACCGACACCGCGGCCTGCTGCTGCGTGCGCGGGATGAACCGGCCGACGAACACGGCCGCCAGGGCGGCGAGGACGGCGAGGGCCCAGAAGGGTCCGCGCCAGCCGGTGTACTGGCCGACGAAGGAGCCGACCGGCACGCCGACGACGTTGGCCAGGGTCAGGCCGCCCATCATGACGCCCACGGCGCGGGTGGCGCGGGCGGGTCCGGCGGCGGCGGTGACGATGACGAAGCCGACGGCCCAGAACGCGCCGGTGGCCAGCGCGGTGATCACCCGGGCGGCCAGGATGACGGTGAAGGAGGAGCTGAGCACGGCGAGGACATGCCCGAAGGCGAAGACCGTCAGGGCGGCGACGAGGGTCAGGCGGCGGGGTAGGCGCAGGGTGGCCATGGCCATTGTGGGCCCGCCGACGATCATCCCGACGGCGAACGCGGTGATCAGCAGTCCGGCGTGGGAGACGCTGGTGTGGAGGTCGTCGGCGATCTGCGGGAGGAGCCCGGCGATGACGAACTCGGTGGTGCCCATAAGGAACGTGCCGGCGGCGAGCACCCAGACGACGAACGGCAGCTTGCCCTCGCGGGTGCCGGCGGCGGAGGCCATAAAAGGTCCTTCTCTTTCTGTCGGGGTCCCGGGGCGCCCGGGTCAGGAGGCGGGTTCGATGGTGGTCAGGCGCAAGATCCCGTCGTGATGACCGGGCGAAAAGCACCACGTCACCCAGGTAACCCGCTCTTCGCGCGGGGAGCGAGACACCATCAAGGGGTGTACTGCCAGTACATCCCTATGGACGCGGGCGGGACGTACCGTCGAAGGCGTGGACAACCAAGCAGAGGTCCGCGAGTTCCTGACCTCGCGGCGAGCCAAGATCAGCCCCGAGCAGGCGGGCCTGCCCTCCGGGAGCCGCCGGCGGGTACCGGGCCTGCGTCGCAGCGAGGTCGCCGCGCTCGCCGATGTCAGCGTGGAGTACTACGCCAAGCTGGAACGCGGCAACCTCGCCGGCGCCTCACCGGCCGTCCTCGAAGCTGTCGCGCGCGCCCTCCGGCTCGACGACGCCGAACGCGCCCACCTGCTGAACCTGGCGCAGGCCGCCGACGGCTCTGCCGCCCTCACCCGCCACCGGCGCCGCGCCGCGCAGTGGAAGGCCCACCGCAGCCTGCAGTGGGTCCTGGACGCCGTCACCGCCGGCCCGGCCTTCGTCCGCAACGGCCGCATGGACCTGCTCGCCGCCAACCAGCTCGCCCGCGCCTTCTATGACGACGTCTATGCCACGCCCGGCAATCAGGCGAACCTGGCCCGCTTCCAGTTCCTCGACCCTGCTTCCCGCCGCTTCTACCCCGACTGGGACCAGGCCGCCGATGTCGCCGTGTCCATCCTGCGCACTGAAGCCGGCCGCAACCCCCACGACAAGGGCCTCCACGACCTCGTCGGCGAGCTGTCCACCCGCAGCGACGAGTTCCGCACCCGCTGGAGCGCCCACAACGTCCGCCACCACGGCACCGGCACCAAACGCTTCCACCATCACACAGTCGGTGACCTCACCCTCGCCTACGAGGGCCTGGAGATGGCCGCCGCGCCGGGTCTCACCCTCACCATCTACACCGCCGAACCCGGCTCGGTCGACGAGGAGGGCCTGCGCCTGCTCGCCTCCTGGGCCGCCACTCAGAACGTCGGCTCGCCCGCGGAGCAGGGCGCCGACTGAGACCGTCACCTGGTGCGGCGGCACCCGGGCGGGTGCCGCCGCTCGGTGTTGACGCCGGGTCAGGGCCGCCGCCGGCGGGCGAGGTCGGGAACGAGGAACTGGGCGGCCACATGCCGCTCCAGGGCGGCGTTGGTCTCCTTGAGCTTGCTGTTCTCGATCTCCAGGACGTGGACGATCCAGGCCAGGAGCTGCGCCTGCCCGCGCAGGTCGTCGCGTTCGCCGCGAAGGCGGGCCAGGTCCTGCTGCTTGGCCGCGCGGGCCCGCGCGGAGGCGGGCCGTTCGCCACCTCCTACCCGTACCCGAAGGCCGACCAAGGGGGTGCGGCCGCATGAGCGCCGTATCCCGCACCGGCGGTGAGGATGTCGAGCTGGTCATCAACTGGGGCCTGGGCGTCGACAGCACCGCGTACTTGGTGAAGATGCTGGAGGACCCGGCTGCCCACGGAGTCGATCTGGCCCGCACCATGGTGTTGCACGAGCTCACCGGGAGCGAGTGGCCGGCCACCCGTGCCCACGCCGCTCAGTACGTGCTGCCGCTTCTGCGCGAGCACCAGGTTCGGCTCGTTCAAGTTTCCCGGGCCAGCCGCTCGTTGGAGATCGCGGTCATGGACGACTCCCGCCAGCCCGAGCGGATCGTCACACGTGGCCCTTGGGCGCTGGAGGACGAGTACGAGAGCAACGGCACCGTTCCCTAGGGCGGCATCCGGCTCTGCAGCCTGCACGCCAAGGGCGAGGTGGGTGATGCGCTCATTGCCGAGGAGATTGGCGACCGGCCGTTCAGGCAGGTGATGGGGTTCAACGCCGACGAGGTCGGCCGCAGCCTCCGGGACGGGGCCGCGAGCAAGAACCCCCTGCGTCAGGGCGTGTATCCCTTGATCGAATGGGGGTGGGGGCGCTCAGGCGGGCTGAACATCAGCGCCGACGGCGCCGGTAAGGAGGCCGACCGGTTGTTCTTGGTGCGTCAGCCGTTGCGCTCGGTGCCGATCAGGGTGAGGGCGTCCTGGATCCCTTGTTCGAGGAGCTGGTCGGAGAGTTGCCGGTCGGCGAGGGCGCGGGAAAGCTGAAGTGTTCCAGCGAGCTGGGCGATGATGCCGAGTGCTTTCGCGCGCGCCGAGGGCGGGTCGCGGGGCGCCAGGCGGGTGGCGATCTCGTCCGCGAGGAGCAGTATGCCGTCGGTGTATGCCTGCTTGGTGGTGCCCGTGGTGCGCCCGATCTCGTCGAGGAGGGCAGCGGAGGGGCAACCGTCGTCGGGGGCGTCGCGGTGCCAGGGCGAAAGGTATTCGCGCACGATCTGCTCCAGGCCCGCGCGGCCGGGTGCCGCCTGCTCGCAGATGTTCTTGTGCTGGGTGCGCAGCTGGTCGGCAATCGTGGTGGCGACAAGGTCGTCCTTGGACGCGAAGTGTGCGTAGAAAGCGCCGTTGGTCAGGCCCGCATCGGCCATGAGTGTGGAGATGCCGGAGCCGTCGATGCCGTCCCGCTTGAACCGGCGGCCGGCGGTCTCGATGATCCGCTGCTTCGTCGCCTGCTTGTGGTCTTTCGCGTAGCGCACCATACGTTTCCCCGCTCGCTCACCAGGAGAGTCACTGGCCCGTCGGCTCTCACTCCATTGACTTACGACCGCATTTTAATGCGTCTCGCGGTCAGCCCCGGCCGTATCACCCCGCGCAGATAGTGGATCTTCCAGCCCCACACTCGGGCGACGATGCCACGCGGCAGTTCAGCACCTCGTCAGGCGTTTTCGTCCGGTGCCGGTGTCGCATGGTCGGCCGGGCTGGAGCGGAGCATGGCCCTATAGAGGGCTTCGTGGTCGGGTGAGGGGGGCAGGGGGCCGCGGGCTGGTGCCTCGCAGGACTGGATGAGCATGGCGACGATGCGTCGCCATGACTCGGGGGCGGCGTGGCCGGTGGCGTTGACGACTCCTGCGTTGGCCATGTGGATCAGGACCAGGTCCGAGGGGTCGAAGTCCTCGCGTAGCCGGCCCGTGGCCTTGGCACGGTTGATGAGCTCCACCATGGCCACGTACGCCTCGTTGCGGCGCTGCTCGAGGGCTTTGGCGGTGGGGAAGGTCGTGGTCAGGACGTCGGCGAAGCCGTAGTCGGCGGCCTGCATCGCGCAGGCGGCCTCGATGTAGCCGGTGAAGGCCTCCCACGGGTCGGGGTTGTCCAGTGCCGTGGCGACCGCCTCGAAGTAGGCGTCCATACGGTCAGCGAACACGGCCGCGACCAGGTCCGCCTTGGCGGGGAAGTGGCGCAGCAGCGTGGCGATCCCCACGCCCGCCTCACGGGCCACGGAGGCCATGGAGGCATCCAGGCCGTCACGCGCGTAGACCCTGCGCGCGGCGGCGATGATCCGCTCACGGTTGCGCGCGGCATCGCTGCGCAACGGCCTGTCAACGGGCGGATCAGGGTGGGGGACGCGAGGGCTCATACCCACCACCCTAGCAACTGGAGCCCCCTATCCGATTCTGTGTTACGGTGGCCTCGCAAGAAATCGGAGAGACCTATCCGTTTGTTAAATGGATTGGCCTATCCATTTTTTGCGAGGGATCTCGTGCTCCTGTGTGGACACCGGCGGCGCGGAGCTCCCCTTCACATCCCCACCCATGCATGACGGAAGGATCGCTGTGACCAGCATCGCCATCGTCGGAGCCGGCCCTCAGCTGGGCCTGGCCATCGCCCGCACCTTCGGCTCGAAGGGTTTCGACGTCGCCCTGGTGTCCCGGAACCGCGCCAAGCTCGAGGGCCTCGTCGAGCAGCTCACGGCGGACGGCATCACCGCCGCCGCGTTCCCCGCGGACGTACTCGACCGCGACGCCCTCACCCAGGCACTCAAGGATGCCGCCACACAGTTCGGCGGCATCGACGTCCTCGAGTACTCCCCGGTCGGGGGCCTCCAGACCGTCATGACCGACCCGGTCGTGACCGAGCCGGCCGACGTGCAGCACGAGATGGAGTTTCAGCTCTACGGAGCGATCGCCGCCACCCGTGCGGTGCTGCCCGCCATGCGCGAAGCCGAAGCGGGCACCCTGCTCTACACCACCGGTGCCGGATCCATCGACCCCGTGCCGCAGATCGCCAACGTCAACGCCGCCGCCGCGGCCCTGCGCAACTGGGTCATCAACCTCCACAAGGAGCTGGAAGGCACCGGCGTCCAGGCCGCCCACGTCGCCATCGACGTGTCCATCGGTGTGCCGGCGTTCCCCGGATTCCCGACAGCCCAGCCCGAGCAGATCTCCCCCGTCTACTGGGACCTGCACACCACCAAGCGCGACCAGGCCGAACTCGTCTTCAGCCTCTGACCCGCCCGGCTCTCGCCCCCCTGGCGCGGCTCAGCCAACCCTCACCGGGCAGGTGAACACGGGTTGGCTACTTATCCACCAGCGACATGTGGTGCTCGTTGTAGCGGTCTCCCTTGACCCCGATCCGTCCTGCGAGCTCGTTGAGATCCGACAGTTCGTCCGCGGAGAGCGGGAGGCGTGTGGCGCCGGCGTTCTCCTCGATGCGCGTGGTGCGGCGGGTTCCGGGGATCGGGACGATCGACGGATGCTGGGCGAGCAGCCAGGCGAGGGCCACCTGCCCCGGTGTGGCGCCCTTGGTCGTCGCGAGGGCCCCGATGTGTTCGACGAGTGCCTGGTTCGCCGCCCGGTTCTCGGCCGTGAACCGGGGAATGGTGGTGCGTACGTCATTGGCGGCGAACGGCGTCGAGGCGTCCACCGCCCCGGTCAGGAACCCCTTGCCGAGGGGGCTGAAAGGTACGAGTCCGATGCCGAGCGCCGTGCACGTCGGCAGGACCTCCGGCTCGGGGTCCCGGGTCCACAGCGAGTACTCGCTCTGCACCGCCGTCACGGGGTGGACGGCGTGGGCGCGCCGGATGGTCTGAGCGCCGGCCTCAGAGAGTCCGAAGCAGCGGACCTTGCCCTCCTGCACGAGCTCGCCCACCGTGCCGGCGACGTCCTCGATGGGCACGTTCGGGTCGACGCGGTGCTGGTAGAACAGGTCGAGCCGCTCGACCCCGAGCCGTTTGAGCGAGGCGTTCGCGACGGAACGGATCTGCTCGGGGCGGCTGTTCAGCCCGATGGACGCCCCGTTCTCGATGCGGAAGCCGAACTTGGTGGCGATGACCACCTGGTCGCGGACCGGGGCCAGGGCCTCTCCGACGAGTTCTTCGTTGACGTAGGGGCCGTACACCTCCGCTGTGTCGAAGAACGTGACGCCCAGATCCACGGCGCCCCGCAGGACGCCGATCATGTCGCTGCGGTCGCCGGGGTTGGGGCCGTAACTCTGGGACATGCCCATGGCGCCGAGGCCGATGGCGGAGACCTGTAGGTCGCGTCCGAGAGTGCGCGTGTGCATGCTTCCTCCTTGGGGGTGTGTCACCGTGGCGGGACCTGCGGGAACAGGCGCAGGGCGTTGGCCGTGGTGAGTGAGCGCCACGTGGTGCCTTCGGCCGGTGGGGCGGCCGTGTCGATCGCCGCGATGTGGGCGTCGGCAAGCGGCGCGGGCGTCCAGCAGTAGTCACTGCCGTACAGCACGCGGTCGGGGTCGACGAGGTTCAGCAGTGCGGGAACCTGGCGCGGGAAGGCCGTACCCGCCATGTCGTAGTACAGGGAGCGCAGTTGCTGCACGGCGTCGCGCGGGGGCGCATCTTGTGACGGTACGAAGAGGTGCATGAACTCGTCGATGCGGTCGGCCAGGACGGGGATCGCGCCACCGCAGTGCGGGACGATCACCCGCAGGTTGGGGTGGCGGGTCAGGACGCCCGCCATCACCAGGTCCGTGACGGTGCGGGCGGTGTCGAAGATGTACTCGACCATCGGGCGCGGTCTGCCGAGGGCGGACTGCTCCCAGCACACCGGGGAGGTGGGGTGCAGGAAGACCACGGCCTTCCGGCGGTTCAGCTCCGCGAAGACCGGTTCGAGGCGTGCGTCGCCCAGGTACATGCCGTGGGTGTGGGTCAGCAACGCCACACCGTCCGCGGCCAGTTGGTCGTAGGCGAAGGCGATCTCCTCCAACGCGCCGTCCACGTCCGGCAGCGGCAGCGACACGAAGGTGCCGAAGCGGCCGCGGTGGTCGCGTGCCAGTTCGGCGGTGTACTCGTTGACGCGCCGGGCCAGGAGGCGGGCCGCCTTGTCGTCGCCGAAGTGCACGCCGGGCGAGGACAGGGAGAGCATCGCGGTCTCGATGCCGTTGCGGTCCATCAGCTTCAGGTGGTCGGGTACGGACCACGACGGCCAGCCGCCCATGCCGTCGGGGTGGGCGTGGCCGGCCGCGGTCGCCTGCTCGACATAGAAGTCGGGCAGGTGGTGGGCGTGGACGTCGATGAGGCCGGTGGTCATGGTGACGCGCTTCCTTCTCGGGGGCTTGGGACGTGGCGGCCGGGGGGCTGCTGCGCCTACTCCACCTGCTCGCCTCCGGCCAGCCGGACCTCTTCGTTGTCCAGGGCTGCCTGGAGTCGGCGGAGCACGGTGTCGTCGATTTGCGCCTCGTCCCTCAGGCGGACCACGGTCGCGCGTTTGGTGGCGATGAGGGCGAGGCGGAGGTCGGTGTAGTGGCGGTTGTGGAGCAGTGCGGGATCGTCGTCGGTGCCCGCGCCCCGTGCCCGTACGGTCGCCAGGTTGGCCTCGTACTCCTGGCGCAGCCACTCCGCGACCTTGGGGGTGGTGCCCAGTTCGGCCGAGAGCCGGGGGAGCGCCTTGATGGCTTCCTCGGCGGCTGTGGTCTCGGCGAGGATCTGCTCGTCGTCGACGGAGGTGTCGCGGGGCAGCTTGGCCCAGCGCACCACGCCGGGCAGCAGCAGCCCCTGCACGACGAGGGTCACCACGATGACGCCGGAGGTGACGAAGACGATGAAGGCGCGGTCCGGGAAGGGCGCTCCGGAGTCGAGGGTCTCGGGCACCGACAGGGCCACGGCCAGGGACACCGCGCCACGGAACCCCGCCAGCCCGCTGACGACACGGGCCCGGTCGCTCATTCTCCGCAGCCGCTGTTCGGGACGGCGGTCGATCGTGCGGATCAGGTAGGCGGAGGAGAACAGGAAGGCGAACCGGACCGCGACGAGGACCGCGCTGACGGCCCCGATCGCGATGAGGGCGTCCGCGAGGTCGGACCGGCTCAAGTGGTACAGCGCGTACTGCAGTTCCACTCCCACCAGGACGAACAGCGCGCCGTTGATGATGAACGTGGCCAGCGGCCAGAATGCCAGTGCCTGGCGGCGGTGCTCGGCCCGGATGAGGCTGGGCGCCACCTGGGCCATGATCAGGCCGCTGACCACGATCGCGAGGACGCCCGAGGCGTGGATCAACTCGGCCAGCAGATACGCCGTGAACGGGGCGAGAATCATGACGAGGTTGCCGAGCAGGGGATCGTCCAGCCGACGCCGCAGGTTCATGTTGACCCAGGCGACCGCGACACCGACCGCGGCCCCGCCGCCGTACGCCAACAGGAACAGCGCGCCCACATGCGGAAGGGTGAGGTGTTCCTCGCCCACGGTGATGCCGACCGCCAGGCCGTAAATCACCAGCGCGGTGCCGTCGTTGACGAGGCTTTCCGCACGCAGGACGGTGATCTGACGGCGCGGCAGGGAACCGGCCAGGGCGCTCACGGCCGTGGCGTCGGTCGGTGCCACGGCCGCGCCCAGGGCCCAGGCCGGTCCCCACGGCAGCCCGAGCGCGTGCCCGGCGACCGCCACCGCCCCCGCGGTGAGGATCACCAGCACCGTGCTGAGCAGGACGATGCCGCGCAGGTTCGTCCGGATCTCCCGCATCGATGTGGTCAGGCTCTCCCAGTACAGCAGTACCGGAAGGAAGAGCAACAGCACGACGTCGGGAGGGAGTTGGGTCTGGCGGACGGCCGGGACGAGGCCGATGAGGGCACCCAGGACCAAGAGCACGACGGGCGGGGCGACGCGGAAGCGCTGTCCCAGGAAGTTCCCCGCCAGCACCGCCGCACCCAGGACGACGACGAGTTCGAGACCGAGCATGACTTACTCCGGTGCGGGGCCGGCCGGCGGTGACGGCTCAGCGGGTCGGGCGGGGATCTTCCTGGTCATCTGGGCAGCAGCCGCAGCGTCGTGGCACGCGCGGCCACCATGGGATCGACATACGCGCCGCCGAAACGGCCGTACTTGCTCCGGTACGCCGTGTCGAGGCGGTCGTTGGTCTCGGGGTCCGGCACCTCGGCGAGCGTGACGTCCTTGTCGACCCCGCCCGAGCGGACGTGGCCCGCGTGGGTCGCGACAGCGGTGCGCCACCAGCCGCCCCGCTCACCGCGGAAGGAACGGACGTACAGGTCGTCGCCGTCGCGGACGACCCAGATCGGCACCGGCGCGCGCAGCGTGCCGTCACGTCGGACCGGGGCCATCTCCAGTTCGTCGGCCCCGGCGATGCGGTCGAGTTCGTCGCCTGTCCAGGTCGTCATCGGGTGTTCCTGTCCTCGTGATCCGGTGGGGAAGACGCCGTCGTCAGGCGGGAGCGGCGGTGCGGGGCTCACCGAGGTGGGCGCGAGTGATGCCGAGTGAGTCCTCGAAGACGCGGTAGTCGGTGATCAGGCCGTCCGTGACGGTGAAACGCATGATCATCTCGCTTTCGAGCACCTGCCCGGAGGGATGGAACCGGGAGGAGTACCGGCCAGGCACCAGGACTCGTGCGTCGGCCTCCGTCAGGGTCCCCAGTTCGAATGCGAGCGGCTCGACGGCCGTGAAGAACGCGTTGAGGGACTGCCGGATCCCTTCTGGTCCGCTGCGGGTCCCGGCCCAGGGCGTCAGAGCCGGATCGCCCGGGATCGTCCAGGTCGCGTCGGCCGCGAAGTGGGAGAGGGTCCGCTCCATGTCGCGCGCGCCGAAGGCATCCAAGTACGCCTCGACGGTGATGATCGCCCGGCTGGTCATGGCTGTCGGTCCTGCTGCGCCGGTCACGGACGCAGCAGCGTCTTGATGGCGCGGCGCTCGTCCATGGCTTTGTAGCCCTCGGCGGCCTCGTCCAGAGAGAGAGTGAGGTCGAAGACCTTGCCCGGGTTGATACGGCCGTCGAAGACCCGGTCGATCAGGTCGGGAAGGTAGGCGCGCACGGGGGCGGGGCCACCGCGCAGGCCGACGTGGGAGAAGAAGAGCTCCTGGCCGTCGATCTGCGTACCGTGCGGGAAGCCGACGAAGCCGACGTTGCCACCGGGACGCGCGGACTGGAGACCCTGGTGCATCGACTCCTGTGTGCCGACGCACTCGAGGACCGAGTCGGCGCCGATGCCGTTCGTCAGTTCCTTGACGCGGGCTACGCCTTCCTCGCCGCGCTCGGTGACGATGTCGGTGGCGCCGAACTCCAGGGCCAGCTTCTGCCGGGAATCGTGCCGGCTCATGGCGATGATCCGCTCGGCGCCGAGTTCCTTCGCGGCGATGACGCCGGACAGGCCGACCGCGCCGTCACCGACGACCACGGCCGTCGAACCGGGCCTGACCTCGGCGGCCCTGGCCGCGTACCAGCCCGTGCCCATGACATCGGACAGGGTCAGCAGGCTCGGGATCAGCTCCTCGTCCGGCTGCTCCGGGGTGGCGACCAGGGTGCCGTCGGCGAGAGGGATGCGGACGTACTCGGCCTGGGCGCCGTTGACCCACTGCGCGTGCTGGCAGGAGGTCTGGTAGCCGGCCTGACAGATCGGGCAGACGTTGTCGGAGGCCACGAAGGAACCGATGACGAACTGTCCCGGCCGGACGGTCGAGACCTCGCTGCCGACCTCCTCGACGACGCCGACGTACTCGTGGCCGATCGGCTGCGGTTCGGCGACCGGCAGGACGCCCCGGTAGCTCCACAGGTCGGAGCCGCACACGCAGGTGGCGACGGTGCGGATGACCGCGTCGGTCGGTGCCGTGATCGTCGGCTCGGGGGCGTTCTCCACCCGGATGTCACCCGGCGCGTGAATGATGGTTGCTCGCATGGTGCCTTACCAGCTCTCTTCGCGTGTGTCGTGCCGTCAGGGGCGGGCGCGCTCCTCAGGCGTCAGCCCGACTGCTCCGCCTTCTCCACGATCTCCTTGAGCTGCGTCATCGCGGTCATGGCGTTGGGCCATCCGGCGTAGAAGGCCAGATGGGTGATGACCTCGATCAGTTCGTCCTTGGTGACACCGTTCTCCAGGGCCTTGCCGAGGTGGAAGCCGAGCTGGTCGGCCCGGTACAGGGAGGCCAGAGCGGTGACGGTGACGAGGCTGCGATCGCGCGGGGACAGGCCCGGCCGCTCCCAGATGTCGCCGAAGAGGACGGTGTCGGTCACCTCCGCGAGCTTGGGGGCGAACTCCTGGATGGCCGGCGGGGCGAACTTCTTCCGTTCGGACATGAGGTGGTGCTCCTGCGTGGATTCGAGTGGGGGGACTGTGCGGGGCACCGGTGAAATTCCGGTCTGGATTCCAGTGGACGCTCGTCATCCCGGCAGCCCGACATGCCACCGACTTTGACACTTCCCCGGAGACCCGCAAAGGGGAGAATTCCCTCCGGGGAACTCTCTATCCAGGGGAGAAATCCTTACCCCCCTCCCGGCGCCCGAGCGATGCCACACTGGCGCTATGACCGGCGACGCGCATCCGAATGAGCTGGGAGAATTCCTCAAGGCGCGCAGGGCCGAGCTGACCCCGCGCACTCTCGGTCTGCCCGACACCCACAACCGACGTGTGCCCGGCCTGCGCAGGGAGGAGGTCGCCCTGCTCGCCTCCATCAGCACCGACTACTACACGCGGGTGGAGCAGGGCCGCGTCCAGCCGTCCGCGTCCGTGCTGGCCACGCTCGCCCGCATTCTGCACCTGTCCGACCATCAGCGGGACGACCTGTTCGAGCTGGCCGGCCGGCCATCAGCACTACACCGCCGGCCGGCCACGCAGAGACCCCACCCGCAGTTGCGCCGTCTGCTCGACGATCTCACCGCGAGTCCCGGCGTGGTGATCGGTCGCCGCATGGACATCCTGGCGTGGAACCCGCTCGCCGTCGCCCTGTTCACCGATTTCGCGAAGGTCCCGGAAGGCAGGCGGAACTGCGTCCGCATCCTCTTCACCGATCCTGCCATGCGGACGCTCTACGCGGACTGGCGGGCCGTCGCCCGTGCCTGCGTGTCCCTTCTGCGCGGTGAGGCCGCCGAGCACCCGGGGGATCCGCTGTTGATGAGCCTGGTCGGCGAACTCTCCGTGAAGGACAGCGACTTCGGTCAGTGGTGGGGAAGCCGCCGCGAGCCGTCGCGCAGGCCGGGCGTCAAGAGGCTCAACCATCCCCTCGTCGGCGAACTCGTCCTGGGCCGGGACACCCTCGTCTGCGGCAGCGATCCCGATCAGAAACTCGTCGTCTGGACGGCGGAGCCGGGCACGCCGTCGTACGACGGACTGCGCGCCCTCGCCTCGCAGGCCACCGGTCGGCCCGGCGGGCTCACGGCCGGCCGTGCCGTCTAGACCGGGGAGGGAAACCTCCCCCTCACATCTCGGCTGAACACTGTGACACTCGCTGCTATGTACACCAAAGGTCATGTGACTGAACTGGGAGAATTCCTCAAGGTGTGCCGGGCCCAACTCAGCCCGCGGACCGTCGGTCTGCCCGAGTCCGGGGCGCCCCGGCGGGTGCCCGGCCTGCGCCGGGAGGAGGTCGCCCACCTCGCGGGCATCAGCACCCACGCCTACACGCGGCTGGAACAGGGGCGCGCCCCCGTGCCGAGGACGGTGCTCGCCACCCTCGCCCGCGTCCTGCACCTCGACGACGCCCAGCGGGACCACCTGTTCGAGCTGGCCGCGGCGGGCGCCCGCGAACCGCGCCGTCGACCGGTGCAGAAGGTTCACTCGCAGCTCAGACGCATCCTGGACGAGCTGTCCACGACCCCTGCACTCGTCCTCGGCCGGCGCCTCGACATCCTCGGCTGGAATCCTCTGGCGGCCGCTCTGCTCACCGACTTCGACAACGTGCCCGCCAAGAGGCGCAACTACGCGCGGCTGATGTTCACCGACCCCGCCTTCCGAGAGCTCTGCCTCGACTGGAGGACCAACGCCCGCACCTGCGTCGCCCATCTGCGCATGGAGGCAGCCCGATACCCTGGCGACCCCGGACTGATCGCACTCGTCGGCGAGTTGTCCGTCGCCGACGCCGACTTCCGGCAGTGGTGGGCGGGCCGCCAGATGACTGGCCTGCGGATGGGCACCAAGAGGGTGCGCCACCCGATCGTCGGCGACCTCACCCTCGACTGGGACAGCCTGACCTGCGCCGCCGACCCCACGCAGAAGCTGTTGATCGCGACCGCCGCTCCCGGTGCCCCGTCCCACGACGGCCTTCTGTTCCTGGCATCGTGGACCGCGGAACGGGACGAGCCCGCACAGGATGCGGCAGTCTGAGGTCTCGGAGCCCAGGTGGCTCGCCGCGGGGACAGGTGCTGCTTGGGCCCGCCCGCAAGGGCGTATGCCCCGGGGGGCCGCGGTTCCGTCGGGAACGACCGCATGTCCAGCTGCCCCGGGACCGCGCCCGTCGCGCAGGGCGCCGCGCGTCTCATTCGCCTGCAACGCCGCGCCCCCACTCGGTCATCGGACCCGCGGTCAGTGCAGTTGCGCGAGGTCTATGGCGTTCGCCATCGCCTGGTCGCCCAGGGAGTTCGGGTGCAGGTGGTCTCCGCTGTCGTAGGCGGCGCGGAGCTTCAGCGGGTCGGAGGGGTCGGCGACGGTCTTGGCGAAGTCGACGGTGCCGTCGAAGGCGTGACTGGTGAGGATCCAGTGGTTGACCTTCCGGCGGATCGCGTCACCGGCGGCGGTGTAGTAGGGGCCGCCCTTGGTGTTTGTGTAGGCGGCGCCCTTGTAGGAGAGGAGGGTGCCGCCGTAGATGCGGACGTGGGCGGCGTGCGCCTTGGCGATCAGGGTGCGGTAGCCGTCGATCAGGTTTTGGGCGGTGAGTGGCCTGCCGTCGGGGCCGGCGTTGTTGCCGATGTCGTTGATGCCTTCGAGCAGGATCACGCTGCGGACCCGGGGTTTGCCGAGGGCGTCGTGGGCGAAGCGGTCCAGTCCGCTGATGCCGAGTTCGGGCTGGTCGGCCGGTGCGTCGGTGAGGACCCGGTTGCCGCTGATGCACGCGTTCACGACGCCCACGCGACTGCCGCCCGGCTGCGCGGCGCGGCGTCAAGGACTGGGCGACCGACCCGGAGCAGGCAGCACGCCTGTGGGAGCTGTCGGCGGAGCTGACGAGTGTGAACGCGTTCGCCGCATAGCCCGCGGGTGCGGCCGGATGTCTTCCG
>NZ_JBIWPO010000053.1:0-7788 GCF_044768275.1 Streptomyces sp. NPDC101152 | reverse complement strand
AACCCCTGCCGGGGGGGGGGGTGGTGGGGGGGGCGGGGTGTTGTGTCACGGGGTCGGCCCAGGCCCGGGGGGGGGGGGGGGTTTGCCGCCCGCCCCCCCCCGCCCGGTGGCACCGAGGGACGGGACGCTCCTCAGTGCCGGTACATGCCCCCCATCAGAACGTCAGCACCAGTCGGCCGCGCACACCGCCCGCAGCGAGGAGCCGGTGTGCCTCGGTGGCCTGCTCCGCGGGGAACGTCCTGGCGACCCGGAGGGTGACCTGGCCGTCCTCCGCCTGCTGCCGCAGCCGGTCGAGCTTGGCCCGCTCCCGGGCGTAGCGGAACACGACGATCGGCTCGTAGACGATGCCTCGTTCGCCGGGACCGTCGTAGCCGAGCAGCGTGACCACCCGGCCCGCGTCCCTCACCGCCCGGGCGGTGAGGGCGCCGAGCGAGGCGGCGTCGAGGAGTCCGTCGACGCCTTCCGGGACCTCCGCACGTACGCGGTCGGGGTATTCGGCGCCGCGGCGCAGGACGATGTCGGCGCCGAGTTCCTTGACCAGGGTCTCGTCCTGCTCCGAGGCGTCGGCCACCACGCGCAGCCCGTCCGCCTTGGCCAGCTGGACGGCATAGCCGCCCACCGCGCCGGCCGCTCCGGTGACGGCGACGGTCTGCCCGGCCTTCAGGCCGAGGGTGTCCAGCGCGAGGCGGGCGGTCAGACCGTTCATCGGCAGGGTCGCGGCCTGTACGTCGCTCGCGCCGTGGGGTGTGCGCACCACGGACTGCGCCGGGACCACGACCTGCTCGGCGTAGGCGCCGTGGGCACCGTCGGCGAGCACGATCGCCATCACGTGGTCGCCGACGCGCAGATCCGTGTCCGTGCCCGCGCCGATCTGGTCCACGACGCCGGCGGCCTCCATACCAGGGACGAACGGTGGCCGGGCGTCCGCGGACCGGGCGGGTCCCTTGCGCTGGAGGGTGTCGACCGCGTTGACGGTCGCGGCACGCACCCGGATGCGCACCTCGCCAGGACCCGCATCCGGCGCAGGCAGCTCAAGGGCCTGAAGCACCTCCGGCCCACCGAATTCCGTGAAACCTATTGCCCTCATCCGAAGCACCTCGTTGTCTGACAAACGGTCGCTGAGGTGTCCGACCTTTCCGTCTCGCGCAGGCACGGAAAAGGGGAGGAATCTTGGCGGGGATACGGCCAGAGGGGGGACGCATCGGTCCCCCCGTAGAGGCGTTCGGGTCAGCTGGAGGCGTTCAGGTCGCCGCGTCGGACGCGGTCGGTTTCTGGTCGGCGGCCCAGGAGGCGAGAAGGCGCAGCCCGTCGTGGGAGGCGCTGCCGGGTTCGGCGTTCCACACGATGATGTGCTGGTCGGGGTCCGTGCCGCAGGTGAGTGTGTTCCAGTCGAGGGTCAGCTCGCCCACCACCGGGTGCCGCAGTTTCTTGACGCCCTTGCCCCGCATCGCGACGTCGTGTTCAGTCCACCACTGCCGGAACTGCGGGTCACGGGCGGAGAGTTCCTCGACCAGCGCGGTCAGGGGCTGGTCGTCGGGGTAGCGCGCGCTCTCCATGCGCAGTTGGGCGATGGCCAGCCGGGTGACCTCCTCCCAGTCCACGTACAGCTCGCGCATCCACGGTTCGGTGAACAGCAGCCGGACGAACACCCGCTCCGGCTCGGGGTACTTCCCGAAGTCGGTCCACAGGGCGGCGGCGAGCCGGTTCCAGCCGAGGATGTCGGTGCAGCGGCCGATGACGAAGGCCGGGGAGGCGCTGAGGTCGTCCAGCATGCGCTGCAGCTGCGGGTCCACCTGCTGGCGCTCGCGGTACGCGGACCGGCGCACCCGCTCCTTCGCCGCGAGGTCGAAGAGATAGGTGCGCTGGTCGTCGTTGAGCCGCAGGGCCTGCGCGATCTCGTCGAGGAGGGGGGCCGAGGCCTGGAGCCGGCCCTGCTCGATCCGCGTGTAGTACTCGGTGCTGATCGCGGCGAGGAGTGCCACTTCCTCACGGCGCAGACCTTTCACACGCCGCCGTTGCCCGCCGCGCAGGCCGACATCAGAGGGAGTGAGCTCAGCACGACGAGCCTTGAGGAACTCACCCAGCTCGTTCAGATGCGGGTTGCGGTTCATGACCTTCAGCCTCGCACAGACGCCGCATCTTGTGAGGGGGACAGATCGCTCCCCTGGCTGATTGGCCAGGGGGCGACGATCCTCCTGAGTTCGTGGTCGGTCCCGGCAACGGCCGGTGGCCCAGGGCACGCGTGCGCACCGGGCCGAGTCCGGGCCCGCCGGCTCCTACGAGGTGGCTGACCGGCCCTTCCGTACTGCCCCCTCAGGCGGGAACCTCACGCCCCCGGAACACCGATGACTCTCCGCGGCACGACGCGGATGATCACGCGGTCCTCGTCGTACTTCGCGGCCGGCAGGTCGACGCCGAGGTACTTGTGCCAGAGCCCGCGCAGGAGGTGCTTGCCCTCGTCCGGGACGATCTCGGCGGTTCCCCGGATCTCGACGGCGGTGTGGGGGTTGGCGCGGTCGTAGACCGAGACACTGATTCGGGGGTCTCGGCGCAGGTTGCGCACCTTCTGGCGGTGGTCGAGGGAGGAGAAGAGCACGGTGTCGCCCTCGCCCTTGATCCAGACCACCGAGTTCTGCGGGGATCCGTCGGGGCCGATGGTGGCGACGGCGGCGTAGTTCTTGCCGTCGAGCAGGGCACGGGCCCAGTCGTCGAGGGAGGGATGGCCGCCCGCGGAGGGGGAGGCGAGGGAGGGGGAGGTCGTCATTGGGCCCGCCATCGTTATATGCATGTGCATTTGAAATGAGCTCGTTCGCCGAGCTGGAGAACCATGGCTCGGACGATGTGCGCACGTTGGGTTTGCGAAGGGCGTGACAGAACCCGGCAGCTGAGGACACATCCGCGGGTGCCCGCGGCTGCCGGATCCGGACCGCGCTCGCGTCAGGCCTCGTCAGCCGAGTGCTTTGACGAGTTCCTGGGCGAGGGGGACGGCCGAGTACGGGTTCTGGCCGGTGTAGAGGGTGCGGTCGACCTGGACGTGCGGGGTGAACGGGTCGGCCTCGCGGTAGTCGGCCTTGAGTTCGCCCACGAGGCGGTCCTGCAGCAGCCAATTCGCGCGGTCCGCGAGACCGTTCTGCTTCTCCTCGGCGTTGGACAGGCCGGTCAGACGGTAGCCGGTGTACGGGGACGTGCCGTCGGGGCCGATGGTGGCCAGCAGGGCCGCGGGGCCGTGGCAGACCAGGGAGACCGGCTTGCCGGAGGCGAGCCAGTCGGTGAGCAGCCTGCCGGATGCGGCGTTGTCGGGCAGGTCCTCCATCGGGCCCCAGCCGCCGGGGTAGAAGACGGCCACGTAGTCGTCGATGTTCACGTCCTCGATGCGCATCGGGTGCGCCAGCTCGGTGGCCTCGCGCAACGCCGTCCGCATGCGCTCGGCGCCTTCCTCGCCGCCGTTGAAGTCGGCGGTGAGACTGAGGGCATCGGCGGTGGGCGGTACGCCGCCGGGGGTCGCGGCCGCGATCTCGTAGCCGGCCTCCTTGAAGACGGCGTACGGGCCGAGGGCCTCCTCGGCCCAGAAACCGGCCGGCTGCCGGGTGCCGTCGGCCAGCGTCCAGTGGTCGGACGCGGTGATCACGAAGAGGATCTTCGCCATGGGGTTGCTCCTGATGCGGGGAGGGTCAGCCCTTGAGGGCTTCCTGGAGGACGTGGCTGTCGGCGATCTGGCACATCCGTACGGCCTGGCCGTCCCGGACGGTCCACAGGTGCAGGAAGCGGACGTCGGCCGTGTTCCCGGTCTTCGTCTCGGCGTGGTAGTGGCCGTAGACGAAGACATGACCCTCGTCGTCGGCGAAGAACTCCTCGGGCACCGCGCCGAAGGACTCGTAGCCCGTCATCTTGCCGAAGAAGTCCGTGGCCACGCTGTCCCAGCCGTGGTAGACGCCGCTGTTCGGGAAGCCGGGGGTGATGTCCCAGACGAAGTCCGGAGCCATCACCTCCTTCGTGACCTCGGGGGCCATTCGGGACTCGTAGACCCGGCGGATGACGGCGAGGCTCGGGGAATCGGACATGGGGGTACTCCTTGCGAGGGGGGTGGGTGAAGCGGAAGGAAGCGGCCGGTGATCAGGCGGCGAGGGCGGTCCGGCCCGCGCGGAAGATCGCGGCCTGCCGTGCGACGCGCGCGCCGAGGTGCTCCGCGGTGGCGATGTCCGACTTGTGGACAGCCTCGGTGCCGGCGTCGGTCGGGCTCTGCGCGCCGGCACCGAGGAAGAAGCCCAGCCGGTTGATGTCGTCCTCGCTGCCCTTGGTGGAGTCCCATCCCGGCAGCAGGCCCAGGCTGATCCAGTGCATGCCGTGCTGGGCGGCCAGGGTGGCGAAGTAGCCCAAGGTGGAGGACTTGTCGCCGCTCTTCGCACCGGAGTTGGTGAAGCCCGCGGCGAGCTTGTCCACCCAGGCGTGCGGGAACCAGCGCTTGCTGCTGGCCTGGGCGAAGGTGTGGAAGGCCGCGGAGGCGGTGCCCATGTACGTCGCCGCACCGAAGATGATCGCGTCGGCGCCGTCCAGCTGCGCCCACTGCTCGTCGGTGATGGTGTCGACGGAGATCGAGACGACCTCGGCGCCGGCTTGGGCGGCACCGCGCGCCACGGCTTCGGCGATGACGGCCGTGTGGCCGTAGCCCGAATGAAAGGCGATGGCGACGATGGGCCCGCCGGGATGGGACATGGTGATCTTTCTCCTTGAGTGATGTCTTCGGCGGGACTAAAGGACGGCGAAGAACTTCACCATTTTGGTGAGCGCCTGGTCCATGTACTCGGGCACGTCGTACATGGCGATATGTGTCGCGCCGTCGACGACGAACAATTCCTTCGGGCCGTTGGAAAGCTCGTACGCCTGGTCGCTGAACACCTTTGTGTCCGCCTTGCTGCCCGCGATGAGAAGCAGTGGCTGGGTCAGGAGTTCCGGAATCTGATCGAACGCCGAGAAGGCGTACATCTTGTCCATGCTGGTCAGCAGGAAACGGCCCTTGGAATTGGGGTGCTGTCCACGCGGGGTCCGGTAGTAGTCGTATCCCTCACGCAGGAGGTCCGGCGTGTTGTCGTCGATCTCCTCCAGCGTCTCCGGGACGAAGGGAGCGTAGGCGGGTGCCGCTCCCCGTGCCTCCGCCGTGCGCTGCTGGGCGACCATCTCCAGGGTCTTGATCTGCTCGGCCACCGGGGACAGGTGCCCCAGGAAACCTCGCGAACCCTCGCCCATCGGGGCCGCGCTGACCGTGGCCACCGCCTTGAAGCGGCGTTCGGTCTGGGCCACGCTGATCGCGTAACCGCCGCCGGCGCAGATGCCGAAGACACCCATGCGCTCGGTGTCGACGTACGGGAGAGTGGTGAGGAAGTCCGCCGCGCAGCGGGCGTCCTCCACTCTGGTGGTGGGGTCCTCCAGGAGACGCGGTTCGCCACCGCTCGCTCCCTGATAGGAGGAGTCGTAGACCACGGTGACGAATCCGTGGGCGGCCAGCCGCTTCGCGTACTCGCCGATGGTCTGTTCCTTCACGCCACCGGCCGGGTGAATTCCGACCAGGGCCGGGTACTTCTTCTTTTCGTCGAAGTCGTCCGGCAGATGAAGGTGTCCCGCGATTTCTATTTCTTTGTTCCTGAATGAAACGGCCTCGACCATGGCGCCTGTCCCCTTTTCGCCCCGGTTTCGTCGATTGACGGTCCGCACACCATGATTCGCCGGTGCCGAGGTGCTGTCCACTCGTGATGGGGGGAAGAAACCGTCCCCTGGATATGAATAACCGGGTAGACGGTTCCCCTTCTCATCCTCGATCCACCGCGTGAATTCTGATCTTCGATCTCGGGCGGGGTTCCGGTGGCTTTTTCGGGTGCGGGCAGCGCGTTGTGCCGGCAGGGCGATTGCAAAGTCCGTTGATCGTGCGTTGTTGCAGGTCAGCTGAGTCCGAGGACGGTCAGTGGTCGCTCGTAGGGGCGGAGGGCTGTCGTGCGGAGTCCGGCGGCGATGTTGGTGTGGCCGGCGGTGCGGAGCTGGTTGATGGCGAAGCTGCGCAGGGTGGCCATGTTCTCCGGTCCGTGCCCGGTGCGGATTTTGGAGGCGTCCTCGCGGAAGGCGGTGTCCCGGACAAAATGGAGACTGTTCTCGATCACCCAGTGCGCCCTCAAGATCCCCGCGATGCGTTCTGGGGATGCCTGGCGGCTGGTCAGATCGGTGATCACGTAGACGGTCTCCCGGCTCTGCTTGCCGGACTTGCTGTCGGTGCGGTGGCGTACGACCTTGGCGACCTGGGCGGCGTGCGGGAAGTCGACGCCGAGGTCGGTGACGGTCAGCACCTGCACGACCCGGGTCTCCTTACGGCCGTGCCCCTCGGTGCGGTCGTAGAACTTCGCCGTCGCCTTCTGCCAGGGCAGGGTCCGCATCTGCTCGTAGAGGTTCTTCTGGTTCCGCTTCACGGTGAAGGCGTAGTGGGCCTTCTTGACGTCGACGAGGAAGCGGGCGTGGTCGCGCTGAGTGTGCAGTGCATCGCCCGTCACAGTGACTCCTCGCAGGTCATAGGGATCCAGAAGGGCGGCGAAACAGGTGATTTCGTTCGTCTTCTCGGGGACCCTGAGCTGGGTGACGGTCATGCCGGTGCCGGTCATCGCGGCCAGCAGATGGGCGGCCGGGGTGCTGCCCCGGCGCGAGCCGCGGGCGCTCTTGCCGTCGACCGCAAGGGTGTCGGTGCCGGCCGGGTCATGGCCGAGGAGGTCGGCCAGGCCGCCGGGGCAGGTGTCGTTGATGACCCGGCGGATCGTCGCGCCGCTGGGCGGGACCCGCACGGCCAGCGCAGTCTCGGTGCGGGCGCCGAGCCGGGCCAGAACGTCCTGCGGGGCGTGGGTCGCCCACTCAGCGATCGCCACGAAGCTCCTCGCCCCGCTCACCACAGCGGAGCATGCGACCAGCACCACTGCCACGAAGGGGTGACGCTTCCCGCGCCGACACCGCGGAGCGGCCAGCGTGGCCAGCCGCTCAGCCAGCCGCACCGTGGCACGGTGCTGACGAGTGGGCGACTTGACCAGACAGACGGTGGCAGACTGACGGCACATCGAAGCTCCGTTGGGCGCAGGCGACTTGGCAAGGTCACCTCCACAACGGAGCTTCGTTGCGTCCGGTCGCGCGCCCTCCCTGCATCGTCACCCCGCCGTGACCTGCACACTCACGAGATCACCGCGACTTTGCAATCGCCCTGGCTCGACCACCAGAAAGGTGCCTTGCTCTCTGCAGCGGATACGACCTATTGATCCGAAACGGTAGGTGTTCTGGGTCGTTGTTCCCTGCGTGAGTGAACTGGTGGGGGACGCACGGCAGTTGTCGCCGTCGGCGCAGGAGGCTCTTCGGCTGCGGGCGGTGGCCGCGTTGGTGGCGGGCCGGACTCGCGAGGATGTCGCCGCGGTGTTCCAGGTCTCGCTCAAGGCCGTGGACAACTGGTGGGCGAAATGGCTGGCTGGTGGGCGCGAGGCCCTCGTGGCCCAGCCGCGCGGGCGTCGGGTCGGCGAGCATCAGCTCCTGGGCGAGGTGGAGCAGCAGGCGCTCCGGCAGGCCGTTCTGGATCACCGCCCCTGTGACCTGGGCCTTGCGGGTCAGCTGTGGACGCGGGCGGGAGTGGGGAACCTGATCGCGAAGCTGTACCGGGTGCGGCTGACCGAGCAGGGGGTGGGCAAGTACCTGCGCCGCTGGGGCCTGTCCTTCCAACGCCCGGACAAGCGAGCCGTCGAGCAGGACCCGGAAGCGGTCCGCGTCTGGCGGGAG
>NZ_JBIWPO010000052.1:0-56825 GCF_044768275.1 Streptomyces sp. NPDC101152 | reverse complement strand
CGCCGTTGATGGACCGGGCGTACTCGGGCTTTCGGGCGGTGCGGCGAGTGGGGGGTACCCCCTCTGGGGGAGCGTGCCGGGCGTCGCGCGGCAGGCGTCGCTTTCGCAACAGGCCCTAGGGTCCTGACTGGAGTTTCCCGTCGTCTGCCCGAAGGGCGCGGCAGACGGGGAACTCCAGACAGGGCCTAGTGCCGCGACTACTGGACGTCGACGTAGTCACCCGCGGCGTTGACCGCCGGGGTCGTCGAGGTACCCGCGAAGGAGTACCGGAAGAAGCCGTCGACGGTGGCCGTGGTGGTGGTCTTCAGGTTGCCCGTGGAGTCCGTCTTGATGGTCTTCAGGGTGGTGTAGGTGCTGGAGTTCTTCTTACGGAACTGCAGCTTCACGGGCTGACCGGCGTAGCCCGCGTACTTGCTGGTCTCCCAGTTGGCGCGGGCCAGCTTGCCGGTGACCGTGATGGTCTTGCCCTTCTTGACCGGCTCCGGCGCGGCGTTGACCGTCAGCTTCGACAGACGCTGGAGCCGGGGGGTGGCGACGTTGTCCTTCGTGGCGACACCGACGTTGTCCAGGTTCGGGTTGTTCGGGTCCTCACCGTTGAACGCGACCGCGAAGGCGGCCGCCTTCCACGATCCGGCCTGCGAGTTCAGCAGCCTCGACGGGTCGAGCGTGACGGTGGCCGTGCAGTTGGCGGCTGTGGCGGAGGTGTCGGTGCACTTCGCGTTGCTGCTGTCGATCCAGTCGTCCGAGTTCGCGAAGTCCGCGCCGCGGTACACCTCGACCGCGGAGACGAAGTCGGCCGCGTGGATGTCGACGTCGTTACCGTGCGTCAGCGTGAAGGTGACCGGCGCCTTCACGACGGCAGCGGCGCCGACGACGATGTCCCCGCCCTTGTTGATCTTGATGTTCGAGAAGGTGGCGTTCAGCTCGTACGGGGTACCGGTCGCGGCGGCGGCGCTGAACGCGGCCTTGCCGGACGACGCGGTGTGGGCGGCCTTGTCGGCGGCGGCGACACCCACGGGAGCCTTCGAGCCGTCGGCGGCCAGAGCGGCGGGCGCGACGAAGGCGGACAGGGCCAGGGCGCCGGTGACGGCGGCCACGGTGGCACGAATGCGCATGCGTTTCCCCATGGTGGGAGAGGGGCCCGGCAGTGACGTCCCCCGTCCTGCCGGGGCCAGAGTGATCAGGGAGTCTGTTGACTCGGGTGATCAGATCCGTGACGGTAAGGAATGGTTGTACGAGCGTGAAGAATTCGTGCGGAGTTTTTCTGGAACGAGCTCAGTCGAACCAGCGGTCCCGGGCCAGTTCCTCCGTGCGGGACGGGTCCTCCAGGAGGGCTGCCACCTCGAAGCGGCGGGGCCATTGGCCCGCTGCCCAGGCGAGGCCCGCGGCGACGCCTTCCAGGGTGGCCGCGTGCAGGATGCCGTCCGTGGTCAGGCGCCAGTCCAGGTCGGTGCCGTCGACGACCAACTCCTCGTGTTCGACGTAGGTCGTGGGGGTGCCGGGGCCCAGCAGGACCCGTACCGCGTCCGGGACGTCGTGTTCCGTGCCCTCCGAGTCGACCGAGCCGGGGACTGACTCGCTCAGGCGTCGTACCTGGAACAGTTCCGCCAGTTCGGCGGCGCGGGCCGGGCGGACCGGCAGCAGCGGGGTGCCGCCGGTGAAGGGCAGCAGGTCCGGGGAGTCGACGACCACCGCGTCGGCCGCGTCCACGACCTCCACGCGGCCGTCGACCACGGCCCGCAACTCGTCGGGGAGGGTGACCTGTTCGGGGTCGAGGTCCGCCAGGGCGCCGTAGAGGGCGTGGAGTTGGGCGCCGGTGACGTGGCGGTCGGGGTCGGCGAGGCGGTCGAGGAGTTCGGCAGCGCCGCCCGGTTCGTCGAGCAGGGCGGCGACGGAGGTGCGGACGCCCAGCGCCCGCAGCACCTGCTCGTCCTCGAAGCCGGTGGCGTCCGCCTCGTCGTACAGGCCGCGCAGGAGCGGGTCGCCGCCGGAGGCCAGCAGGCCCGCCGGGCGGCGGCCGTCCAGGACCGGGTGACCGCGCAGCCACCAGGCCGTGTAGGGGCGGACGACGTCGTGCGTGCCGTCGGGGAGCAGGACGCGGACCGGCTGGGTCAGCGCGTCGCGCAGGGGCGGTTGGGCGAGCAGGGCCAGGGCCTGCGGCCACTTGTCGTCGTCGACCAGGTCCAGGTCGCGTACGGCGATCAGTTCCGTGGCCACCGGCGGCACCGGCGAGTCGGGGAAGCGGTCCAGGACGTCCTCGCTCCACACGTCGACGGCGTCCAGCAGCCCGGCGTCGTCCGGCTCGGCGAAGTCGCCCTCGCGGGGCTCCAGTTCGTCGGGGTCGAGGACGACGTCCGTGGCCCGGACGAGGGCGAAGGTGGCCAGCACCCCGCAGGCGGCCAGCGGTTCCTGGCCCCACTTGTCCGCCAACTCGGCGTCGACCGTGGCGAGTTCGCCTTCGCGCATGACCTGGTGGAAGGGGCTGCCGGGGAAGACCAGTTCACCGGCGGGAGCGAGCTCCCCGTCCTCGTCGGGGAGGGCGAGGGCGCCGAGCCACGGCTCGTCCCCCGGCTCGAGCCCCGCGTCCCGCACCAGTCCCAGCACCGTGTCCGCCAACTCCTCGGCGTCCGGCGCGTCCTGCTCCCAGTCCAGCCCGCCCTCGTCGTCGAGCGAGGCGGCGACCGCGGCGCGGACCTGCGGGGTGGTCAGGACGGCGCGGGGCGTCGCGGGCAGCGCGCCCAGCTTCTCCAGAAGGGGGTGGGCCGCGTCCGGGTGGGCGACCTTCAGGCCGAGGCGCGCCAGCACCTCGGGGTCGATACGGGACCCGTCCGCCGTGGGCAGCAGCACCTGGCGGGGACCGATGGTCGTACGGCCGTCGGCCAGCGGTACGGGCAGCCCGGACAGCCGGTCCGGGTCGACCCCGGCGAGGCTGTCGTACAGCCGCCGCCACCAGCCGGGGTCCTTCTCCAGCCCGGCGAGCCGGTCCACGGCGTCGGTGAGCGGGAGCCGGGCGACGCCCAGGGTCCGCAGCTCCACCCGCCGTTCGAGCCCGGCGGGAAGGAGCGTCGGCAGGACTTCCGCCAGCACCCGCACCGTGTCCGCGCCGGCGCCCTCGACGATCTCGGCGTCCCGCGGGCGGAGCGATTCGGGGAGGTCCGCGTCGTCGCCGGGTTCGACGGCCGGCGGCAGGAAGGAGGTCCGCGGGAGCCGTTCGAGGATCGCCGCGCGCAGGGCGCCGTCCAGCTCGCCCTTCCCCAGGGGACCCGGCACCAGGCCGATGATCCCCTCCGTCACCGGCCGCCACTCGGCGAGCAGGTCGGCGTAGGCGTCGGCCGCACGCTGGACGAGGAAGTCGGTCAGCGGGCCCGGGGCCGTGTGGCGGCGGGTGGTGTCCAGCGGGAAGGACCCGATGAGCAGGGCCGGGACGCCCAGCGGCTCGTCGCTCGGCGTCGGGGCGTGGAGGACGGGGCTGGTACGGGGGTGCGCGGGGCTGCTGTCGGTGGCGTGGACCGGGACGGCCCAGGTGAGCGACCAGTGCGGGCGCAGACGTTCCTCCACCGGGCGGTCGGCCAGCAGGTCCGGGGTGAGCGGGCCGTGCGCGGAGACGGTGCGCCAGTGCGTGGTCTCGCCCCGCGAGTCGTCCACGACGGTGAAGGAACCGTTGACGCGACGGCTGAGGGTGCGCGGGCTGTCGCCGTTGATCTCGACGACGACCTCTTCGAGGCCCGGCAGGGCGAGGAGCAGGGCGTCGTCGATCGCGCCGAGCAGCCGCTCCGCGAGGTCGGTGGCGGCGGCGTCACGCAACGGCAGGATGACGACGGTGTCGTACGGGTCCGGCGCCGATCCCTCCGCCGCGAACGGCAGCCGCAGCAGCGGGACATGGCCGTCCCGGCGCCGGATCTCGTCCCCGAGCCCGGGGCTGTGCCGCGCCGTGTCGGCGGCCAGCTCCCGCGCCTCGGCGAGCGACCAGCGCACGCCCCCGTGCCGGCCCACGACCGCGGGCTCGTCGGTGACGGCGAGCACGGCCGCGAAGCCGACGCCGAACCGTCCGACGGCGCCCTCGACCGTGTCCCGCTTGGCGGAGGCGCGGAGCGTGGCGAGGGACTCGACGCCGGCCGCGTCGAGCGGCGCACCGGTGTTGGCGGCGGCAAGGACGCCGTCGCGGAGGGTGAGACGCAGCCGGCCGGGAACACCGGCCCGGGCCGCCGCGTCCGCCGCGTTCTGCGCGAGCTCGACGACGAGACGGTCCCGGTAGCCACCGAGGACGAGGTCCTCCTCGGCGTTGGCGTCCTCCCGGAACCGGGCGGGGCTGGTGGCCCAGGCGTCGAGCACACCCCGCCTCAGGCGGGCGGTGCCGAAGGGGTCCGCTCCCTCGGGGGCCGGCCGCACGAACTTGCTCACGTTCACTCTCCTCGTCGACGTCGGCACGAAGGTACCGCGAGGAGAGGGGCCGGTAGTCCAGTGGCTCCGCGCCGCGTACGGCACGGAGTTGGACCACACCCGGGGATGAGGGCTCTACGAGTGCCCCAGCTCCGCCGTGTCCTCGTCCGCCACCGCCGGCACCGAACCGGAGTCCGGCGACGGACGCAGCGGGAACGGGTCGACGCGGGTCTCGTCGATCACCGGGGGCGGCGGCACGGGCGGCTTCGGCATGACCGCGGCCTCCGAGTGGCCGCCGCAGCCGTACGCGAGCGAGACCACATGACCGTCCGCCGGGGAGAACTCGTTGGCGCAGACGCCGAAGGCCTGACCGAGGGAGCCGCCGATGGGCTGGAGGAAGCCGCAGCTGACGCAGGTCGCGGGGGCCGCCTGCGCCATGGGCGTCTTCGCGCCGTAGGACTCCTCCCAGCGGTCCGCGGCGACGTGCAGGCCGTAGCGGGACAGGACGCGCGCGCGGCGCATGCCCAGTTCCTCCGCCACCGCGGCGATGGAACCCCTGGTCGGGACGGCGGGCAGGTTCGCGGGGGTGCCGGCGGTGACCTCGGCGTCCTCCGCCTCGACCAGTTCCGCCATCTCCTCGGAGACGGCCGCGTTCGGCAGCGGTTCGTCCTCGCCGGCGTAACCGGGCTCCAGACGCAGGTCCTCGGCGTCGGTCGGCAGCAGGTCGCCGGGGCCCATGTCGCCGGGGCGCAGCCGCTCGCTCCACGGAACCCATTCGGGGGCCAGCAGGGCGTCCGGGCCGGGGAGCAGGACCACCTCGTCCAGGGTGACGATCTTCGCGCGGGAGGCGCGGGCCACCGTCACCGCCCAGCGCCAGCCCCGGTACCCGAGTTCCTTGCACTCGAAGAAGTGCGTGACAACGCGGTCACCCTCGGTCTCCAGGCCCACGTGCTCGCCGACCACGCCGGGCGCGGCCGCCTCCTCCGCCGCGGCGCGGGCGAGGTCGACGGCCTCGGCACACAGGCGGTCTGGGGTGCGGCTTCGCGTTGTCGCTGCGCTCACAGGTATCGCTTCTCTCCTACGCCGTCACTCGGGTGCGCCGGCCTGAAGGCGGCGGGCCAGGACGGAGCGGACCGAAGGGCCGCGTCGACGTCCGTGCCCGATCGCGCTCGGGCGCACCTCATGCACCCATTCTGCGGGATGGCCGAGAGGCGCGCGGCCGAGAGCGTTCGCCACGACGCGCTACGCACGCTACCTTCTCGCGACCGCTCGGCCTACACCGACGGGACGTTTGGCCCCCTCCACTTGGCACTCGTGCCCTCTCCCCTTGGCACTCGTGCTGCCCGCCGGCCCGACAAGTACACGTCCGTACGCGCGGTAACCGCACTACCGGAGGCGTTCTCGGGGCACTATGAACGTCGTGGCAGCCGCAAGGACGCCCCAAGGAGCCACCAGGGCGGGTGGCACCAAGGGCAGCAGGCTTGGTGGCGGTTCGGGCCGGTTCGGCGGGTCCGTCCGCGCGGTCGGCCGTGCGCTGCACTTCCCGGTGACCGGCGCGGCCCGCGGCATCCGCAAGGCCACGCACGCGCACGGCGCCGGCGAGTCCGGCCTCGGCAAGCTGATCGAACTGCACGCCGTGAACGGCGCGGGCGACTTGATGATCACCATCGCCCTCGCCTCCACCGTCTTCTTCTCCGTGCCGACGGACGAGGCGCGCGGCCGGGTCGCGCTCTACCTCGCCATCACCATGGCACCGTTCACCGTCCTCGCCCCGGTCATCGGCCCACTCCTGGACAAGCTCCCGCACGGCCGCCGCGCCGCCATGGCCGGTTCCATGCTCGCCCGCGCCCTGCTCGCGCTGATCATCGCGGGCGCCGTCGCCACCGGCAGCCTGGAGCTGTATCCGGCGGCGCTCGGCGTGCTGGTCGCCTCGAAGGCGTACGGCGTGGTCAGAAGCGCCGTCGTGCCCCGCCTGCTGCCGCCCCGCTTCTCCCTCGTGAAGGCCAACTCGCGGGTCACCCTCGGCGGGCTCCTCGCCACCGGGGCCGCGGCGCCGATCGGGGCGGGCCTGCACGCGATCGGACCGCGCTGGCCGCTGTACGGGGCCTTCGTGCTCTACATCTGGGGCACGTTCCTGTCGTTCACGCTCGCGCCGAAGGTCGACTCCGCCAAGGGCGAGGACGTGGCGCTGCTGGCCGCGGACGAGGACCATCTGCACGGCCCGCACCGCCAGTCGGCCAAGCGCCCCGGCCTCAGGACCGTCGGCATCGCGGTCACGCACGCGCTCGGCGCGAACGCCGCCCTGCGCTGGCTGTCCGGGTTCCTCACCTTCTTCCTCGCCTTCCTGCTGCGCGAACACCCCCTCACCGGCCAGAGCGCCGCCGTCTCCCTCGGCCTGGTCGCCGTCTCGGCGGGCGCCGGCAACGCGCTCGGTACGGCGGTCGGGGCGTGGCTGCGCTCCCGGGCGCCGGAGATCATCATCGTGACGGTCCTGGCGATCGTGCTGGGCGCCGCGATCACGGCCGCGATCTTCTTCGGCGCGTTCCTGGTGGCGTGCCTCACCGCCACCACCGGCTTCTGCCTGGCCCTCGCCAAGCTGTCCCTGGACGCGCTGATCCAGCGGGACGTGCCCGAGTCGGTGCGCACCTCGGCGTTCGCCCGCTCGGAGACGATGCTGCAGATGGCCTGGGTGCTGGGCGGCGCGATCGGCATCGTGATGCCGCTCAACGGCACGGCCGGCCTGTGCCTGGCCGCCGCCGTGCTCGCCCTCGGCTGGGCGACGACGTCCCGCGGGCTGCTGAGCTCGGCACGGCACGGCGGCGCGGCCAAGCCCCGCGTGGCGTGACGTCGTGGGAACCCCGCGTGGCGTAACGCCGTGGCCTGACACACAGCCACACCGGCCCCCACGTAAAGAGGCTGTAGGACCCGCCCTATAGCCTTTCCGCCATGACCTCGATGCCACGCGGCGGAGCCGCAGATGTTTACGCCGCTGCGCGACGCCGTCGCGCCGTCGCCGTCGTCGGCGCCGTCTCCGCCGGCCTGCTCGTCCTGTCGGCCTGTGACAAGCCGACCCCGCGTTCCACGGTCACCGTCGGCCGCTCCTCCGTCAGCGAGGAGGCCACGTGCGGCGGTGAGGGCAAGACCCTGCAGACCGCGGACCTCACGACGTGCCTGAAGGACACGCACATCCAGTCCATCAAGGTCGACCCCGACGACACGGTCCGCCTCGGCGTCGACCCGGCGATCGCCGACAAGCGCTGGACGATCCTGATGAACGGCCAGCCCCTCACCGAGGACAGCAACAAGACCTACCGCACCGTCCCGGGCAGCGTCTTCTTCAACGCCCAGTACGGCGCCCAGGGCGACTCCACCCTGGTCACCATCAAGGCCGGCGACGGCAAGAAGAGCGGCAGCAACGTGACCGGCCTGTGGTCCTTCAAGTTCAAGAAGGCGGGCTGACCACGTCCCCGGTACGCGTCCTCGTGGCCACCGCGGTCCCGGCCGAACGGGACGCGGTGGCCCAGGCCCTCTCGGGCTCCACCCACACCGTGATCGCCGCCGGGGTGGGCCCCGCCCTCGCCGCCGCGGCCACCGCCACGGCCCTCACCACCGCCGCCGTACCTTATGACCTGGTCGTCTCCGCCGGGATCGGCGGCGGCTTCCAGCCCGAGGCCCCCGTCGGCTCGCTCGTCGTCGCCGACGAGATCACCGTGGCCGACCTGGGCGCCGAGACACCGGCCGGGTTCGTCCCGGTGACGGAACTGGGCTTCGGAACCGTAAGCCACCGTCCACCGAATGCACTCGTACGAGACCTCGCGAACGCGACCGGCGCCCGCACCGGAGCCGTACTCACCGTCTCCACGGTGACCGGCACCGCCGAACGCGCCGCCGAGCTCCGCGCCCGCCACCCCCGTGCCCTCGTCGAGGCCATGGAGGGCTTCGGGGTGGCGGAGGCGGCCGCGCTCCACCACCTCCCCGTGCTGGAGATCCGCGCGGTCTCGAACCCCGTCGGGCCCCGCGACCGCGCCGCCTGGCGCATCGCCGACGCCCTCGCGGCCCTGACCGAGGGGTTCGGGAAGCTCGCGCCCGTCCTGGAAGGTTGGACCCCACATGACCAGTGACCCGGCACACCCCCTGCGGATCGCCTACTCACCCTGCCCGAACGACACCTTCGTCTTCGACGCCCTCGCCCACGGCCGCGTCCCCGGCGCCCCCGCGCTGGAGGTGACCTTCGCGGACATCGACATCACCAACGGCATGGCCGAGCGCGGCGAACTCGACGTCCTGAAGGTGTCGTACGCCGTCCTGCCGTACGTCCTCGAGGAGTACGCCCTGCTGCCGTGCGGCGGCGCGCTGGGCCGAGGCTGCGGCCCCCTGGTGCTCACGCGCGGGACCGGCGCCGACCTGACCGGCCGCACGGTCGCCGTCCCCAGCGAGAAGTCCACGGCCTACCTGCTGTTCCGGCTGTGGGTGGCGGACAGCGTCCCGGGCGGGGTGGGCGAGATCGTCGTCATGCCCTTCCACGAGATCATGCCGGCCGTACGGGACGGGAAGGTCGACGCCGGGCTCGTCATCCACGAGGCGCGCTTCACCTACCAGAACTACGGGCTCCACAAGCTGGCCGACCTCGGCGAGTACTGGGAGAACACCACGGGTCTGCCGATCCCGCTCGGCGCGATCATCGCGAAGCGGTCGCTGGGCCCGCAGACCCTGACCCGCCTCTCCGACTCGATCCGCACCTCGGTGCGGGCCGCCTGGGACGACCCCGAGGTGTCCCGGCCCTACGTCATGGAACACGCCCAGGAGATGGACCCGGCCGTCGCGGACCAGCACATCGGCCTGTACGTCAACGAGTTCACCGCCGACCTGGGCGAGGACGGCTACGCGGCGATCCGGGGCCTGCTGACCCGAGCGGCAGCGGAGGGCCTGGTACCGGCCCTGGGCCCGGAGGCGCTGGCGTTCCCCTGACGCACCCGCTCACCGATCCCCTTCTGCCGGACCCAGGTGTGCGCTCGGCGGACGGGGCCGGGTGCAAGGCCCCGCCGCCGGGTTCGGTGCGTACGTCGTTCACCTCGGCCGTTCCACGGCCCTACACGTCGAGCTGGTCCGCGACCGCGCGCAGCAGGCCGGCGATCTTCTTGCCGGCGGTCTTCTCCGGGTAGCGGCCCCGCTCGAGCATCGGCGTGATGTTCTCGAGAAGGGTCGTCAGATCCTGCACGATCGAGGCCAGTTCGTCCGGCTTCTTGCGGGTGGCGGCCGCGACCGAGGGCGTCGGGTCCAGAACGGTGACCGAAAGGGCCTGGTCACCGCGCTGCCCGGCGACCACTCCGAACTCCACTCGCTGTCCCGGCTTGAGTGTGTCTACTCCGGCGGGGAGGACCGAGGAATGGACGAAGACGTCACCGCCGTCGTCCCGGGAGAGAAAGCCGAAGCCCTTCTCGTTGTTGAACCACTTGACCTTGCCGGTAGGCACGTCTGTCCTCGTCCTCGTACTCGTCGGAAAACTGCTTCGGAAACGGCTCTTGATAGCACTGGGGCGGGTCGTCGCGGACCCGCCGGTACCAAGGCTAATGGTCGTCGGGCCGGTGACAAGACGTCCCCGGGTTGTTCCTTCGCGCTGGGAACTACCCTGGTCCCGTGCGTGACAAAACCCAACCGAATTCCACCGGACCCGGTGACCGACTGATCCGTGTCGGGGCCATCGTGTTCTTCCTCGGGGCTGTGGCCACGCTGGTCACCGTCGCTCCGCTGTTCCTGCACGCGAGGCCGTTTCCGACGTACATGTTCGGGCTGAGCATGCTCATGGGAGTCGGCTTCCTGATCGCCGGTGCCGGGGTGCTGCGGTCGATCGCGGCCGGGCGGCGTCAGGCGCGCGCGGGGCGGTAGCCGGACAGCCAGGCGGGGAACTCCATGAGGTCGGCCAGGACCACGTCCGCCCCGGCCGCCGTCAGTTCCTCGGTGCTGCAGGGGCCGGTCGCCACCGCCACCGACAGGGCGTCGGCCTTGCGGGCGCCCCGTACGTCGCCGACGTGGTCGCCGACGTAGACGGACGCCGTGTGCTCGCGCAGCGCCTCCGCCTTCTGCTCGGCCCACAGGTTGCCGATGACCTCGTCCGGGTGGATGCCGAGGTGCTCCAGGTGGAGTCTGGCGTTGGGCTCGTACTTCGCGGTGACGACGATCGCCCGGCCGCCGGCCGCCCGCACGGCGTCCATGGCCTCGCGCGCCCCGGTCATCGCGGTCGTCGCGGCTATGGCGAAGGTCGGGTACATCGAGCGGTACAGCTCCGCCATGGCCTCGAGACGGTCCTCGGGGAACCAGTTGATCAGCTCCTCCGCGAGCGGCGGACCGAGCCGGGTCACGGCCAGGTCGGCGTCGATGTACGTCCCGGTCCGCTCGGACAGTGCCTGATAGCAGGCCCGGATGCCGGGGCGGGAGTCGATGAGGGTCATGTCGAGGTCGAAGCCGACGGTGAGGGCGGGTGCGGTCGTGGAGGCCATATGGGCCATTGTGCCCAGCCGGGGGGAGGGGGAGTCGTCCGGCCGGTGTGACCTACAACTACGTCCTCCTCTCCGGTGGCTACCGCCGTCGTTGTGAGCGCCAGACCACGAACAGGGCCGACAGCACGGCCGCGCCCCGGACCACCCAGGGCCAGGTCTGGGAGATGGCGTCGTTCATGTGGCCCTGGGCGACGGGAGTGCCCCAGCGGCCGTCGTTGCGGCCCCACAGCCACACCAGGCCGGCCGTGACCGCGATCGACGGCATGCCGATGACCGCCCACTTCGACTCGTTGGTGGTGAGGCGGCGGGAGGCGTAGGCGATGGCCCAGCCGAACAGCAGGGCGAACCAGTTCCCGAGGATCGCGCCGGCCACGAGGAGGCCGGCGGCAATGAGGAGGAGGGGGTTGCTCCAGCGGGAGACGGGGAGGGAGAGCCGGCGGCGGGGGGTGGCGGAGGCGGGTGAGTCGGGTTCGGTGTCCGGGGTGGCCTCGACGGCCTTCTCCAGGGCCGGGGTCCGGGCCGGCTCGGGGTCCTGGGGGCGCGGTGGCCTGAGCAGGTCGGGGATCTCCACGCCGCCGACGAATCCCGTCGGCACGCTGTCGCCGAGCGGGGTGCTGCCGACCCGCCACCAGTCGGGCTGGGTGGCGCTCGTGCCGAGTTCCTGGGCGCTGGCGACGTGGGGCGGCGAGGGTGCGTCGGAAGGGGGATCGGGCTTTTCGGGGCGTGGGCGCGGTACCGTCCGGCGACGCAGGCTCCTGGGCAGGCGGTTGCCGTCGGCGGGTTCGTCGTCGCGCTGCACCGGGAGGTGGGTGGGGGTGGCCGGAGGTGCCTGGTCGCCGGCGCCGGCCGCCTTGACGACCTCGTCGGGGGTGCCGAGCCGGGAGATGATCCGGCGGACGGCGGCGGGGCTGTCGACGCTCGCCCTGGCCCGGTGCGCGTCGATCTCGTTGCGCAGCCGGGAGACCAGCCGCATGCGCGCGGCGGACGGCAACTGCCGTTGCTGTGCCACGTCGCCGACGCGGCTCAGATACTCGTAGACGACCTTGTCGCTCTCGATACCCACGAAGTCCCTCCGGGAGGGGCGCCGTTGAAACCCCGTCCGACGACGGTACCGCGCAGGTCGGGGTCGCGGTGCTGGTGCGGGCCCCGTTCACGGGGGCCGGGCGGGCCGGGAGTGCCTTACCGTGGGTCGGATGAGTGACCCGGCCACACCGCCCCGCTCCCTCGCCGAGGCCCTGCGCCAGCGGGACGACGCCTCTCTGGCGGCGCTGCTGCGTGCCCGCCCCGATCTCATCACGCCCGTCCCGACCGATCTGACCCAGCTCGCCACGCGGGCGGGTACGCGCGCGAGTGTCGTGCGGGCCCTGGAGCGGCTGGACCGGTTCGCGTTGCAGACGGCGGAGGCGCTGGCGGTCGCGGCGGACCCGGCGTCGTACGGGGAGTTGCTGGGGCTGATGACGGGTGACGCGGGGGATCCGGCGGTCGCGGCGGCGCTCCCCCGGGCTGTGGGCACGTTGCGCGAGCAGGCGCTCGTGTGGGGCGACGACGAGCGGTTGCGGCTGGTGCGTACGGCCCGTGAGCTGCTCGCGCCGTCTCCGCAGCATCCGTCTCCGACGGGGCTCGGGCCGACGGTGCGGGAGGCGACGGCCGGGATGTCGCCGGGGCGGATCCAGGAGATCGTGACAGCGGCCGGGCTGCCCTCGACCCATGACTCGGTCTCGGCGGTGGCCGCGCTGGGCGAGCTGTTCGGTGACCGTGAGCGGATGGCGGCGCTGCTCGCCGGGCTTCCGGAGGAGTCGCGGGAGGTGCTGGCGCGGTTGGTGTGGGGGCCGCCGTACGGGCAGGTCACGGCGGAGCCGGCGGCCCATCTGCGGCGGTTGCTGGACCGTGGGCTGCTGCTGCCGACGGCGCCCGGCACGGTCGTCCTGCCGCGGGAGGTGGCGCTGCATCTGCGGGGCGGCCGGGCGCACCGCGCGGTCGAAGCGCTCCCGCCCGCGCTGGAGCCGGCGGCCGTGCACCGTCCACAGGTTGTGGACGCGACGGCGGCGGGGCAGGCGTACACGGCGCTGGCGATGGTGGAGGAGCTGCTGAAGGACTGGCACGAGGGCGGTCCTGCGGTGCTGCGGGCCGGTGGGCTGAGCGTGCGGGATCTGAAGCGGACGGCGGTCGCGCTCGACGTGGCGGAGCCGGTCGCCGCGTTCTGGGTCGAACTCGCTTATGCGGCCGGGTTGTTGGCCTCGGACGGTGAGGCGGACGAGCGGTTCGCGGCGACCCCGGCGTACGACGAGTGGCTGGAGCAGCCGGCCGCGCGGCGCTGGACGCGGCTGACGGAGGCGTGGCTGACGGCGACGCGGACGGCGGGGCTGGTCGGGGGGCGGGACGCGAAGGACCGTACGTTGTCGGCGCTCGGGCCCGGTCTCGACCGGTCGGCCGCGCCGGAGGTACGGCACCGGGTGCTGACGTTGCTGGCCGGCTTGCCGGAGGGCACCGCGCCGTCCGCCGACTCGGTGCTGGCCCGCCTTCGCTGGGAGCGTCCGCTGCGCGGGCCCCAGCAGGACGACGACCTGCGGGGCCGGCTGGCCCGCTGGGCCCTGTCGGAGGCCGAGATGCTGGGCGTGACGGGGCGGGGCGCGCTGTCGGCGCACGGGCGGGCGCTGCTGGGGGCGCGGGCCGCCGCCGCGCAGGAGGCCCCGCCGGCGGCGGAGGGGCCCGGTGACAAGCTGCCGTTCCACCATGTGCCGGTCGCGGTGGAGCCGTTGTCCGCAGTGGAGCAGGCGTCGGCGTCCGCCGCCGCGGCCCGGCTGCTGGCTCCGCTGCTGCCCGAGCCGTTGGACCACGTGCTGTTGCAGGCCGACCTGACGGCCGTGGCGCCGGGGCCGCTGCAGCGTCCGCTGGCGGACATGCTGGGGGTGCTGGCGGACGTGGAGTCGAAGGGCGGGGCGACGGTGTACCGGTTCACGCCGGGGTCGGTGCGCCGGGCCCTGGACGCCGGGCGGACCGCGTCCGACCTGCACGCGTTCCTCGCCGCGCACTCGCGCACGCCGGTTCCGCAGCCGCTCGCGTACCTGATCGACGACGTGGCGCGCCGGCACGGGCATCTGCGGGTGGGAGCGGCCTCGGCGTACGTGCGCTGCGACGACGACGCCCTGCTCAACGAGATCATGGCGGACCGGCGTGCCGCCGCCCTGCGGCTGCGCCGGCTCGCGCCCACGGTGCTGGCCACGCAGGCCGACCCGGCGACGCTCCTGGAGGGGCTGCGGGCGATGGGCTTCGCGCCGGCCGCCGAGTCGGCGGAGGGTGACGTGCTGATCGCCCGCGCGGACGCCCACCGCACCCCGCCGCGCACGGCTCCGGCACCGGTGCCGGACGGTCCGCCGACGCCGGACGCGACCCTGCTGGCGGCGGCGATCCGCGCCGTACGGGCCGGGGACCTGGCGTCCACGACTCCCCGCAAGCAGGCGCCGCTGGGGAGCGGGGAGCTGCCCCGCACCAGCCCCGCGGAGACCCTGGCCACCATGCAGGCCGCCGTCCTGACCGGGGAGGCGCTGTGGATCGGCTACGTCAACGCGGAGGGCGCCGCCAGCCAGCGGGTCATCGCCCCGATCCGGGTCGAGGGCGGCTTCGTGACGGCGTACGACCACACGGCGGACGAGGTGCGGACGTATCCGCTGCACCGGGTGACCGGGGTGGCGGAGCTGGCCGACGAAGGCTGAGGCGAGAGCTGAGGGTGGGTTCTGGGTCCGGTCCCTTCCCCTCAGCGCAGCGGCCTGTCCGGAACTGTTCACCCGGGGCTTCCGGCGCGGGCTCGCGGGCAACGTTCTAAGACATTCGACGAAGGGGGCCCCATGGCCACGACGATCCGCCGCGCAGTCATCCCCGCCGCCGGGCTGGGCTCCCGCCTGTTGCCGCTGACGAAGGCGATCCCGAAGGAGATGCTGCCGGTCGGCGACAAACCCGTGGTAGAGCACACCGTGCGGGAGCTGGTGGCGTCCGGCATCACGGACATCACGATCGTCGTGTCGGGCGGCAAGGGCCTGATCCAGGACCATTTCCGGCCGAATCCGGCGCTGGTGGCCCAGTTGCGGTCCGACGGCAAGACGGCCTACGCGGACGCGGTGGAGGAGGTCGGCGAGCTGTCCCGGCTCGGTCACATCACCTACCTCGACCAGCACGGCCCGTACGGCAACGGCACGCCCGTCCTGAACGCGGCCCGCAACATCGGCGACGAGCCGGTCCTCGTCCTGTGGCCGGACGACGTGTTCGTGGCCGACGTCCCCCGCGCCCAGCAGCTGATCCGCGCCTACGAGGCGACCAGTTGCCCGGTGCTCGCGCTGCTGCCGATGGATCCGGCCGACTCCCAGCGCTACGGCGTCCCGCGTGTCAAGGAGGACCTCGGCGACGGCCTGCTGCGGATCACGGGCCTGGTCGAGAAGCCCAAGCCGCAGGACGCGCCCTCCGCGTACGCGGCGATCGGCGGCTATGTGATCACGCCGGGCATCGTCGAGGAGCTGCGCCGGCAGACCAGGGCCTGGTACGAGCACCGGACGGGCGAGATCTACCTCACCGACGCCATCAACGCCTACGCCGCCACCAAGGCGGTCTACGGCCAGGTCATCCAGGGCCGCTGGTACGACACCGGCAACCCGCTCGCCTACCTGACCGCGCAGTTCGCCGCCGCGCTCGCCGACCCGGAGTACGGGCCGCATCTGCGGCGGCTGGCGGAGCTGGACGAGCACCGTCCCTGATCGTCGGCGGTTGGGGCACACTGGACGTTCGGCCGGTGAGGCCGGCCGAAGGGAGAGGGTGCCCCGCGTGAATGGTCCGCTGATCGTCCAGTCCGACAAGACGCTGCTGCTCGAGGTCGACCACGAGCAGGCCGACGCGTGCCGCCGGGCCATCGCGCCGTTCGCGGAGCTGGAGCGGGCGCCCGAGCACATCCACACCTACCGGGTGACGCCGCTCGGGCTGTGGAACGCGCGGGCGGCCGGGCACGACGCCGAGCAGGTCGTCGACGCGCTGGTGCAGTACAGCCGGTATCCGGTGCCGCACGCGCTGCTCGTCGACATCGCCGACACCATGGACCGGTACGGGCGGCTCACGCTGAGCAAGCACCCGGCGCACGGCCTGGTGCTGACCACCACCGACCGGCCGGTGCTGGAGGAGGTGCTGCGCTCGAAGCGGATCGCGCCGCTGGTGGGCAACCGGATCGACCCGGACACGGTCGCCGTGCACCCCTCCGAGCGCGGGCAGATCAAGCAGGTGCTGCTGAAGCTGGGCTGGCCGGCCGAGGACCTCGCAGGGTACGTGGACGGCGAAGCGCACCCGATCGAGCTGGCCGAGGACGGGTGGGCGCTGCGGCCGTACCAGAAGCAGGCCGTGGAGAACTTCTGGCACGGCGGGAGCGGGGTCGTGGTGCTGCCCTGCGGGGCGGGCAAGACGCTGGTCGGGGCCGGGTCGATGGCGCAGGCCAAGTCGACGACGCTGATCCTGGTCACGAACACCGTCTCGGCCCGGCAGTGGAAGCACGAGCTGGTGAAGCGGACCTCGCTGACCGAGGACGAGATCGGTGAGTACAGCGGCACGCGCAAGGAGATCCGGCCGGTCACCATCGCCACGTACCAGGTGCTGACGACGAAGCGGAAGGGTGTCTATCCGCATCTGGAGCTGTTCGACTCCCGGGACTGGGGTCTGATCGTCTACGACGAGGTGCATCTGCTGCCGGCTCCGGTGTTCAAGTTCACGGCGGACCTGCAGGCGCGGCGGCGGCTGGGGCTGACGGCGACCCTGGTGCGGGAGGACGGCCGGGAGTCGGACGTGTTCTCGCTGATCGGGCCCAAGCGGTTCGACGCCCCGTGGAAGGAGATCGAGGCGCAGGGCTACATCGCGCCGGCCGACTGCGTGGAGGTACGGGTCAACCTCACGGACTCCGAGCGGCTGGCGTACGCGACGGCCGAGCAGGAGGAGAAGTACCGCTTCTGTGCGACGACCGCGACCAAGCGGAAGGTCACGGAGGCGCTGGTGCGCCGTTTCGCCGGTCAGCAGATCCTCGTCATCGGGCAGTACATCGACCAGCTCGACGAGCTCGGCGAGCACCTGGACGCGCCCGTGATCAAGGGCGAGACGTCCAACGCGCAGCGCGAGAAGCTCTTCGACGCGTTCCGGGAGGGCGAGATCAGCGTGCTGGTGGTGTCGAAGGTGGCGAACTTCTCGATCGACCTGCCGGAGGCGACCGTCGCCATCCAGGTGTCGGGGACCTTCGGGTCGCGGCAGGAGGAGGCGCAGCGGCTGGGTCGGGTGCTGCGGCCCAAGGCCGACGGTCACCAGGCCCACTTCTACTCGGTGGTCGCCCGCGACACCATCGACCAGGACTTCGCGGCGCACCGCCAGCGGTTCCTGGCGGAGCAGGGGTACGCGTACCGGATCGTGGACGCGGACGAGATCCTCGCGGAGAGCTGAGCGGACGCCGTCACTTGCGGCGTACGCCCGCCTCCTCGCCGTACTCGCCGAGTATGACCACGTCGAAGGCGGCGCCCGCGAAGACGCGGATCGCGCGGAGGGCGTCACCGAGGCGGTGGGCGGGGTGGGAACCGGAGACGGGGGTCGCCCCGGACGGGCGACCGGGAGCTGGGTTGATGGTCGCTGCACTCATGTCTCCATGGTGGCTCACCAGGCATAAGGAGGGCATCGGTCCCAGGTCTGCATTTCCTGTGATACCTGGGTACAACTCGCCGGTGAGACGTCCACCGGCGGGTGGAGGGGTGATCCCCTAGGGGACTGCGGGCCCAGAGGGCGCGGCGGCGGGAAATCGGTTGGCGTCGGCACGCGCCGCTCGCCTACACTCTCCGCTCTTGCCCGCCTCCTCGCCGGAGTGCCGCCGACCGGACGGAAACCGGCCGGCTCGTCGCGACCACCCGCAGCACCTTCGGAGGCACCCCCGTGTCCACGCCGTCCACGCCCGTCGACGACGGTCCCCTCGCCCGCGAGCGGGCCCATCTCGCGTCCTCCCGTGCCGCGTTGCGCGCCATGCGCGAGGACGTGGAGTCGCTGGACATCCGCGACGTCACCGCGAACTGGGTCAACGCCGAGGTCCTGGCCCGGCAGATCGACGAGCGGATCAAGGCGCTGGCCGACCTCAGCGACACGCCGCTGTTCTTCGGCCGCCTCGACTACCTGCACGCCCCCGGCGCCGAGCAGGCCGAGGGCGCGGGGGGCGAGCGCTTCTACATCGGGCGCCGGCACGTGCACGACCACGACGGCGACCCCATGGTCATCGACTGGCGCGCGCCGGTCTCGCAGCCGTTCTACCGGGCCTCCAAGAAGGACCCGATGGACGTCGCGCTGCGCCGCCGCTTCGGCTACACCCGGGGCGACATCACGGCCTACGAGGACGAGCACCTCTCCGACCCGGCGGAGGCGGCCCGCACCAGCAAGCTGCTCCAGCAGGAGATCGAGCGTCCGCGCGTCGGCCCGATGCGGGACATCGTCGCCACCATCCAGCCCGAGCAGGACGAGATCGTCCGCAGCGGCCTGGGCGGCACGGTGTGCGTCCAGGGAGGGCCGGGGACGGGGAAGACGGCGGTCGGTCTGCACCGGGTCGCCTACCTCCTCTACGCCCACCGGGAACGTCTCGCCCGCACCGGGACGCTCGTCATCGGACCGAACCGGTCCTTCCTGCACTACATCGAGCAGGTGCTGCCCGCACTGGGCGAGTTGACGGTGCAGCAGGCGACGGTGGACGACCTGGTGGCGCACGTCGAGATCAAGGGCGAGGACGACGCGGCGGCCGCGATCATCAAGGGTGACGCGAGGATGGCGCAGGTGCTGCGCCGGGCCGTCTACTCCCATGTCACCCTGCCCACCGAGCCGGTCGTGGTGGTGCGCGGCTCCCGCCGCTGGCGTGTTCCGGCGTACGAACTCGAGGACATCGTCCGTGAGTTGCTGGAGCGGGGCATCCGCTACGGCGCCGCCCGCGAGGCCCTGCCGCAGCGCATCGCGCACGCCGTGCTGGTGCAGATGGAGCGCTCGGGCGAGGCGCCGGACGACCGGGTGCAGGACGCGGTGGCGCGCAACGCTGCGGTGAAGGCGGCGGTGAAGGAGGTCTGGCCGCCGGTCGACCCGGCGAAACTCGTCCTGCGCCTGCTGACGGACGCGGACTTCCTCGCCGAGCACGCGGACGGGATCCTCACCGACGAGGAGCAGAAGACGATCCTCTGGGCGAAGCCCGCCCGGTCGGTGAAGGCCGCCAAGTGGTCCTCGGCGGACGCGGTGCTGATCGACGAGGCGACGGATGTCGTCCGGCGCACTCACTCGCTCGGGCACGTGGTGCTCGACGAGGCGCAGGACCTGTCGCCGATGCAGTACCGGGCGGTCGGCCGCCGCTGCACCACCGGCTCGGCGACGGTCCTCGGCGACCTGGCGCAGGGCACCACGCCCTGGGCGACCGCGAGTTGGGAGGAGGCCCTGGCCCACCTCGGCAAGTCCGACGGGCTGATCGAGGAGCTGACGGCCGGTTTCCGCGTGCCCACGGACGTCATCACCTACGCCTCGCGCCTCCTCCCCCACATCGCCCCGGGTCTGACGCCGGTCGCGTCGGTGCGCGAGAACCCGGGCTTCTTCGCCCTGCGTCCCGTCACCGGCACCGGCGAAGTGGTCGCCGCCTGCCGGGAGTTGCTGGCCCGCGAGGGCTCGACGGGTCTGATCGCGGCGGACGCGCGCGTACCGGCGCTGGCCGAGGCCCTGACGGCGGCGGGCATCGGCCACCTGGCCCCCGGTGAGGAGACCACGGCCCAGACCCGCCTCACGCTGGTCCCGGCGTCCCTGGCGAAGGGCCTGGAGTACGACTACGTGGTCCTCGACGAGCCGCGCGCGGTGGTCGACGGGGAGCCGGACGAACGGACGGGACTGCGGCGGCTGTACGTGGCGCTGACGCGAGCGGTCTCGGGCCTGATCGTCACCCACGCGGCACCGCTGCCGGATCAGCTCGCCGTCTGAGGCGACCCGCAGGCGTCAGGCGGCGGCCGCGGCGACGCAGAACTCGTTGCCCTCGGGGTCGGCCATCACCACGTGGTGGCCCTCGAACTCCGCCAGGACGACCCCGCCCGCCGCGACCAGCCGCCCGGCCTCCGCCCTGATCCGCGCCCACCGCTCCTCGGCGCCGCCGTGCCCCGGCACCCGGATGTCGAGGTGCAGCCGGTTCTTCGCGGTCTTGGGCTCGGGAACCGTGAGGAGGGACAGCCGGGGCCCGACGCCGTCCGGGTCGCACAGCCAGGCGGCGTCGTCCTCGAACTCGCCCCCGTCCGGGTCGACCTGCGCGAGCCACTCCGCCCGGGTCGCGAAGGGAGCGGGCGGCGGCTCGTCGACGTAACCCAGCGCGGTCTTCCAGAACGCGGCGAGGAGCGGCGTGTCCGCGCAGTCGAGCGTCAGATCGATCCTGGCTGCCATACCGGGACCGTACCGCCGGCCTCCGACAGCGCGGCTACGACCGGACGAGTTCCGCGTCCCGCGGCAGGTCGAGTGACCGGCGCCATTCGCGCACCGCCGCCACCGACACCGGGGCGTCCCAGCCGCCCGGTCTCGCCGCGCCGCCGATGTGGAAGGCGTCGAGGCCGGCGGACCGCAGCCGCGGTACGTGGTCCAGACGGAGTCCGCCGCCGACCATGACCTGCTGGTCGTAGCCGCTCTCCCCGCGCCTGGCCGCCTCGGCCAGCAGGGTGGGGAGGCCGTCGTCCACCCCCGACGCGGACCCGGCCGTGAGGTAGGTGTCCAGGCCCGGCACGCCGTCCAACTGCTTGCGCAGCGCGTCCCGGTCCGCGGCCCGGTCGATGGCCCGGTGGAAGGTCCACCGGCAGCCGTCCAGCTCGCCCACGACCCGCTCGACCGCGCCGAGGTCGACACCGCCGTCCGCGTCCAGGAAGCCGAGCACGAACTCCTCGGCGCCCGCGTCCCGCAGCTCCCGCGCGGCCCGGACCACCCGCTCGACGTCACCCGCCGCGAAGCCGTCCGTCAGCCGGAGCATCACCCTCAGCGCGATGTCGACGGCGGCGCGGATCCCGGTGAAGGTGGCGGCCGACGGGGTGAGTCCGTCGGCCGCCATCTCGGTGACCAGTTCGAGGCGGTCCGCGCCTCCGGCCTGGGCGGCGACCGCGTCCTCGACGTCGAGGGCGATCACCTCCAGGACTGCACGCTTGCTCATGGGGCCCCATTCGTCGGTTGGCGGCGGTACGACTCTCGCACAGGTCTAGTCCAATTCAAAGACTACGCCCCGGCCACCGCCGCCCCGACGACACCCCTCAGCCGAAGATGTTCAGCTCCTCCGCCTCCACCCCGACCAGCTCGAAGTCAGCACCCTTCACCGACCGGCCCGAGTACAGCCGTACGAGGGTGGCGGCCCCGCCGATGAAACGGGCCGGCGTCCGCTCCCCGCTCACCTCGCCCAGCAGCAGCGGCTCGTCGACGTCGTCGAGGTCGGCGTGGAGCGGCACGTGGCCCTTCTCCCGGGTGACCCGGGCGAGGAGGGCGAGCGCGTCCGGCAGCCCGGCGCCCGCGTACGCACCAGGCTCCCCGAGCACGTCCCGCACGTCACCCGCGTGCACCCACTCCCCCAGCGCGACCCTGTCCAGCACACCCCCGGCCTTCGCGATCACCGGGCCCGCCTCGGTCATCCCGCGCTCCAGCTCGTCGACGACCTGCGCGTTCGTCCAGTCGGCGCGCTCGGCGATGTCCCGGTCGTTGGACTCGGGCGAGAAGACGCCCTTCTCGAAGCGGCGCTCCACCACGCGGATCAGCGCGGACGAACAGTGCGCCAGCACGTCCCGCACGCTCCAGCCGGGACACGCGAGCGTGGGCAGGGCGAAGTCGGCGTCGGGGCGGGAGCGCAGGAGAGGGACCAGCGCGTCGCGTTCGAGGGTCAGCAGGCGTCCGGGCAGGTCGGGGTCGCGTACCTCAGCAGCAGAAGTCATGACGTCCACGCTAGGGGCGCGGCCGGGATCACGGGAGAATGAGGGCATGGCCGATCTCGACGCCCTGCGCAGCCGCTGGTCCCGAGCCCTGGAGGGAGCCCGCGGCGCAACCGACGGTCCCGACCCGGTGCCGTACGCCGACAACCTGCTGGCCCGCTGGCAGGAGCCGCAGCGCAGGTACCACACGCTCACGCACCTCACCGCGGTCCTGGACCACATCGACGTCCTGGACAAGCACGCGGAGGACCCGGACGTCGTACGCCTGGCCGCGTGGTTCCACGACGCCGTCTACCTCCCCGACCGCTCCGAGAACGAGGAGCGGTCGGCGCGGCTGGCCGAGCGCGCCCTGCCGGAGGCCGGGGTGTCGCAGGAGAAGACCGCCGAGGTGGCCCGCCTGGTCCGTCTCACCGTCACCCACGACCCCGCCGACGACGACCACGACGGCCAGGTGCTGTGCGACGCCGACCTCGCGATCCTGGCCTCACCGCCATCCGCCTACGCGGCCTACACGGCCGCCGTCCGCGAGGAGTACCACTTCGTCCCGAACGACGCCTTCCGCACGGGCCGTTCCCGGATCCTGCGCCAACTCCTTGCCCTGCCACGGCTGTTCCGCACGCCGTACGGGGAGCGGACGTGGGAGGCCACCGCGCGTTACAACCTCGCCTCCGAGCTGGAAATGCTGTCGCTCCCGGACGGCGAGGCGCCCTAGCCTGCGGTACATGCGAAACGTGGGCGGGGATTACGTGACCGAGGCCGTCGCCGGCTGTGTCGAGGCGCTGCGGCCGGCCGTGGCGCGGGACTGGACGGAGGTGACGGCGGCCGGGCTGGACTGGACCGTGCACGAGACGGCGGCCCATGTCGCCGACGACCTCGTCGAATACGCCGCCAACCTGGCGGGACGTGCCGAGGACAGCTACTTCCCCTTCGAACTCAAGCTGCTTGACGAAGGCTCCGGAAACGCGGGCGTGTTGAGCGTCATCGAGGCGACCGGCGCCCTGCTCGCGGCGGCCGTCCGCACCGCGCCCCGCGAGGCCCGCGCCTTCCACCCGTACCCGTTCCGCAGCGCGAACCGCGAGGGCTTCGCGGCGATGGGCGTCGCGGAGGTGCTGCTGCACACGTTCGACATCGCGGGCGCGCTGGACCTGCCGTACGAACCGCCGTCCCATCTCCCCGAGTTCGTCCTCACCCGCCTCTTCCCACACGTCCAGCCGGGCGCCGACCACTGGCGCACCCTCCTGTGGGCCACCGGCCGCGGCGAACTCCCCGGCCGCCCGTCGGTCACCGAGTGGCGCTGGAACAACAACCTCGTCCACACCGCCGAACGCCTCACCCTCCAGGGCATCACGCCCGCCGCCGCCCGGGACCTGGTCATGGGCGGCGACGGCGGCTTCCTGTGGCTGGAGGGCGGCCCCTTCGAGGGCACCCGGGAGGCCGCGAGCTTCCTGCTCAAGGCGTACGAAGGGGGCGTGCACCGCCCGGAGTTCGGCGTCTTCGCCCTCGTGCGCACCGAGGACGGGCGGGCGGTCGGCGGGATGGGCTTCCACGGCATCCCGGACGAGGAGGGGCGCGTGGAGATCGGCTACGACCTGGTCGAGAGCGCCCGCGGCAACGGCTACGCGACAGAAGCCCTTCAGGCGCTCGCCGACTGGGCGTCCGCCCGCGAGGACGTCACCACCCTCTTCGCCACGATCGACCGCGACAACCTGCCCTCCCAGGCGGTCGTCACCCGCGCCGGGTTCCGCAGGGTGAGCGAGGACGAGGAGGGCCTCGCCTACGAACTGCCGCTCTGAGCACGCCCTTTGCGCCGCCGCAGCCCGGCCTCGTGCAGCAGCCGTATCACCTCGCGGCTGCTGACCTCCAGGGCACCGGCCGCCACCACCTCCGCGTACCGGTGGGAGGGAATGTCGTAGTGGTCGCGCTCGAAGGCGCGGCGGGGGACGCCCAACGCGTCGGCGAAGAGGCGCAGTTCTTCATAGGACACGTCACTGATCAGATGCGACCACATCCGTCCGTGACCCGGCCAGTTCGGCGGGTCGATGTACACGGTCACGAGGAGGGGACCCCGCCGGTCGCCGAGCCCAGTGACCCCACCGCCGCGACCTTCACGCCCGCCTTGTGGCACACCCAGTGCGGATCGGGCCCGAGTTCCGGCTCGACCTCCAGCGCGTGCGGGTCGCCGGAGCCGCAGACCGGGCACAGCGGCCAGCGGCCGTACGTCTCCAACAGGGCGTCCTGCACGTCCTGTGCCACCAGCCCGGCGACATAGGGCGCGCCCTCCGGCCACTGTTCGACCCACCAGCGCCGCTGCACGACGGACTCCTCGACCATCGAGACCACGTCCGCGGCGGCCACGTCGCCCGCGGCCAGGTCGTCGAGCACGAGAGCGCGTGCCGTGTGCAACGCCTGCTCCAGAGGGCTGACGGGGGTGCCGGAGGGATCCATGCACCCATTGTGCGCACTCTTGACGCCCACACCGAGCTGAAAATACCTTTCAGAGGTGACCCGGGAAGTGAAGGAAACCTTCGCCGGACGGGCAAGTGGGTACGCCCGGACCGGCCCGCCTCCGGCGCCCGCCGCCCTCGCCGCCAAGGTGCGCACCCTCGCGCCCTCCATGACCCGCTCCATGCAGCGCGTCGCCGAGGCCGTCGCGAGCGACCCGGCGGGCTGCGCGGCCCTGACGGTCACCGGTCTCGCCGAACTGACCGGCACCAGCGAGGCGACGGTCGTCCGCACCGCCCGGCTGCTCGGCTATCCCGGGTACCGCGACCTGCGCCTCGCCCTCGCCGGCCTGGCGGCGCAGCAGCAGTCGGGGCGGTCGCCCGCCATCACCACCGACATCGCCGTCGACGACCCGATCGCCGACGTGGTGGCGAAACTCGCCTACGACGAGCAGCAGACCCTCGCGGACACGGCGGCCGGCCTCGACACCGTGCAGTTGGGGGCGGCGGTGGCGGCGGCGACCGCCGCGCGTCGGATCGACGTGTACGGAGTGGGGGCGTCGGGGCTGGTCGCGCAGGACCTCGCGCAGAAGTTGCTGCGGATAGGGCTGATAGCCCACGCACACAGTGACCCGCACCTCGCGGTGACCAACGCGGTGCAGTTGCGCGGGGGCGACGTCGCCGTCGCGATCACGCACTCCGGATCGACCGGGGACGTCATCGAGCCGCTGCGGGTCGCCTTCGAACACGGGGCGACGACGGTGGCGATCACCGGACGCCCGGACGCCCCGGTGACACAGTACGCCGACCACGTCCTGACCACCTCCACAGCGCGGGAGAGCGAGCTGCGCCCGGCGGCGATGTCCTCCCGCACCAGTCAACTCCTGGTCGTGGACTGCCTGTTCGTAGGGGTGGCCCAGCGCACCTACGACACGGCGGCCCCCGCCCTGGCCTCCTCCTACGAGGCCCTGGCCCACCGGCACCGCCGCTAGACCGCACCTGGAACGTGAAAGAGCCCGCATGACCTCCGCCTCCCACCCCCGTGACCTGCGCGCCGAGTTGGACTCGCTGACCACCGAGGCCTTCCGTCCCGACCTCGCGGACATCGACCGGCTGCCCACCCTCGAGATCGCCCGGCTCATGAACGGCGAGGACACGACCGTTCCCGCCGCCGTGGCCGAACAGCTGCCCCGGATCGCCGCCGCCATCGACGCCGTCGCCGAGCGGATGGCCCGGGGCGGCCGGCTGATCTACGCCGGCGCGGGCACGGCCGGACGGCTCGGCGTCCTGGACGCCTCCGAATGCCCGCCCACTTTCAACACCGCCCCCGAGCAGGTGGTCGGAGTGATCGCAGGCGGCCCCTCCGCCCTGCTGACGTCCGTCGAAGGCGCCGAGGACTCCCCGGACCTCGCCCGCGCCGACCTGGACGCCCTCGCCCTCACCCCCGCCGACACGGTGGTCGGCATCTCCGCCTCCGGCCGCACGCCGTACGCCATCGTCGCGGTACGACACGCCCGCGCACTGGGCGCCTTGACGATCGGCCTGGCCTGCAACGCGGACAGCGCGCTGGCCGCCGCGGCGGACCACGGCATCGAGGTCGTCGTAGGCCCGGAGTTGCTGACCGGCTCCACCCGCCTCAAGGCCGGCACGGCACAGAAGCTGGTCCTCAACATGCTCTCGACGATCACGATGATCCGCCTCGGCAAGACGTACGGGAACCTGATGGTCGACGTCCGCGCCTCCAACGCCAAACTCCGCGCCCGCTCCCACCGCATCGTCACCCTCGCCACGGGCGCGACGGACGAGGAGACGGAACGAGCCCTCGCGGCGACGGACGGCGAGGTCAAGAACGCGATCCTGATGCTCCTCACGGGCGCGGACGCTGAGACCTCCGCCCGCCTGCTCGCCGGGTCGGCCGGCCACCTGCGGGCGGCGCTCGAAACCGCGGAAGGCTGAGGCTGCGGGCCTCGGCCATGAGACAGACGGTTTCACTCCATGCGGTGACCTGACCCCCATCACGCCAGTATGCTGTTTACGACATATAACGGTGCGTCGCATGGATGACCTGTACGTGATCGAATTGGAGCCCGAGGTGCGGGCCTGGCTGGAGCTCCTCCCCGACAGCCAGCACCGCAAAGTGGAGAAGTACTCGAACTGCTTGCCACGTTGGGGCCGCAAACCCCCATGCCGTTCGCGCGCCCCCTTGAAGGTGGGGTCTACGAGCTTCGACCCACGCTCGGTGGCGTGGACACGCGCGTCACCTACTGGTGCGCGCCCGAGCGTCGCGTCGTACTCCTCACCGTCTTCCGCAGACCAGAATGCACGAGGCCGCGCAGATCGCCCGCGCGACGGCCGCGCGTAAGGTGTGCGGCGCCGAGCACGGTCCCGCCCACACCACCTACAGCCGCGGAAAGGAAGGGCAGACACGATGAGCCACTCCCGTTGGAAGCTGAGCCGGGAGAAGGAACTGGCCGCGGGATACTCCGAATCCCCCGAAATCGCCGCCGAGCGCGCCGAGATCCGGCTGGCCATGGCCTTCGCCAAGGCCGTCTACGACCGCCGTACGGAACTGGGGCTGTCGCAGACCGAGCTCGCCGAGCGCGCCGGGCTCACCCAGGCGAAGGTCTCCCGCGTCGAAGGCGCGGACACCGTGCCGACCCTACCCCTGCTACGACGCCTGGCAGTCGCGCTGGACGCCTCCCTGAACATCGCCCTGGACGGCGGCCGCGAGGAGGTCGCCTTCATCGCCCATCCTGCGGCCTGACCAGGCGGTCAGCTCACAACAGCGGCGGGCCGACCAACCTCACAGCGGGCTCCTCATGCTCGCCACGCGAGCGTGTACCGCCAGAACAGCCGCCGCCGGAGCCGGGCGCCGGGGAGGATGTGACGGGCCGTACGGCTGCTCTCGCCGAAGGTCGTAGAACACGAGTACATCATCGTGTGCGATGCGGGTCGAGGCGGTCGGCTGTCTGCTCGCTCCATACTCGGATAACTGCCGCCTGCTCGGGGCTCAGTGAGTCGAGGAAGAGGCGGCGGATGTTGCCGCCGTGCACGAGGACGGCGCTCTCGGCTGCCCGGCGGCCCTCGACGGTCAGCCCGACCCCCGCGCGACGGCCGTCGGAGCCGTACTGAGTGCGCTTGACGAAGCCGCGCTTTTCCATGCGCGTCAGTTGATGGGAGACGCGGCTCTTGTCCCAGTCGAGCGACTCGGAGAGCTCACCGACGCGCATCTCACGGCCGGTGGCCTGCCACAGCGTCACCAGCACGCTGAACTCGGGCTTCGAGATGTCGCAGTCCCGCTGCAGGCCGCGTTCCAGCTCCTTGGTGAGCAGTCGCTGCGCGCGCATCCAGGAATCCCAGAACCCCCACTCCTCGGGTTCCAGCGGTCGCGTCTCCGGCGTCTCCTTCATATCACCGAGGATACCGCGACCAGCAGAGTTGTCACATCAACTCCTCCCACCATAGAGTTGACGTATCAACTCACCCGGAAGGGAAGACCATGCCGCTCCGCATCGCGCTCATCCTCGGATCCACCCGCCCAGGACGCCGCGGCGACCAGATCGCCGCCTGGGCACTGGAGGCCGCCCGCGCCCATGGCGGCGCCGACTTCGAACTCGTCGACCTCGCCGACCACGACCTGGGCAACCTCGACGAGCCCGGCAACCCGAACTTCCAGCAGTACCAGCACGATCACACCCGCACCTGGGGCGCGCTCATCGACAGCTTCGACGGCTACGTGTTCCTCGTCCCCGAGTACAACCACTCCTACCCCGGAGCCCTGAAGAACGCCCTGGACTACGTCTACCGGGAGTGGAACGACAAGGCCGCCGGCATCATCAGCTACGGCGGCTGGGTCGCCGGGGCACGGGCCGCCGAGGCACTGCGGCTCGTCCTCGCCGAACTCCAGGTGGCCACGGTCCGCGCCCAGCCCACCATCTCGACCCACCCCTCGTTCCACACCGGCACCTTCGTCCCCCAGGAGGGCCTCGACACCGCCGTGGGCACCATGCTCGACCAGGTGATCGCCTGGTCCGGCGCGCTGCGCGAGATGCGCCAGACCAGGGGGCGGACGGCCACGGCTGCATGAGGCCCGGTTCGCGGCCCCTCGCGCATCAGGAGAGCCGCGCCCCCCGGTTACGGCTGCGGACCTGCGCCCGCAGCACCTCCCCCGCCGGTGCGGGCGACGCCGACTCCGGCGGGCACTCCCACTCCCGGCCGCCGCCCACCGGGCGCAGCTGCACTCGGCCGCCCACGTGGCCCATGACCTCGCCGATCCGGCCGTCCCGCTCGTCCACGGCGTGCGTGCCGACGGCCGGCCGTTCGCCGCGCAGGACGGAGGCCAGGCGCTCGGCGGTACGGCTGTTGCAACGCCCCAGGTCGACGAGGGCGAACGGTTCGTCGCTCGCACCGGTCACGGGGTCGACGGTGAGCGACGGCAGGACGACTCCCACGCCCACGAGGGCCTCACGCAGGGTCTCGACGACTTCTTCGGTCGACCGCACCTTTCCTCCACCTCCACGCTGAGTTCGTGATTCGCAACACAGCGTGTCCGGTGGGCCCCTAACCTGGCCATACGCGACAGCCCAACAGCCTCGTCTGTCGGACAGGGAGTTACCCATGCCGGGACCCAAGGACCTCGACCCGTCGTCGTCACCGCGGGCGCTGCTGGGAGCGGAGTTGCGGCACCCGAGGGAGAAGGCAGGGCTCAGCCAGGAGGAGCTGGGCCAACGGCTGTTCGTGAGCGGGTCGTTCGTGGGGCAACTGGAGGCGGGGACGCGGCGGATGCAGCCAGATGTCGCACGGTTGCTGGACGAGGTGCTGGGCACGGAGGACTTCTTCCAGCGGAACTGCGGGGCGGCGGCCAGGTCGAGGTATCCGGACCACTTCGCGGAGGCGGCGGAGGCGGAGGCCGTCGCCACGGAGATCAAGGAGTACGCGCCCTTGCTGATCCCGGGGCTGCTGCAGACTCCGGCGTACGCGAGGGCAGTGTTCCGCGCCTACCGCCCGACGGCGACCGAAGATGTGATCGACGAGCTGCTGTCAGCGCGGCTCGAGCGTGCCCGTGTCCTCACCGATCCAACAAGGCCCCTGTTGTGGGCCGTGCTTGACGAGGCCGTCCTGCGTCGCGCGACGGGCGGGCCGACGGTGATGGCCGAAGCCCTGCGCCACGTCACAGCCCTGGTGCGACAGCACCGGATCATCGTGCAGGTGCTGCCGTTCAGCGCGGGGGCACACGCCTCGATGACCGGCGCCCTCACGCTCCTCGCCTTTGAGGACGCACCGCCGCTCGCCTTCATCGAAGGCCCCAGCATGGGACGGCTGGAGGACGACCCGGCCACCGTCGCTCGGCACGAACTGACCTACGATTTGCTACGGGCCAGCGCCCTATCACCCCGTGAATCCCTGGCCCTGACCGAGTCGGTGGCAGAGGATTACGCCCATGAAGATCAGCCCTGAGCACACCTGGCGCAAGTCCAGCCACAGCGGCGGCGAAGGCGGCAACTGCCTTGAGATCGCCCCCGATATCCCCGCCGTCGTCCCCGTCCGCGACTCCAAGACCCCCCACGGCCCGAAGCTCGTGTTCCGGGCGGAGGCCTGGGCCGCGTTCGTGGGTGACGTGAAGAACTTCCGCTAGCCACCCGCCCCCGGAGGCCCCGAAGCTCAAGCCACCAGCCCCGAGCCCTCTTTGTTTGGAATGGTTGGAGGGCCTCAACCCGCCCTCCCGCCCCGCGTGTTGACTTGACGCGTTCGGCTTGCCACGCAGAGTCACGATCGTCTAGCGTGCCGTCATACGAAACAGCCCCCGCCAGGCGCTACCAACACCTGCGGGGGCTTAACCGACGAGATCAGTGAGACTAGGAAACCGATCCCGTGGCTGAAGCCAACCTTAGTAGCACCGTCCTGCCCCCGCACCGCCCACGACTTCGCCCATCTCCCGCCCCGCGAAGCCGCCGTCGCCGCGTACATCGACCGTCTCCCCGACGGCGCCGACATTTCCGTGAAGACGCTGGCCAAGCACCTGCCGTACGGGCAGTGCGCGCTGCGGACCGCTCTCAACCGGCTCCAACTCGCAGGGCACTGGCGGCGCGGGCGGGAGCATCTGGCCGTGGATTCCGGCGGTTCCCGCTGGATCACCCGATCGTGGTTTTCGCGTACCGCGCGCGACGGCGACTGGTGGGCGGCGTTCACGAGAGGCGACGTACCGGAGGAGGTGCAGGAGCCGCCGACGCGCCGTACCCGGTCCCGGGCGCACATTCTTCTCGCCGCCCTTGGGCGAACCACCCCCGTGCTGTCCCTCTCGCAGGCCGACTGTGCGGCGCTCGCCCCGCTGGTGGCGGAGTGGTTCGAGCGGGGCGCCGGTGAGGACGTCGTCCTGCACGCCCTGACCAGTGGGCTGCCCACCCCGGTCCACCATCCGGCCGCGCTCGTCCGCCGGCGCCTCACCGACAAGCTCCCGCCGGAGCCCCCTCCCCGGCGGCCGCCGCTCCGTCTTCTGGAGTGCGCGAAGTGCGGCGCCGTGGGCCGACCGGAGGCCCTGCCGGGCGGGATGTGCGGCGCGTGCCGGGGCGAACGCGCCCCCGTTCACCCGAATGTGCCCGTCCCCGCGTCCAAGGTCCACGCCTACGCGGCCGATATGCGTTCCGCGATGGCGGAGCGACGACAGAAAGGGACGTGCGCGTGACGTCACCGCACACACTCGCGGGTGTGTACAGTTTGTCCATGGACAAGTACCCGCTCGTTGAAGCCCGCAACCAGCTCGGCCAGCTGGTGGGCCGGGTCCGGCACGGCCAGGAACACATCCTGATCACCGAGTACGGCAAGCCCGCCGCCGCACTTGTCCCGATAAGCGAACTGGAGGAGTTGCAGCGGCTGCGCGACGAGGCCGACATCGCCGAAGCCAAAGCCCGCGAGGCCGCTCCGGCAGGCCCGTCCATGTCCCACGACGAGTTCATGGCACAGCTGGAGGCCGAGGACCGCCGAGAGGCCGCTTCGTGACCCACACAGTGGTGTGGGAACACCACGCCATGAATGCGTTCCGTCGGCTCCGCGCCCTTTGGGCTCCTCCGGCTACTACCGCCTGCACGTGGGAAGTTGGCGTGTGCTGTACCGGCCGGACGACGAAACCGTCACTGTCCACGTGCTGAAAGTCGGCCGCACCAACTGACCGGTGCCGCCGCGAAAACCGGAGCTTCACCCATGAACCACGCCCAGCTCACCGCCCTAGGCCGGGCCCTCCGGGTGCTCGGCGAGCACGGGGAGGCCCTCGGTCCCGACACGCCCGACGCCAAGCTGCACGAGGTCAAGGCCGATCTGCGCCGTGCCCTGGACCTGCTCGAGGAGACCGTCACCGGCGCCGCCCCGACGACTCGCTGCCCCGAACACCCGACCGGGCCCGTCGACGAGAGTGCGCCCGACCTCTGTCTGCTCTGCGAGACCCGGCGCCGGGCCGCCCGCCGCGCCGAGTTCAACGGGGGACCCGTGCCGCAGGCCCCCACCGAGGCGGTGCCGTCCCGGTACGGGCTCAGTGCCGACCGTCCGCAGCCCCAGCAGCGGTGGCTGCCCGAGGCGTGGAACGGGCAGGCCTGGCAGCTGTGCGGCACCCCGAGGCGGGACCGGCGCGAGGCCGAGCTGTATCTCGCCGCTCAGCGTCGCGGACCGCGTCCCGCCATGGCGTACCGGCTCGTGCACGAGTTCACCGACCACGAGGTGCTGCGGGTGTGGGGCACGCCCGTGAAGGTCGACATCGAGCCCCTGGGCAACCTCTAGGACCTACGCTCCGAGCAGGGGCAGCGGCGTGAACTCGTAACCCTCCCACAGGCGCCGTGATGTCTCCTCCGGGTAGGGCCTGACCTCCGGTTTCGCGTCGAAGACCTGGACCAGACGGCCCCCGTCCTCGTCCTCGTACGCCGGCCAACCGGGGTCACCGGTCCGCGCGAACGCCGTCCACGCCTGCCGGAAGCGCGCCGACAGTTCCTCCGCCTCCGCCGGAACCCCGCTCCCCGCGAACAGCAGGTTGCCAAGGTCCGCCTCGAACGTGCCGAACAGCAGCGGAATGTCCAGGCCGTGGCAGGCCCCGAGGGCTCCGCCCGCACCCGGTGCCGGCCAGGTCAGCTCGTACACGTGCGCCCGGCCGCCGCCCGCGCCCTGTGCCTCCGCCAGCCGCAGGCTCGGCAGCCCGAACAGCCAGTCCGTCTGGACCCGTTCGAACAGCTCGACGGGGCTCGCGTCGGGGAAGGCGGCGCGGTACGAGCGCTCGCCCTCCGCCCCTCCCGGCGCGAAGGTCCGCAGCGCCCAACTCGCCTGTTCCTCGCCGACGTTGCCCTGCATCCCGGCTATCACGAGGAACAGCCGCCACTCGTCGCGGTTGTGCCCGACCAGCACCTCCACGTCCCGGGCGGAGCCCGCCGCGAGCGCCTGCCAGGGGGTGGTCGGCAGCACCTCTCCGTCCACCACCGGCGAGAACGGGGTGACGGTGGGCGCGACCCGCCCCCAGCGGTCCTGGTAGGCCGCCATCTTCGCGCTCAACGCCTCACCGGCCGAGGTGAGTTGGCGCGGGGCGACCGTCGACAGGTCGGCGACCGTGGGACGCAGGCCCGCCTCGGCCGCGATCGCCCGGCCGAGGTCCCGGGCCAGTTCGTCGGAGAAGTACGTCCCCGGCACGCTCTGCGCGATCGCCCGGCCGAACAGGCCGCGCGCCCGCGGCATGGCCAGCAGCGCGGCCACCGAGCCCGCGCCGGCCGACTCCCCGAACACGGTGACCCGGCCGGGGTCCCCGCCGAACTCCGCGATGTTGTCCCGTACCCACTCCAGCGCGGCGACCTGGTCGAGCAGGCCCCGGTTGGCGGGCGCCCCCTCGATGTGCGCGAACCCCTCTACTCCGACGCGGTAGTTGAGGGTGACGACGACCAGGTCGCCGTCGCGGGCGATGCGCTGGGCGTCGTAGCCGGGGCTGCCGGAGTGGCCGAGCTTGTAGGCGCCGCCGTAGATCCACACCATGACCGGGCGGCGGGCCGCCGGGTCCGGCTGCGGGGTCCAGACGTTCACGGTCAGCCAGTCGTCGCCCGCGGGCACGTCGAGCACCGCCGCACGGCCCTGGAGCCCGGACTCCTGCGGGGGCGGCGGACCGAAGGCGTACGCCTCGCGGGTCCCCTCCCAGGGACGCGTGGGGCGCGGCGCGGCGAACCGGGCCTCCCCGACCGGCGGTTCGGCGAACGGAATGCCCCGGAAGACGGTCAGCCCGCCCTCCCTGCGCCCGCGCACCGCCCCGGCACCGGTGCGCACCACCACGCCCTCGGTATCCGTCGTCATCGTCCACCCAGCCTTTCGCCCTCGTCCACGTCGTGCCCGACTCGTACACCCTCTCGGGCCTTACGCGAGGAATCCAGTGGGGTGACTCGGTGCCTCGGTGCCTCGGTGCCTCGGTGCCTCAGCTCAGCGAACGCAGTGCCGCAGCGTCATAGGGGCGCAGCTCCTCGAAGCGTCCGGCCAGGACCTTCGCCGCCCACTCCGGGTCCTGGAGCAGCGCGCGGCCGATGGCGACCAGGTCGTACTCCTCGCGCTCCAGGCTGTCCAGCAGGTCGTCGATGCCGCGGGTCGGCGAACCCTCGCCCGCGAAGGCGCGGAGGAAGTCGCCGTCGAGACCGACCGAGCCCACCGTGATCGCAGGCTTGCCCGTGAGCTTCTTCGTCCAGCCGGCCAGGTTGAGGTCGGCGCCCTCGAACTCCGGGAGCCAGTAGCGGCGCGTGGACGCGTGGAAGGCGTCGACGCCCGCCGCGGCCAGCGGGGAGAGGACCGCCTCCAGCTCCTCCGGCGTCTCGGCGAGCCGCGCGTCGTAGTTGTCCGACTTCCACTGCGAGTAGCGGAAGATGATCGGGAACTCCGGTGACACCGTCTCCCGTACGGCCGCCACGATCTCCGCCGCGAACCTCGTCCGGGCGACGGGGGTGCCGCCGTACGCGTCGGTGCGCCGGTTGGTGCCGGCCCACAGGAACTGGTCGATCAGGTAGCCGTGCGCACCGTGCAGTTCGACGCCGTCGAAGCCGATCCGCTCCGCCGCGGCCGCCCCCTCGGCGAACGCGCCGATGACGTCGTCGATGTCGCGCTGGGTCATGGCCGTGCCCGCGCCCTCGGTGCCGTCGAGGCGGCGGCCGGACGGACCGACGGCGGGCGCGTCGGCGTACGGCGCCTGCCCTTCCTCGCGGACCATGCCGATGTGCCACAGCTGCGGGACGATCTTTCCGCCCGCCGCGTGGACGGCCTCGGCGACCTTCTGCCAGCCCGCCAGCTGCTCGGCGCCGTTGAAGCGGGGGACGCGGTCGCTGTTCCCGGCCGACTCGTGGCCGACGTACGTGCCCTCGGTGACGATCAGGCCGACGCCGGCGGCGGCCCGGCGGGCGTAGTACGAGGCCACGTCCTCGCCGGGGATGCCGCCCGGGGAGAACTGGCGGGTCATCGGTGCCATCACGATGCGGTTGGGGACGGTCAGGCCGTTGATCGCGGTGGGCCGGGACAGGATCTCGGCGGCGCGGGAGGTGGTGGCGGTCACGCGGGGAAACTCCTCGGTATGTGCAGACGCATAGACACTGCGTCAGCGTCAACCACCGCGCCCTGCACCGCATTTCCGGCCGGCCTGTGACACCGGACACGCCGAAGGGCGGCACCCCCCGCCGGAGCAGGAGGTACCGCCCTCCGTAAGGACGTCGATCAGCCGGGGCCGGGGCCCCGAGACAGATCAGAAGTCCATGTCACCGCCCGGCATGCCGCCACCGGCGGGCGCGGCGGCCTTCTCCGGCTTGTCGGCGATGACGGCCTCGGTGGTGAGGAAGAGCGCGGCGATGGAGGCGGCGTTCTGCAGGGCAGAGCGGGTCACCTTCGCCGGGTCGATGATGCCTTCCTTGACCAGGTCGACGTACTCGCCGGTCGCGGCGTTCAGGCCGTGACCCGGGGTGAGGTTGCGGACCTTCTCCACCACGACGCCGCCCTCGAGGCCGGCGTTGACGGCGATCTGCTTCAGCGGGGCCTCGAGCGCGATGCGCACGGCGTTGGCGCCGGTCGCCTCGTCACCCTCCAGGTCCAGCTTCTCGAAGACCGAGGAGGCCTGGATGAGCGCCACGCCACCACCGGCGACGATGCCCTCCTCGACGGCGGCCTTCGCGTTGCGGACGGCGTCCTCGATGCGGTGCTTGCGCTCCTTGAGCTCCACCTCGGTGGCGGCACCGGCCTTGATGACCGCGACACCGCCGGCGAGCTTCGCCAGGCGCTCCTGCAGCTTCTCGCGGTCGTAGTCCGAGTCGCTGTTCTCGATCTCGGCGCGGATCTGGTTCACGCGGCCCGCGACCTGGTCGCTGGCGCCGGCCCCGTCGACGATGGTGGTCTCGTCCTTGGTGATGACCACCTTGCGGGCCTTGCCCAGCAGGTCGAGGGTGGCGTTCTCCAGCTTGAGGCCGACCTCCTCGGAGATGACCTCGCCGCCCGTGAGGATGGCGATGTCGCCGAGCATGGCCTTGCGGCGGTCGCCGAAGCCCGGGGCCTTGACGGCGACGGACTTGAAGGTGCCGCGGATCTTGTTGACGACCAGGGTCGACAGGGCCTCGCCCTCGACGTCCTCGGCGATGATCAGCAGCGGCTTGCCCGACTGCATGACCTTCTCCAGGAGCGGGAGCAGGTCCTTGACCGAGGAGATCTTGGAGTTGGCGATCAGGATGTACGGGTCGTCGAGGACGGCCTCCATACGCTCCATGTCGGTGGCGAAGTACGCCGAGATGTAGCCCTTGTCGAAGCGCATACCCTCGGTGAGCTCCAGCTCCAGACCGAAGGTCTGGGACTCCTCGACGGTGATGACGCCTTCCTTGCCGACCTTGTCCATGGCCTCGGCGATGAGCTCGCCGATCTGGGTGTCGGCGGCGGAGATGGAGGCCGTGGAGGCGATCTGCTCCTTGGTCTCGACGTCCTTCGCCTGCTCGAGCAGGGCACCGGAGACGGCCTCGACGGCCTTCTCGATACCGCGCTTGAGGGCCATCGGGTTGGCGCCGGCGGCTACGTTGCGCAGGCCCTCCTTGACCAGGGCCTGGGCGAGCACGGTCGCGGTGGTCGTACCGTCACCGGCGACGTCGTCCGTCTTCTTGGCGACTTCCTTGACCAGCTCGGCGCCGATCTTCTCGTACGGGTCCTCGAGCTCGATCTCCTTGGCGATGGAGACACCATCGTTGGTGATCGTGGGGGCGCCCCACTTCTTCTCGAGGACGACGTTGCGGCCCTTGGGGCCGAGCGTCACCTTCACGGCGTCCGCGAGCTGGTTCATGCCGCGCTCGAGGCCGCGCCGCGCCTCCTCGTCGAACGCGATGATCTTGGCCATGTGAAGTGGTCCCTCCAGGACTGGGGGTGATTCCTTCGGACCGCGCCCGCGCCCGCGACGGACGGCTCGCCGACCCATGGGTTCCTTGCCCCACCCGGCCTGCGGGCCTCACCGACCCGGTCCTTCTTTGTCACTCTCACCTTCAGAGTGCTAACGCCAATGATTAGCACTCGGCATGCCCGAGTGCAAGGCGCGCCCGCGAAGCGGGCTCGTTGAGGGGTGGTGGTCGGGTGACGGGCGGGCGCAAGCGCCTCTGGGAGACCGGCCAGGACTCGTACGGGATCCGGCCTGACGCAGACATGCCCGTCGCACGCACCGAGGCCTGCCTGGAGACATGCCGGAGGGCCCGTACCCATGACTCCCCATGGGGTACGAGCCCTCCGAAGAACAGAAGAACGACGCTGCTATCTACCCGGCGCGTGCTTCAGCTGGTCGCCAGCCGGACCATGTCCGCCTGCGGCCCCTTCTGGCCCTGCGAGATCTCGAAATCGACCCGCTGACCCTCTTCCAGGGTGCGGTACCCGTCCATCTGGATGGCGCTGTAGTGGACGAAAACATCCGCACCACCGTCGACCGCGATGAAGCCGTACCCCTTCTCCGCGTTGAACCACTTGACGGTGCCCTGAGCCATGCCTAACTCCCCTATTACTGGCCCTTGCACAGATCCGCACTTCGCGGATCCGGGTCAGACCTCACCCCCCACGGTTTGGGGGCGTGCGCCGGAACGCGTCGACCGCGGCTGAATGTATCTGTCCAACTGCCGTCTGCAACAGGTCAATCGGACGAGAATTCTGGACGGCAGGGGTCCGGAATGTAGCGAGAATTCGCCCGAATTCAGGGCAAGTCGGGCCCCACAAAGGGCGCATAAGCCGCAAAAGACGCGCACACTTTGGCTACTTCTCATCGCATCCGGAGCCGCTGTTCCCAGGCGTTCGGAGTGCGGAAGGCGGCAGGTTCCCCAACTGTACCGTGCTCAACCATACAGAATTGCCCCCTCCGTTTCTCGCACGGAGGGGGCAATTCGATGAACACTCGGTAATCCCTGTTACCGAAGGTAATGTTCGGTCATTCGGTCAGCCGCCGGCCACGGCGGGGATGATCGAGACACCGGCACCGTCCGGGGTGGCCGTCTCCAGCCCCTGCTCGAACCGCACGTCGTCATCGTTCACGTACACGTTGACGAACCGCCGCAGCTTGCCCTGGTCGTCCAGCACCCGGGCGGCGATCCCGGTGTGCTTCTTCTCCAGATCAGCGATGACCTCGCCGAGGGTCCCGCCTTCAGCGGTGACTTCGGCCTGGCCACCCGTGTACGTGCGCAGGATGGTGGGGATGCGGACATTGACGCTCACGATGAACCTCCGGTCAGGTGCGGCTTTTTTGGGGGCGCGGGCGCTCGAAGACGGGTTACGCGAGCCCAGCCTCACGGAACGAGTCAAGGTTGGGACGAATGGTCGCAGTCAACCCGGTCCCGGCCACCGCATCCAGCGTCTTCAGCCCATCCCCCGTGTTGAGGACGACCGTCGTCAGCGTCGGGTCGAGGACACCGTTCTCGATCAGCTTGCGCGTGACGCCCACCGTCACCCCACCCGCCGTCTCGGCGAAGATCCCCTCCGTCCGCGCGAGCAGCCGAATCGCGTCGACGATCTGCTCGTCGTCGACGTCCTCCACCGCCCCGCCCGTCCGCCGCGCGATGTCCAGGACGTACGGCCCGTCCGCCGGGTTGCCGATCGCCAGCGACTTGGCGATCGTGTTCGGCTTCTGCGGCCGGACGACGTCGTGCCCCGCCTTGTACGCGACGGAGACCGGGCTGCACCCCTCGGCCTGGGCACCGAAGATCTTGTACGGCTTGTCCTCGACGAGCCCGAGCTTGATCAGCTCCTGGAGCCCCTTGTCGATCTTCGTGAGCTGCGAGCCGGAGGCGATCGGCACGACGAGCTGGTCGGGGAGCTGCCAGCCGAGCTGCTCGCAGATCTCGTACGCCAGGGTCTTGGAGCCCTCCGCGTAGTAGGGCCGCAGGTTGACGTTGACGAAGCCCCAGCCCTCGCCGGCCGGGTCGCCGATCAGCTCGGAGCAGAAACGGTTCACGTCGTCGTAGTTGCCCTCGATGCCGACGAGCTCGCCGCCGTAGACCGCGGCCATGACGACCTTGCCCTGCTCCAGGTCGTGCGGGATGAACACGCAGGAGCGGAAGCCGGCGCGGGCGGCGGCGGCGCCGACGGCACCGGCGAGGTTGCCGGTGGAGGAGCAGGAGAGGGTGGTGAAGCCGAAGACCCGGGCGGCCTCGATGGCCTGGGCGACGACCCGGTCCTTGAAGGAGTGCGTCGGGTTGCCGGAGTCGTCCTTCACGAAGAGCTTGCCGGCGTCGACGCCGAGCTCGCGGGCCAGGTTGTCGGCCTGCACGAGCTTGGTCCAGCCGGGGTTGATGTTCGGCTTGCTCGCCACGTCCGCCGGGACGGGCAGCAGCGGGGCGTAGCGCCAGATGTTCGCGGGACCCGCCTCGATCTGCTTGCGGAGCTCCTCGGCGTCGTAGCCCGAGAAGTCGTACGCGATCTCCAGCGGGCCGAAACACTCCTCGCAGGCGAAGACCGGGCCGAGGGGCACCCGGTGGCCGCATTCGCGGCAGCTGAGCGCCGCGGCGGGGCCGAGGTCGACGGTGGTGGTGTCGGTGGTGCTTGCAACAGTCTGCGCAGCCATGTGAGGCGAGGCCCTTTCTCCTCATCTTCCTCACGACGCATCTCGCCGTGAGACGGATTTGGCACCTTCCCTAGCCGGGAGCCTCGCGTGATGATCAACATTGATCCACGAGACCGGCTGGAGGGTTGCCGGGGCTTCATCGGGCCGTATCCCTCTGCCCCTCTGGATGAGCGGTATTCGGTTGTACGTTCAACGACCTCGGACATGCGATGGTCACCGACGTTGCTCAAGACTGTAACCGAAGGCCAGGACAGTTGAGATAGTCGTCCGAACCGCGAGACAAACGTGAGGAGCCGCCAACGTGCTGGAGGAAGTCGAGCGCTGGCTGAGCACCCGCTCCTGGTCCGTCACCGACCGCCCGCTCCACCAGATCCTGGCCGCCAAGCAGCGCACGGGCCAGACGGTGTCCGTCGTGCTGCCCGCGCTGAACGAGGAGGAGACGGTCGGCGACATCGTCGCGATCATCCGTCATGACCTGATGCAGCAGGTCCCCCTGGTCGACGAGATCGTCGTCGTCGACTCGGGCTCCACCGACCGCACGTCCGCGGTCGCCTCGTCGGCGGGTGCGCGGGTCGTCCACCGCGACGAGATCCTGCCCCGCCTCCCGGCCGTCCCCGGCAAGGGCGAGGTGCTGTGGCGCTCCCTGCTGGTCACGAGCGGAGACATCGTCTGCTTCATCGACGCCGACCTGAAGGAGTTCTCCTCCGACTTCGTGTCGGGGATCGTCGGTCCGCTGCTCACCGACCCGGGGATCGACCTGGTCAAGGGCATGTACGACCGTCCGCTCGCCGGCGCGACCGGCCAGGGCGGCCGGGTCACCGAGCTGATGGCGCGCCCGCTGCTGAACATGCACTGGCCGCAGCTGGCCGGTTTCGTGCAGCCGCTCGGCGGCGAGTACGCGGCCCGCCGCAGCCTGCTGGAACAGCTCCCCTTCCCCGTCGGGTACGGCGTGGAGCTGGGCATGCTGGTCGACGCCCTGCACCTGGTGGGCCTCGACGCCCTCGCCCAGGTCGACGTCGGGGTGCGAAAGCACCGGCACCAGGACGGGCAGGCGCTGGGCCGCATGGCCGCCGCCATCTACCGTACGGCGCAGCTCCGGCTGGCCCGCGGGCACCTCATCCGCCCCTCGCTCACCCAGTTCGAGCGCGGCGAGGACGGCTTCGAGCCGCGCACCTATTCGGTGGACACGGAGGAGCGGCCACCCATGGCGGAGATCGCGGAGTACGCGGAGCGCAAGGCCGCGTAACGGGCCGGAGCGGTCCGTATACAGGACGGGGCCGTGATCCGGCCATACGTTTGAGTGTTTCCGGGCCGGGCTAGGTTGAGGCGTATGGCTTCCACGCACGGCGATCATCAGGTGCTGGTCGCGTCCAACCGCGGCCCGGTCTCGTACGAGGTTCAGGAGGACGGCTCGCTGGCCGCGAAACGGGGCGGCGGCGGGCTGGTCTCCGGCCTCTCGGCGATCGGCCCGGACGCGGGTGCGCTGTGGGTGTGCTGCGCGCTGTCCGACGGCGACCGGGAGGCGGTACGGCAGGGGGTCGGCGAGGAGGGCGTGCGGATGCTCGCCGTGTCGGCCGACGTGCACGCCGACGCGTACAACGGCATCGCGAACTCGGTGCTCTGGTTCGTCCACCACATGCTCTACCAGACCCCGCTGGAGCCGGTCTTCGACGCGGAGTTCCGGCGTCAGTGGGCGTCGTACGAGACCTACAACCGCGCGTTCGCCGAGGCTCTCGCCGAGGAGGCGGCCGAAGGGGCGGCGGTGCTGGTGCAGGACTACCACCTGACGCTGGTGCCGGGGATGCTGCGGGAGCTGCGCCCGGACCTCAGGATCGGTCACTTCTCGCACACGCCGTGGGCGCCCGCGGACTACTTCCGGATGCTGCCGGACGACATCGCCGAGCAGGTGCTGCGCGGCATGCTGGGCGCCGACCGGCTGGGCTTCCTCACCCGACGCTGGGCGGACGCGTTCACGGCGTGCTGTGCCGAGCTGACGGGCGGGCTCGGGAGCACCGAGGTGGGCGTGTACGGGCTCGGCGCGGACGCGGACTTCCTGCGGCAGCGCTCGCACGAGGCCGACGTCGACGAGCGGATGGCGGCCCTGCGGGAGGAGATCGGGGGCGGGCGGAAGACCATCGTGCGGGTCGACCGGACCGAGCTGTCGAAGAACATCGTGCGCGGGCTGCTGGCGTACCGGCAGCTGCTCGACGACCACCCGGAGTGGCGGGAAAGGGTCGTGCACGTGGCCTTCGCCTACCCCTCCCGGCAGGACCTCGCCGTGTACCGCGACTACACGGCCGAGGTGCGGCGGCTGGCGGAGGAGATCAACTCCCGCTACCGGACGCCCGGTTGGACCCCGGTGGTGCTGCACGTGAAGGACGACTTCGCGCGCTCGCTCGCCGCCTACCGGCTGGCCGACGTGGCCCTCGTCAACCCCATCCGCGACGGCATGAACCTGGTCGCCAAGGAGGTGCCGGTCGTCTCCGACGAGGGGTGCGTCCTGGTGCTGTCCCGGGAGGCGGGCGCCCACGCCGAGCTGGGCGAGGACGCGATCACGGTGAACCCGTACGACGTGGTCGGCACGGCTCGGGCGCTGCACGCGGCGCTGACGACGCCGGCGGCGGAGCGGGCCGACCGGACCAAGAGGCTGGCGGCGGCGGCGACCGCGCTGCCGCCGGCGCAGTGGTTCCTGGACCAGCTGAACGCGCTGGTGGATCAGTCGAGGTGAGCCGCGAGGGCGGACAGGAGGCGCACGACCCCTTCCGGGCCGTCGACCACCAGGTCCGCCCGCTCCCTCAGTTCCGTGACCTCGTCGCTGCCGCTGCACACCAGGAGTCCCGGTACCCCCGCTGACCGGAGTTCGCCGACCGCCGTGAAGGCGGGCAGGTCGCCGAGGTCGTCGCCGGCGTAGAGGACGGACTCGGCACAGATGTCGTGGACGTACTCGGTCAGGGCCACGCCCTTGTCCATGCCGGGTGGGCGCAGTTCCAGGACCAGGCGGCCGGGTTCCACGATGAGGCCGTGCTGCTTGGCGAGGTCGGTCAGCGGCTCGCGCAGGGCCTCGAAGGCGGCCTGCGGGTCGGTGGCGCGGCGGGTGTGGACGGCGAGCGCGCGGCCCTTCTCCTCGATCCAGGTGCCCTGCCCGGCGCCGGCCCGCTCCAGGAAGCCGGGCAGTTCGGCGCGGACGGCGGCCACCCCGGGGTGCGGGGGCGGAGCGGTGACCTCGCCGCTCGCCGCGTCCCAGCGTTCGGCGCCGTAGTGGCCGAGGACGACGAGATGCTCCAGGCCGGCGACGTCCGCGAAGCCGCCGTGCCGGACGGCCACCTCCGCGGGTCGGCCGGTGACGACGGCGACCGACGCCACCTTCGGGGCGAGCCGGGCCAGCGCGGGGACCGCGTCGGGGTGGGCGCGGGCCTGTTCGGGGTCCGCGACGATCGGGGCGAGCGTCCCGTCGAAGTCGAGGCCGATCACGGTCTTCGCGGGGTTCGCGAGGATCGCGGCGAGTGCGTCGCGGCCGGCCCGGGTGGTGGGGGTCGGCAGGGGGTCCGTGTCCGTGTGGGTGCCCATACGGGGACCCTAACCGCGATGGGCCGCCGCATGCGTGGCGCAGGTGCCCCTGCGGGGCCGGTCAGCGCTCCGATCTCCGCTGCTCCCGCACCCTTCTGAGCCGGTTCACCGTCACCGGGTCGTGCGCCAGGGCGCGCTCGTCGTCCAGCAGGGCGTTCAGCAGCTGGTAGTAGCGGACGGGGGCCAGGCCCAGCTCCTCCCGTATCGCCCGCTCCTTCGCGCCGGGGCTCGTGAAACCCCGGCGCTCCAGGGCGAGGACGGCCCGCTCACGCTCCTCCAGCTGCAATTCCCGATCCATGTGACGAACCGTAGCTCCCGCCACTGACAGTCACCCGCGGCCTGGGGTGACTACTCGGCGCTGTCCGCCCGGGAGGCCGTGGACTGCAGCTGGCCGAGGACGGCGGCGGGGCTCCCGTTCGGGGCCACCGCCTGGCCTATGCGCTGCTTGACGGCCGCGCTGACCGCCGCCCAGGACGTCTTGCCCACCGGCGGCAGCTCGGAGACCGGGAGCTGGTCGAGGAACGGCCTGAGGCCCGCGTCCTGCTTGGCGGCGGTCATGGCCTCGGAGGCGGAGGTGGTGACCGGCAGCAGGTCGTACTCCCGCGAGAAGGCGAGCACGTTCTTCTCGTCGTAGACGAAGTTCAGGAAGTCGCCGACCTGCTTGGCGTGGCCGTTCTTCTTGAACGCCGTCATCCAGTCGGCCACGCCCATCGCGGTCTTGCTCGGCCCGTCCACGCCGGGCATCGGCACCATGCCGTACCGCACGCCCTTCTTCGCGGCGATCTTCATCAGCGAGGGGTGCCCGTTGAGCATGCCGACGTCACCGCCCGCGAAGGCGGCGAAGGCGGCGGCGCGGTTGAGCTTGCCGGGTGCGACGGGACCGGTCAGGCCCTTGCCGACGAGGTCGTCCTTGAGCCAGGTGAAGGTGTCGACGTTCTGCGCCGAGTCGATGCCGTAGGTGCCGACGGTGTCGGTGTAGCCGCCCCCGCCGCTGAGCATCCACTGCATGCTCTCGGCCTGCGCCTCCTCCGGGCCGAGCGGCAGCGCGTACGGGTACTTCACGCCCCGCGACCTGAGCACCTCGGCGTCGGCGGCGAGCTGCTTCCACGTCTTCGGCGCGGTGAGCCCTGCGTTCTTGAAGAGGGTCTTGTTGTAGAAGAGCAGCCGCGTGGAGGCGGCGAAGGGCATCCCGTACTGCACGCCCTTGACCTGTCCCGCCGTCGCGAGCTGGGAGGCGAAGTCGGCCTGGGTGCTGATGGAGAGCAGGTCGTCGGCCGAGTAGAGCAGGTCCTTGGCGGCGTAGTCGGCGTACGCGCCCATCTGCGCCATGTCCGGGGCCCGGCCGGCGTCGACCATCTCCTTGACCTTGCGGTCGACGTCGTTCCAGGAGTACACGGTGACGTCGACCTTCACGCCGGGGTGCTTGCCCTCGTACTGCTTGACCAGCGCGTCCCAGTAGCCGCGCGAGCTGTTGGCGGCGGAGTCGCCGTAGTCCGCCGCGACCAGTCTCAGCGTGACGTCGCCCGAACCGCCGGTGACGCCGCAGCCGCCCAGGGCCGCCGTCATCCCGAGGGCGGCTGTCGCCGCGACCGTTCCCGTCCTGCCCCGCTGCACTGCTACGCCACGTCCCAACTGTCTCGCCGTTCAATATCCGACCGCATTAAGGTCTACACCACGTAAGTGGACTAGACCTCTCCCGGGTCGGCGGTCCACACTGTCCCCCGTGAGACATGTCATCGCCCTCGATGTGGGCGGCACCGGGATGAAGGCCGCGCTGGCCGGGCCGGACGGCGAGCTGCTGCACCGCTCCCGCCGGGCGACCGGACGCGAACGCGGGCCGGAGGCCGTCGTCGAGGGCATCCTCGACTTCGCCGCCGAGCTGCGCGCCTACGGCGCCGAGCACTTCGGCGAGCCCGCCGCCGCGGCCGGCGTCGCCGTCCCCGGCATCATCGACGAACAGCGGGGCGTCGCCGTCTACGCCGCGAACCTCGGCTGGCGCGACGTCCCCCTGCGCGACCTGCTGGCCCGGCGGCTCGGCGTCCCGGTCGCCCTCGGCCACGACGTGCGCACCGGCGGGCTCGCCGAGGGCCGCATCGGCGCCGGCCGGGGCGCCGACCGCTTCTTCTTCGTCCCCCTCGGCACCGGCATCGCGGGCGCCATCGGCATCGCGGGCCGGGTGGAGGCGGGCGCCCACGGCTTCGCGGGCGAGATCGGCCACATCGTCGTACGGCCGCAGGGCGCCCCCTGTCCGTGCGGACAGACCGGCTGCCTGGAGCGGTACGCCTCCGCGGCGGCCGTCAGCGAGGCCTGGGCGGCGGCCTGCGGCGACCCCGAGGCGGACGCCGCCGACTGCGCGAAGGCCGTCGCGTCCGGTGACCCGAACGCCGTCCGGGTCTGGCAGGGGGCCGTCGACGCCCTGGCCGACGGCCTGGTCACCGCCCTCACCCTGCTGGACCCGCGCACCGTGATCATCGGTGGCGGCCTGGCGGAGGCGGGGGAAACGTTGTTCACACCGCTGAGAGAGGCCGTCGAGCGCCGGGTGACCTTCCAGAAGCTGCCCTCGATCGTCCCCGCGGCCCTGGGGGACTCGGCGGGCTGCCTGGGCGCCGGGCTGCTGGCCTGGGATCTCCTCACCACAACCGACCGCACGGAGGTAGCACCTGATGGGTTCTAGCAAGGTTCTCGCCGGTGCCCGGGTGGTGCTGCCCACGGGGATCGTCCACGACGGCCGTGTCGTCGTCGACGGCACCCGGATCGCGGGCGCGGCGCCCGAGGGGGCGCAGGTCGTCGACGCCGACGGGTACTGGCTGGTCCCCGGGTTCGTCGACATCCACAACCACGGGGGCGGCGGCGCCTCCTTCTCCGGCCCGGTGGACGACGTGCTCCAGGCCATCCGCACCCACCGCCTGCACGGCACCACCACCATCGTCGCCTCCACCGTCACCGACGACATGGACTTCCTGGTCAAGCAGGCCGGCCTGCTGTCGGAGCTGGCCGAGCAGGGCGACCTGGCGGGCATCCACTTCGAGGGCCCCTTCATCTCGCCCTGCCGCAAGGGCGCCCACTCCGAGGAACTGCTGCGCGACCCCGACCCCGCGGAGGTCCGCAAGCTGGTCGACGCGGCCCGCGGCAGGGCGAAGATGGTGACGCTGGCCGCCGAACTGCCGGGCGGCATCGACTCCGTACGGCTCCTCGCGGAAAACGGCGTCATCGCGGCGATCGGCCACACCGACGCGACGTACGAGCAGACCCTCGAGGCGATCGAGGCGGGCGCGACGGTCGCCACGCACCTCTTCAACGCGATGCCGCAGATCGGCCACCGCGCTCCCGGCCCGATCACCGCCCTCCTGGAGGACGAGCGCGTCACCGTCGAGCTCATCGACGACGGCATCCATCTGCACCCGGCCGCCTTCCAGTTGGCGTTCCACCACGCGGGCGCCGAGCGGGTCTCGCTGATCACCGACGCGATGGACGCGGCCGGGGTCGGGGACGGCCGCTATCTGCTGGGCCCCTTGGAGGTGGAGGTCAGCGAGGGCGTCGCCCGGCTCGTGGAGGGCGGCTCGATCGCCGGATCGACCCTCACCCTGGACCGCGCCTTCAAGCGGGCGGTCACGGTGGACGGGCTGCCCGTCGAGGACGTGGTGGCCGCGATCTCGGCCAACCCGGCGCGGCTGCTCGGCCTGGACGACCGGATCGGCTCGCTGGAGCCCGGCAAGGACGCCGACCTGGTCGTCCTCGACCATCAATTCGACCTCAAGGGCGTGATGCGCCGGGGTGAATGGGTGGTGGATCCCCAACTGGGGTGATCTGTCCGGCTGTTGGGGGCGGGGTCGTCCTGAGAAAATAGGGCGGCCACGTTTCTGCACGTCTTTCTTCGGGGGGAGGTCGGCCCGGGTGATCCTCACGGTCACGCTGAACACCGCTCTCGACGTCACCTACCGCGTCCCGGCCCTGCGGCCGCACGCCTCGCACCGGGTGACCGACGTGACCGAGCGCCCCGGGGGCAAGGGCCTGAACGTGGCCCGGGTACTGGCGGCCCTGGGCCACGAGGTGACGGTCACCGGCTTCACCGGCGGCGCGACGGGACGCACGGTCCGGGAGCAGCTGACGGCCGCGCCGGGTGTGGTGGACGCCCTCGTCCCGGTCTCCGGCGCGACCCGCCGCACGATCGCCGTCGTCGACGCCGCCTCCGGCGACACGACCCAGCTCAACGAACCGGGCCCGACCGTCAGCTCCGCCGAGTGGGCCGCCTTCCAGGAGGCGTACGCGGACCTGCTGCCCGGCATGGCGGCGGTGGCCCTGTGCGGCAGCCTGCCGCCGGGGGTGCCGGTGGGGGCGTACGCGACCCTGGTCCGCCTGGCGAAGGCGGCCTCGGTGCCCGTCCTCCTCGACACGAGCGGCGAGCCGCTGCGCCGGGGCGTGGCCGCCCGCCCCGACCTGATCAAACCCAACGCGGACGAACTCGCCGAACTCACCGGCTCCCACGAGCCGCTGCGCGCGACCCAGGACGCCCGCAGACGCGGTGCCCGCTCGGTCGTCGCCTCCCTCGGCACGAAAGGCCTCCTGGCGGTGACCCCCGAGGGCCGCTGGCGGGCCACCCCGCCCGCCCGCGTCCACGGCAACCCGACGGGCGCCGGCGACTCGGCCGTGGCGGGCCTGCTGTCGGGCCTGGTGGAACGCCTCCCCTGGCCCGACCGCCTCTCCCGCGCGGTGGCCCTGTCGGCCGCGACCGTACTGGCCCCCACAGCGGGCGACTTCGACCGCGCGGCCTACGGGGAACTGCTCGGCCGCATCGCGGTGACCGGGGAGGTCAGCGCGGCATAGGCCCGCCGGTCAGCTCCTGACCTGGCCCTTCTTCAGGTAGAACTGGTCGAGCAGGACGTTGCACTTGTCGCCGGCCGCACAGGTCAGCGTGATCGTGTTCGACCCCTTCTTGAGGGTCGGGTACGAGAACGTCTTCGTCCAGCCGCCCGCGAAGTCGCCGTCCTTGGCCTGCGCCCAGTTCTTCAGCGGGAACTTCGTGCCGAAGGTCTTGCCGTTGACGACGAGCGTCATCGCCTGGTCCTGGCCCGGCACGCTGTAGTGCGCGAAGAGCGTGTAGTCACCGGCTTCGGCGAGGTTGTCGATGGTCCAGGTGACCGACGCGCCCTGGTTGTTGAGGTTGGTCACATAGCTGCCGCCGGCCGCCTGGGCGCCCTTGACGTCCGAGGCCACGGTCGCGCCGCCGCCCAGCTGGAGGTCCTTGGCGTCCGTCTTCGGGAGGTCGCCCGTCGAGGCGGCGCTCTGCGACTGGCTCGGCTGGGAGCTCTGCGAGGTGGACGTGGTGGGCGAGGAGCCGCCGCTCGCCTTGTTCTTCCCGGAGTCCCCGCCCATCATCGCCACGCCGATGCCGATGACGACCGCCGCGACCACGGCGATCGCGCCGATCAGCAGCCCCTTGGTGTTGGGGCCGGAGCCGCGCCCGCCACGGCCGCCGCCGTACGCCGGCTGCTGGAGGGCGGAGGTGGGGGCACCGCCGCCCGGGAAGGTCTCGGGCGCCGCGTAGTGCGCGCTCGGCTGGCCGTACGCGGCGGGCTGCTGCGGGGCCTGACCATAGGCGGCGGTCTGCTGGGCCTGACCGTAGGCCGCGGGCTGCTGCGGCTGGGCCGGCTGACCGTACTGCCGCTGGCCGACCGCGCGCGTCCGGTTGACCGAGCCCGGGTAGCCGTAGCCCCCGCCTCCGGAGGGCGGCTGGGCCCCGTTGGCCTGCCCGTCGGCGTAGAGGTAGCCGAACGGGTCGTCGTCCTCGGGCGTGCTGGCGCCGTTGTTGCCGGACGTCATCCCTTGGTACTCCTAGCGGGTGCGGGTCGGTGCGTACGTGGGGTCAGAATGGCGAGCCTACCCGCTCTCTCGGCCCCAAACGGGTGACACGGATCGCATCGCCCCACGGAGGCGGCCCCTGACCTGGGGATCAGCCGGCGCGTCTGTGAGCTTTGGGACGAGATCGTTTCTCTACGTACATCCGCTCGTCGGCGGACTTCAACACTTCGTCCGCGGTCATGCCGCAGTGCGCCCACCCGATGCCGAAGCTGGCGCCGACGCGCATGGCCCGCCCGTCGACCCGGATGGGCTGGATGATCTCGTTGCGCAGCCGTACGGCCAGGTCCTGGGCGTCGGCCCGGCCGAGCCCGTCGGCGAGGACGACGAACTCGTCGCCGCCGAGCCGGGCCACGGTGTCGCCGTCGCGCACGCCCCGGGACAGCCGCCGGGCGACCTCGATGAGGACCGCGTCGCCCGCGTTGTGCCCGAACCGGTCGTTGATCGACTTGAAGCCGTCGAGGTCGCAGAACAGGACCGCGAGGCCCTTGGTGCCGTCGTCGCGCTCGCCCTCGGGGGCGACGGTGTGCACGTGGTGGTCGTAGCCGTCGAAGATCTCGGCCCCGCCCGGACGGAAGTCGAAGCCGTGGCCGGCCGCGTCGAAGGCGGGGTGGCCGTAGGCCGCGTCCAGGGACTCCAGCGCTCCGGTGTTGGCGGGCCGCTGACACAGGCGGGAGGAGAGGCGGGAGCGCAGTTCGGCGGAGTTCGGCAGGCCGGTGAGGGAGTCGTGGGAGGCGCGGTGGGCGAGCTGCAGCTCGCGGCGCTTGCGTTCCTCTATGTCCTCGACGTGGGTGAGCAGGAAGCGGGGCCCGTCGGCGGCGTCCGCGACGACGGAGTTGCGCAGGGAGACCCAGACGTAGGTGCCGTCCCGGCGGCCGAGGCGCAGTTCCGCGCGGCCGCCCTCGGCGGAGGTCCGCAGCAGGGTGCCTATGTCCTCGGGGTGGACCAGGTCGGAGAAGGAGTAGCGGCGCATCGCGGAGGCGGGGCGGCCGAGCAGGCGGCACAGGGCGTCGTTGGTGCGCAGTATTCGGCCGTGCTGGTCGCCGCCCATCTCGGCGATGGCCATGCCGGAGGGGGCGTACTCGAAGGCCTGCCGGAAGCTCTCCTCGCTGGCCCTCAGCGCCTGCTGCTCCCTTTCGAGCCTGACCAGTGCGCGCTGCATGTTGGCCCGCAGCCGAGCGTTGCTGATCGCTATCGCGGCCTGGAACGCGTACATCTGGAGCGCTTCGCGGCCCCAGGCGCCGGGCCGGCGGCCGTTGCGCGGACGGTCCACGGACAGGACGCCGATCAGCTCGCCGCAGGAGCCGCCGGGCACGCTCGGCGTGTACATCGGCGCGAAGAGCCGGTCGGCGGGGTGCCACTCGTCCTCGAAGCGGGGCGCGGGCCCGTCGGTGTACCACTGCGGGACGTCGTCGTCGTCGAGGACCCAGCCCTCGGTATGCGGTATGAAGACCAGGTCGCCCCAGTTCTCGCCCATGGTCAGGCGGCGCTCCCAGGACTCGCGGGAGCCGACCCGGCCGGTGATCAGGGCCTCGGCCGCGGCGTTGCCGGAGAAGGCGGCGACGACGAGATCGCCGTCGGGGCGGACCAGGTTCACGCACGCCAGTTCGTACCCGAGGCCGTTGACCACGCCGTCGGCGACGGTCTGCAGCGTGTCCGCAAGGCTGCGGGCCGTGTTCATGTCGGCCATGACCTGGTGCAGTTGCCGCAGGGTCGCAAGGCGGACGTAGGGTTCCGACTCGGTCTCCATGCTCGCCCTCCCCCCGAGACCTCGCAGCGAATCAAGGGTTCTCATCGGCGTATCGTTCTGGCAGCTTCCCCGCCACTGAATCACAGCGCGCTGCCCACTCGGTACACAGGGTCAACAATTCCCGCCCCTTGTGACTCAAGTCACAGCCAAAGATGAACAATTGAGTGGGGTTTCTGCGTTTTTCCTGTGCGTTTACTGGACGCCGACTTTGGTTATGTGGCGGACTCCGCCGGTGGTCCTAGGACCGGCCTCGGACCGACGCCCGATGCGGCCGGCGGGGAGCGGCGATTAGCGTTCCAGGCGTGCCGAACACTTCTCTTGCCACGTCCCCGATCACTGTCCCGTCGCCCGCCGGGCATGCTGAGGGGGTGAGCAACGACGAGTTCCGCGCCGCCATGTCCCGGCTGGCCGCGGGCGTGGTCCTGGTGACCGCCCAGGAGCCGCCGCTGGACGCCGACGACCCGTCGGCGCCGGCCGGCGAGGACGTCGGCATGACGGCTACGGCGTTCCTGTCGGTCTCCCTCGACCCGCCCCTGGTGCTGGTCAGCCTGCGCAACGGCTCGCGCATGGACGACCTGCTCGACGAACAGCCCCTGTGGGCGGTCTCCGTCCTGGCGGAGAGCCAGCGCCACATCGCCGGCCGCTTCGCCATGAAGGGCCGCATCAGCGACCGCCTGCTCTTCGAGGACATCCCGTACGTCCGCGGCAAGGCGTCCGGCGCGCCCCTGGTGGGCGGGGCCCTGGCGACCCTGGAGTGCCGCACCGAGCAGCGGGTGACCGCAGGCGACCACACCCTGGTCATCGGCCGCGTCCTGACGGCGGACGTGCCGAGCGCGGACGGCGGGCCGCTCACGTACTTCCGGGGCCGGTACCGGCAGTTGGGGTGACCTGCCCCGGACGCACATCAGGTGGCACGCGCGCGTGACGGCACCCTAGGGTGCGCGCATGACGACCACCGGGCCCCGCCTCGAAGAGATCACCACCCGCAACCTGGAGGCCGCCCTCGCCGTCCGGATCCGGCCCGACCAGGAGCACGCGGTCGAGCCGGTGGCCCACTCCCTCGCCGAGGCCTACGTCCGTCCCCCGGGCGTCGCCTGGCCCCGCCTGATCGTCGACGACGACCGGCCGGTCGGCTTCCTGATGGCCTTCCTCGACATCGACTGGAACGGTGAGGGCACCCTCTTCCGCTCCGGCCTGTGGCGCCTGAACATCACCGCCGGTGAACAGGGCCGCGGATACGGGCGGTTCGCGGTCGCGTCGGTGGCCGAGGAGATCCGGCGCCGGGGCGGAAAACAGTGCTATGTCACATGGCACCCGGGCCCCGACGGCCCGGAGGGCTTCTACCGCGCCCTCGGTTTCCGCGTCACCGACGAGACGAGCGGCGGCCAGACCGTCGGCGTGCTGGACCTCGCCGAGGAGTCCTGAGCGGCGGCCTCGACACCGCCGGTACGGCCACTCAGGACCAGTCCCTCCCGGAGCGCCCGCGCTTCGTGTCGGAGCGCTGCTTCTTCTCCCGCAGCCGGCGCTCGTTGATGCCCCGGGGGATCCGGGTGGGGCGGCGTGCCTTGGGCGGCGGTGCGCTCGCCTCGGCGAGCAGGGCGGCGAGGCGTACGGCGGCGGCCTCACGGTTGCGCCACTGCGAACGGTGCTCGGACGCCCGTACGACGACCACGCCGTCGACGAGACGGCCGGCCAGCCGCTCCAGCGCCCGCGCCTTCCACACCTCGGGCAGCGCCTCGGTGTTGGCCAGGTCGAAGCGCAACTCCACCTGGGTGTCACTGGTGTTGACGTGCTGGCCTCCCGGCCCCGACGACCGCGAGAAACGCCACAGGAGCTCGGCCTCGGGGAGCGAGACGGAGCCGCGGATGAGGTAGGGACCGGACATGTCCCCCATGGTCGCGCGACTGACCGGCACACGTCACGCGAATAACGTTCATCCCGAATTCGGTAAAGAAAGTAAAGAGACCTGGAACCTTCGGCACCCCTCGTGGCGTTCATACGGGTAGCTGTAGCTTCAAGCCCGTACGCCGTACCGCGTCGTGCGCACACGAGGGAAAGGACTCCCAACCATGGCTGTAAGCCTGTCCAAGGGTGGCAACGTCTCGCTCACCAAGGAGGCTCCGGGCCTGACCGCCGTCACCGTGGGCCTCGGCTGGGACGTCCGCACCACCACCGGCACGGACTTCGACCTCGACGCGTCCGCCATCGCGGTGAACGCGCAGGGCAAGGTCTACTCGGACGCGCACTTCGTCTTCTTCAACAACAAGCAGACCCCGGACAACACCATCGTCCACACCGGCGACAACCGCACGGGTGAGGGCGAGGGCGACGACGAGGCGATCAACGTCAACCTGGCGGCGCTCCCGGCCGACATCGACAAGATCGTCTTCCCGGTCTCCATCTACGACGCGGAGAACCGCTCGCAGAACTTCGGCCAGGTCCGCAACGCCTACATCCGCATCGTCAACCAGGCCGGCGGCTCCGAGATCGCCCGCTACGACCTCTCCGAGGACGCGGCCACGGAGACGGCGATGGTCTTCGGCGAGCTGTACCGCAACGGCGCGGAGTGGAAGTTCCGCGCGGTCGGCCAGGGCTACGCGTCCGGCCTGGTGGGCATCGCCCAGGACTTCGGCGTCAACGTCTGACGCTCGCGGCGCGCGCAGCGCTGAGCGGAAGCCCCTGGTCGCGGCCGGCTGCGGCCGGGGGCTCCGCTGTCGGAAGGGCGGTCGACCGCCGGTGAAACCTCACCGGTGGGCCGGTTTGCCCTTCCCGTAAAGCCACTGCTTCCAGATCGGTGCGAAGTCCTTGTCCGGCGCCGACTTCTCCACGTACGCCGTGAAGTCCGCGGTGTCCGCGTTGGCGTGGCGGTGGGTGGCGGCCCAGCCCTGAATGATGGTGGAGAAGGCGTCGTCGCCGACCGTCCGGCGGATCTTGTGGAGAACCATGGCGCCGCGTTGGTAGACCGGGTCGTCGGAGATGTGGGCCGCGTTGCTCGGCCGGGCGGGCGGGAAGGCCCAGAGGTCCGGGTAGTCGCCCTGGCCGTGGTCGTAGAGCGCGTCGAAGGTCTGCTGCGCGGTGGCGCCGCCGTGGTCCTCGTCCCACAGCCACTCGGCGTAGGTCGCGAAGCCCTCGTTGAGCCACATGTCCCGCCAGCTCTTCGGCGTCACCGAGTCGCCGTACCACTGGTGGGCGAGTTCGTGGACGAGCGTAAGTGTGTCGGGGGCGGCGGGGAAGACCGGGCGGTTCTGCGTCTCCAGGGCGTAGCCGACGTCCTTCGCGTCGGCGACGATCACGCCGGTGGAGGAGAAGGGGTACGGGCCGAAGTTGTACTCCTCCCACTCGATGATCTCGGGAAGCCGCGCGAGCACCTTGCGGCTCGCCTTCGCCTGGCTCGGGCCGACGGCGACGTAGGCGGGCAGACGGTCCTTGCCGATGGTGAAGCGGCTGATGTCGAAGTGGCCGACGGCGACCGTGGCGAGGTAGCTCGCCATCGGCTCGGGGGTGTGCCAGGTGAAGGTCGTACGGCCCCCGGTGGTCGTCCGGCCCGTCAACTCCCCGTTGGCCACGGCCTGCAGATCCTTCGGCACGGTGACCGCGATGTCGTACGACGCCTTGTCGGACGGATGGTCGTTGCAGGGGAACCACGCCATCGAGCCCGTCGGTTCGCCGAGGGCCAGCGCGCCGTCGGCGGTGTGCAGCCAGCCCTCCTGGGAGCCGTCGGGGTCGGTGATGGTCTCGGGGGTGCCGGAGTAGCGGACGGTGACGCGGAAGGTCTCGCCGTCGTCCAGGCGGTCGTGCGGGCGGACGGTGAGCTCCTGGCCGGCGCGCTGGAAGCGGGCGCGGCGGCCTTCGACGGTGACGTCCTGGACGTCCAGGCCGTCGAGGTCGAGGTCGAAGGCGGAGAGGTCCCGGGTGGCACGGGCGGTGAGGGTCGCGGTACCGGAGAGGCGACCGCCACCGGTCGGGTCGTAGGCGAGCCTCAGGTCGTAGTGGCCGACGTCGTAGCCGCCGTTGCCCGCCTTCGGGAAGTACGGGTCGCCCACACCGGAGCCGCCCGGGCTGCCGTGGCTCCCGCCGGAGCAGGCGGTCAGGGCGAGGGCGAGGAGGACGGTGCGGACAACGGGTACGGATCGGGGCACCCCAGTGATCTTAGGGCGGCGTGACACCATCTCGTACGTGCTCGACATCGGCTACGCCCTCTCCAACCGCTTCCCCGATCCGCCGCAGACGGACTACCGGCGCGCGGACGTCCACGCCCTGCGCCACGACCTGTTCTGCGGGGACGTCTACCTCGCCGACACCGACAAGGACCGGGAGCTGTCCACAGCCTGGGGATGGGTGCCGGTGCTCGACTTCGCGTGGGCGCTGTGCGACATCGTGGAACGGCTGGACCAGGACCCGGCGGGCTCGCGGGCGTCCCGCCCCCAGTACGCGGAGCTGGACTTCACCGAGTCCACCGACCGCATGCTCTTCGAGCGCCGTTTCGGCTGGGTGGACATCGAGGCCGACTGGATGCCGGCCGAGGAGCCGCCGCTGACCTTCTCCCACGCCGAACTGCGCCGTGAGGCACGGGACTTCCTGCACGACCTGATCGCCGACCTGGTCGACCTGCACGACGACCTGGGCGAGAACCCGGCGATCTGGACCCTGCAGGCCCGCTTCCCGCGGGTGTCGTGAGGAGTGTCGTAGGCAGCCTCGGATTCTCCTACCCGACGGCCAACAGCTCCTCCGCCTTCGTCTCGTGCGGCAGCCCGCCCAGGGACAGATAGTGGTACCCGGTGCTCAACCGGCAGGCGTTCAGGCCCAGGCAGAGCATCGCGTCGTAGTGCTGGGTGTTGGCGAACACGTACCGGCCGTCCTCGCCGTCTCCCGGGTCGAGGGCCGTGCCGCGCAGCACGAACTCCAGGGCCTCCCGGTCCACCGGTCCGAAGGCGAGCGGGACGAAGGGCTCGGGGTCGGCGCCGACCGGCTCGGGGAACGCGAACGCCTCGTCGTCCCCCGGGTCCCCGCCTCCGTGCCCCTCCGCGTCCCCGTCCGTCGCCTTCTCGTCGAAGTACCCGGGGCACGAGTCGTAGGCGTGTCTGAGCTCCCCGTCCTCGTACACCCGCATGATCAGCACGTCCGAGTCGTGGACGTACGCCCCCAGCGCCGGCGCCTCCAGCAGCCTGCTCAGTGGGCCGGCGACGTCGACCGCGTCCGTCTCCGGGTCCGGGTAGACGACCGTGTGCCCCGGCGCGACCGGCAGCGCGTACCCGCGTATCCCCGACCCGTCGAGCAGCGGCACCACCTCGTCGCACGCCCGCGCCACGACCACGTTGCCGTAAAAGGTCCCCACCCCGTCAGCCCTCCACCCGAATCCCCATCTGTGCCGCCAGCACCGGCGCCAGATCCAACAGTTGGGCCGGGCTGATCACCGCCCCGGTCAGGCGGTCCACGCCGGACGCGATGCTCAGCTCGGCCGCCGCTCTCAGGTCGACGTCCTTCAGGACCGCCGCCGAGAGGTCGACACCCTTCAGCACGCAGTCCACGAACTCCACGCGCTCGAGTTGGGCGCTGCCGAAGTCCGGCTCCACCAGCACGCAGCCCTCGAAGACGACGTCCTTGAGCCGGGCCGCGCGCAGGTTCAGATAGTCGATCTTGCCGCCCCTGATCACCACCCGTTCCAGCACCGCGCCGTGCGCCTGCGTCCCCCCGAGCCGTGCGTCGACCACCTCGACGTCCCGCAGCGTCGACTCCGCGAGGTCCGTGCCCACGCCCCGCAGCCCCGTCAGGACGGTGTCGAGGACGCGGGCGTGCCGCAGCCGCGTCTCGTCCACCACGCACCCTGTCAGCGCGCAGTCCATGAAGCGGGCGCCCCCGCCGTCCTGCCCGGCCAGGTCCCGGTCCCGGAACTCCAGCCCGTCGTAGTCCCCGTCCGGCTCCAACCCGCCGTCCCCGCACGGCTCCAGCGCGGGCAGCCTGATCTCGGGCCGCCGCGCCCCCTTCACCGCGGCCCCACCCGACCCGACCGTGCCGCCCGTCGCTCGCCTCACCATGCCCCCATGCTGCACCCCACCCCTGACAATCACCCTGACCTGCGAAAACGCCCCGCATGTCACATTCGGGGCCCGGAAACCGTCCTAGTCGCAGCCCCGTTACCTTTCTCGTGGCCCCGCAAAAGGGGCGCCTGGCCCCCGGGTCCGGTATGGCTGTTTGCCCCCTGTCGAACGGATGACCTGGGGGGTGTTGCCGCCGGGCCTCGGGGCACCGCTTGACCGCTGATGAGGGGCCTGACGACCGCCCGGTCCGGTGCAACGCCGGACCGCTTCAGGGCGGGGATGTCTGCGTAAC